>CAVXVM010000181.1:0-57691 GCA_963765025.1 uncultured Acidobacteriaceae bacterium | reverse complement strand
CCAATCCATTGAGCTCTGTGGCGTTGAATTGTACGAGGGCGTCCTCGACGACGAGCCCTCTATCCGCGCCTTTCTTGAGGGCGCAGTCCAAGTCATGCGCACCCTCCTCGCAGAAGGCCGTTTCCATCGCGCGCCCGCAATCCTCTCGGGCGCAGGATCCGCCTGGTACGACGTCGTCGCAGAAATATTCTCCGCCGCCGGCTTCGGGACCGCTGTCGAACTCATTCTGCGTCCCGGCTGCTATCTCACCCACGACGTCGGCGCTTACCGCAAGGCACAGGCCAGAATCCTCGCCGACAATCCCATCGCCCGGCGCATGCACTCTGGTCTTGAGCCCGCGCTTCACATCTGGGCCTACGTGCAATCCATTCCTGAGGCTGAGCGCGCGATCGTCTCTCTCGGCAAGCGCGACGCCGCATTCGACTCCGGCCTTCCCACGCCTGCGCTCCATTACCGACCCGGCGCCTCCGCGCCAAGTCCCGCGCCGGCCAATTGGTCGCTCACCAAAATGATGGACCAGCACGCTTACATGTCGATCGCCCCTCAAGACGACATTCGCGTCGGTGACATGATTGCCTTCGACATCGCGCATCCCTGCCTCACCTTTGACAAGTGGCGCACCCTGCCGGTGCTCGACTCAACATTTCAGGTTGTCGATGTAGTCCAGACGTTCTTCTAGAATTTTTGGTCATCCTGAGCGAAGTCGAACGATCTGCAGTCGGGTTTTCGCGCCGCCGGCCCACCTACTCCCAGACCGCAACCCGCCCCACAGCCTCGTCCATCCGCTTCAGCGCATCACCCGGTAGAGTCACGCCCACTGCGCGCACATTGTCTACCACCTGCACCGGCCGAGACGCTCCGATAATTGCAGAAGCAACTTCAGGCCTGCGAAGAACCCATGCCAGCGCCGTCTGCGCCATTGTCAGCCCCAACTCCGCGGCAATTGGTTTCAGCTCCTCCACCGCAGCCAGCAGATAATCTGACCGGTAATGCCGCCCCGCAGATTCCATAAATTGATTCATCTCTTCGCTGGCCGCGCGGCTTCCTGGCGGAGGTGCTTCGCCCGCCTTGTACTTTCCCGTCAGCACTCCGTGCGCCAGTGGAGAAAACGCCAGGTTCCCGATGCCATGCCGCGCACACGCGTCAAACACTTCGCTCTCCGGCTTGCGCCAAAGCATCGAGTACTGCGGCTGGCTTGAACAGAAGGGAACCAGCCCCTCAGCCCCCGCAATCTTTGCCGCCGCGTCGATCTGCTCTGCCGTCCA
Source organism: uncultured Acidobacteriaceae bacterium (assembly GCA_963765025.1). Classification (GTDB taxonomy): domain Bacteria; phylum Acidobacteriota; class Terriglobia; order Terriglobales; family Acidobacteriaceae; genus Telmatobacter. The sequence continues at coordinate 56,426 of CAVXVM010000181.1, read as the reverse complement.
CTCGCTGAAGCCGATGGCCCGCACCTTGCCGGACTTCACGGCGCGTTCGAGCGCGGTCATTGTTTCCTCAAGCGGCGTCTCCTTGTCGAACCGGTGACACTGGTACAAGTCGATCACGTCCACGCCCAGCCGCGTGAGCGACCTATCCAATTGTTTTTCGATCTGCGCGGCGCTCAACCCATGATCCGGTTCATCGCCAACTGGAAAATACAACTTCGTCGCAATTAAATAACGATCGCGCGTAAAGCTCTTCAGCGCCTCGCCAAGCACCCGCTCCGCTTCGCCCGCGCCATACTGATTTGCCGTGTCGAACAGCGTAATCCCGCAATCCACAGCCGCATGAATGCACCGGATCGCCTGCTCCCGCCCCACGCCTCCAGACACCGTCAACCATGTGCCAAAGCTCAACGCTGAAACTTCCAGCGGCCCGTTGCCCAGCCGTCGATATTGCATCCGTCCCTTTCGCCGCGCCCTTCAACAACGCCGCAACAGAACCTATCCCACCGCTTGCACCGATCCCTTGCCCGCAATCTCTTCCACTCGCGCCACCCAGCTTCGGTCCGCGGCCACATTCATGCCCGGTGGCTCCAGAATCACCGCCCACTCGCCCTTTTTCTCCAGGTGCAGCATCACCTTGCCCGGCCCTGGAGCCGCATCCGCGGCGCTCTTCAACTCCGCAAACATTTCCTCAGTCGCGCGGTCCAGGTTCACGCGGATCCGCACGCCGGCTGGCAATTTCACCTGCACATCTTCAAGCGCCTGGATCATGCTCACTGAAATCTTCGGCGCCGCATCCTCGTCGCCCATCAGCACGCCGCGCACCAGCACAGGAGCTTCAATCTTCAGCTGCTCCTGCAGCTTTTCGTAGTCGCGCGAGAAGCAAATCAAATCGATCCTGCCGGTCGCATCTTCGAGCGCCGCCTGTGCATATTGCTTCTGGTCCCGCTTGCTCTTCTGCACCCGCAAGCCCACGATCGTTCCCGCCACCAGCAACTCATCCGCCGGATCCGTCGGCTGTCCCCATCTCCGCTCCGGTGGCTTCCGCTCCAGCGCTTCTGCCGTCGTAATCACGCCGGTCAGGTTCTTCAGCTTCTCTGCGTACTTGTCTAGCGGGTGCCCCGACACAAAGAATCCCAGCACCTCTTTTTCGTTCGCCAGCCGCACTCCTTCTTCCCAGTCGGGAACGCGGGGCAAATCATCTTCATCCCTTCCCGGCGCCGGCCCTTCGTTGAACAAGCCGAACAGCCCAGTCTGTCCCTGCGCCGCATCTTTCTGCGCCTTCTGCGCGCGCTCCATCGCCTTGTCCACTGCGGCAATCAGCGGCCCGCGCTTGCCCAGCGCATCCAGCGCTCCCGCCTTGATCAGCGACTCGATCACCCGCTTGTTCATCACCCGCAGGTCTACCTTCTCGCAGAACTCCCAAAGGTTCTTGAAGCGCCCGCCCACTTCCTCGCGCGCTTTCATGATCGATTCAATCGCATTGCCGCCCACATTCTTCACCGCGGCCAGGCCAAATCGGATCGCCTGCCCGTTCTCTGACACATACGGCGTAAACTGCGCGCCTGAGATCTGCACATCCGGCGGCTCCACGCTTATGCCCAGTTCGCGGCACTCGCCAATGTACTTCACCACGCTCTCCGGCTTCGAGGTTTCTGACGTCAAAAGCGCCGCCATGAACTCCACCGGGTAGTGGGTCTTCAAGTAAGCCGTCTGGTAGGCCACAAGCGCGTAGGCTGCGGAGTGCGACTTGTTGAAGCCGTAGCCGGAAAACTTGTCCATCTGATCGAAGATTTCCGCAATCGGGTTTTTGGGATGGCCAAGGGCGGCGGCTCCGCTCTGGAAGCGGTCGCGCTGCTCGGCCATTGCTTCAGCGTTTTTCTTTCCCATGGCGCGGCGCAACAGGTCGGCCTCACCGAGTGAGTAGCTGGCGAGCTTGTTGGCGATCTGCATCACCTGTTCCTGATAGACGATGACGCCGAGCGAGTCTTTTAGAATTCCTTCGAGCTCGGGGACAAGGTATTCGACTTTGCGGCGGCCCCATTTGCGCTCGATGAAGTCGTCGATCATGCTCATGGGACCCGGCCGATAGAGGGCGTTGAGCGCGGTGAGTTCTTCAACAGAGTCGGGCTTGTAACGCCGCAAAATATCGCGCATGCCGCTGGACTCAAACTGGAAGATGCCGGAGGTGAGCGCGGTGTGGAAAACTCTGCGATACGTTTCTTCGTCATCGTGTGGAATGGATTCGATATCCACTTTTTCGCCACGGCTTTGCTCGATGAGTTTGAGGCAGTCGTCGATGACCGTGAGTGTGGTCAGGCCGAGAAAATCCATTTTTAGAAGGCCCATTTTTTCCACGGCCTTCATGTCGTAGGCGGTGACGATTTCGTCGTTCTTGGTCTTGGCGACGGGAACCAGCTCGGTGAGCGGGCGCGGAGCGATGACCACCGCTGATGCGTGGACGCCCGACCCGCGCACGAGCCCTTCAAGCTTCTTGGCCGTATCGATGAGTTCGCGGATTTGGGCGTCGGTGTCATAGGCCTTCTTCAGTTCCGCAACTTCTTCGAGGGCTTTGTCAATGGTCATGCCGATAGTGGGGGGGACCAGTTTGGCGATGCGGTCGACGTCGCCATAGGGCATGTCGAGCGCGCGGCCGCAATCCTTGATGGATGCCTTGGCGGCCATGGTATTGAAAGTGATGATCTGCGCCACTTGCTCACGACCGTACTTTCGCGTGACGTAGTCGATCACCTCGCCGCGGCGGTTCATGCAAAAATCGACGTCGATATCCGGCATTGAAACGCGCTCTGGATTCAGAAAGCGCTCGAAGAGCAGCGAGTTCTGCAGCGGGTCGATGTTAGTGATCTCCATGGCATAGGCCACCAGCGAGCCGGTTGCCGAGCCGCGCCCGGGGCCAACAGGGATGCCGTGATCTCGCGCGTACTTAATGAAGTCCCACACAATCAGGAAGTAGCCTGAGTAGCTCATCTGCTTGATGATGCCGATTTCAAAGTTGAGGCGTGCCTCGTACTGATGCGTATCAGCACGGCGCACTCCACGCAGCTCAAGTTGGCGGACGGCGGTGTCGAGACGTTTGCGGAGACCGGCGCGGCAAACCTCCTCAAAGTAGCTGTCGATCGTGTGCCCCTCCGGCACCGAAAATTCCGGAAACGGATTGTCCACTTTGTTCAGCTTCAGGTTGCAGCGCTCGGCTATCTCCATGGTCCGCTGCAATACTTCCGGCGAGTCCTTGAACATCATCGCCATCTCGTCGGCGCTCTTCACAAAAAACTGGTCGCTGTCGAACCGGAATCGTTCCTTGTCGTGGACCTTGGCTCCGGTCTGCACGCACAGCATCACGTCGTGCGCGGTGGAGTCTTCGCCGCAAAGGTAATGCGAGTCATTCGTCGCCACCATGGGAATCTTCAGTTCCCGCTCCAGCCGGAACAGCGCATCCTGAATCCGCTTTTCCTGCTCCAGCCCCTGGTCCTGGATCTCGAGAAAAAAATTGCCCTTGCCGAAGATGTCCTGGTATTGCGCCGCCGTAGCCTTCGCCTTCTCGTACTCGCCCGCAACCAGGTGCTCGCAAAGCTCACCGCTCAGGCAGCCTGAAAACCCAATCAACCCTTCCGAGTGCTGCGCCAGGTAGTTCTTGCTCACCCGCGGCTTGCGGTAGAAGCCGTGCAGCGAAGCTTCCGACGTAATCCGGATCAGGTTCCGGTAGCCCTCTTCGTTCTGCGCCAGCACCAGCAGGTGATTGTTGTCGTCGCCCTCGCCCGGAGCCCGGTGGTCCTCATTTTTTGAGATGTAGAGTTCGCAGCCGAGGATTGGCTTGACCCCTTTTTCCTTCGCCGCCTCAAAAAAATGCACGGCGCCGTAGATGTTGCCGTGGTCCGTCATTGCGACAGACTTCTGGCCGAGCGCGGCCACGCGGTCAACCAGCTTTTTGACGTCGCAAGCGCCGTCCAGTAGGGAGTACTCAGTATGCAAATGGAGATGGGTGAATTCAGCCATGGCTAAGTCTGATTTTAGCCGCGGTCGGAGAATCCACTAGGGTACATTCACCGTGGAAACGGAGCGACTGAGGAAAACACGGCTGAATCGGTGGTAGTTGGCTTGTACCTGGATTTTTCTAAGTTAATTGCGCATCTAGGTGCCCCATCCCTGACGTGTCTCCTTGAGGAAACAAACGCGGCAAGGGTGGGACAACGGGATTCTCAACCACTTACTGGCCTAGGTTCATTCTGTTGTAAGGGTGATGATGGTGATGGTGATGACGATGGTGAACTACAATCACCACCTGCGCCTGCGCCGCATACGGGACTGCGAAGCAGAAGAGGAGCACGAGGCTGAGCAGAATCTTTTTCATAGCTCACAGTATGCTGCGGGGCTTTTGAGGAGTCTGAGCTACTGTGACCAGTGCCTGCGATGACCCAATGAGCGGTAAACAGGGCAGGGCGCCCCATCCATCCCGCGTCCGGGTCCCCTTGTACATTTCTTCGTCTGCCGGAGTCCTGAGCTCACACTGCGTGATACATTGAACTTCGTCTTCCTTCCCCTTCCGGAGGTCTTGCTCTTGTTGCCCAAGCAAGCCGTTCTGCTCACGTCTGTTCTGTTCATGGGTTTGATCGCCCCCTCCGCGGACGTTCCCGCTGCCGCCCAGGTCGTCACCACGAAACTCGTCAATGCCCAGGGAGCGGAGGCGCCCTGCATCGGCATCGGTCCCATTGCCGCTCCGGTCGCCAAAAAGTGCGTCGAAGCCTGCCAACAGGACGGTTTCCTTGCCACCACCGACGTGGGCCAGAGCGGTCTTACCATCAGTACCACCGGAAGCAATGACGGGGTCGTCACCAAGGTCGATCCCGGTTCACCGGCCGCGCAGGCAGGCCTCGCCGTGGGAGACGCAATCACTGCCATCGATGGCAAACCCTCCAGCCGTCCGCCCTCCGAGTTGGCTGTCGAGCGGAGCTTCGGCGCGAGCGGAAAGACGCTGCAACTTACGGTGAGCCGAGCCGGCACGGTTATTCCAGTCAGTTTTGCCCGCGCTCCCCAAGCCGCGCCGCCTTCGGCAAAGGTCTCCGGATTCATGGTCGTCGTCAAGCCGCTCATCAATTGGGAAAATCAGACTGTCCCCTGCATGGGCGCAGGTCCCGCCGCGCCGGTAGCCTTGGGCCTCTGCACCAGTAAATTTGAGCCCTACGGTTACATCAAGGCCAGTGACCTGGGCGGAATCGGCTTCCAACTTTACCCCAAGGTAACGGACAAGGCCGTGATCGCCGCTGTTGACGCGAACTCGCCGGCTGCCAGCGCCGGCCTGAAGCCTGGCGACGAAATTGTCACGGTCAACGGCAAGCCGCTCACGCCGGACCTTGGAGAAACCGCCAACGAATATCTCTTTGGCAAAGTCGGCGAACAACGCAGGGTCTCTGTGCACAACTCGACCGGAGACAAGACTGTCGTCCTCACGCTTGCGGCGCAAAAGAAGTAGAAGGAGCAGTTAAACTGGATGCGCATTTTGCGCGCACAAAGTTTTCCGAATCCCACTGTTGGGCTGACAGTTCGTTCACCGATCTCGACCCGGAGAAATGCAAGTGCTCGCAACCCTCGCCTCACCCTATGTTTGACTCAGGAGAGTTGCAAGCGGCCGCTCTCCCTTGGGGCGCAGTTGCACATCGACCTACCCGCCCATATCTGCGCTGTTTTTTATCCTGCCCATTGGTATACTCAATGATGTGACCACAACTGTCCTTGATTCCATCCCAAACGGTAATGCCGCCGGGACTTCCCCCAGCCAGAAGAGGGTGTTATTGCTGAAGCCGAGAGGCTTTTGCGCCGGAGTGGTGCGCGCGATCGACATCGTCAAGATCGCCCTTGAAACCTTCGGTGCACCCATCTACGTGCGCCGCGAAATCGTCCATAATCGCTATGTTGTCAACGAGTTGGCAGAGAAAGGCGCCATCTTCGTCCACGAGATCGACGATGTGCCCGATGGCCAGCGCGTGATCTACTCGGCGCACGGTGTTTCACCCGCTGTTCGCGAGATCAGCAAGGGGCGCCACCTGAAGGTGATTGACGCCACCTGCCCGCTGGTAACCAAGGTTCACATTGAGGCAGTCAAGTTTGCCAAGCAAGGCTATTCGCTCATCCTCATCGGCCATCGCGACCACGATGAGATCGAAGGCACGCTGGGTGAAGCACCTGAGGTCACGCAGGTGGTGTCAAACGTGGCTGAAGTTGATCTGGTGCAGGTTCCGGATCCCAATCGTGTCGCCTATCTGACGCAGACCACGCTTTCGCTCGACGAAGCGCGCGACATTATCCATGCGCTCAAATTGAAGTTTCCAAACATTGTCGGCCCCCACTCGCAGGACATCTGCTACGCCACTGAAAATCGCCAGGTAGCGGTTCGAAACGTGGCTCACGATGCAGGCCTGGTGCTGGTGGTCGGTTCTACAAACAGTTCCAACTCAAACCGCCTGGTCGAAGTGTCGCGCAATCTTGGCACCATCGGCTATCTCATTGATAACTCTCAGGCCATCAATCCTGAATGGTTGGTCGGAGTTTCCACGGTCGCGGTCACGGCCGGCGCCTCGGCTCCCGAAATTCTGGTTGAGGACGTGGTCAACTATTTGCATCAAAATGGCTTCACAAGCGTCCAAGAGGTAGAAGTCATGCCCGAGAATGTGCGTTTTGGGCTACCGCCTGAGATCATCCAGGCCATTGGATGTGCAGACGGCGACGGGGCTGTTCCAGTTCGGGCCTGACAACTTTTTTTGAGCACAGGGAACCACATTTGGGGGCGCGTCCAGCGGTACAATTGGCGCCCTCAAATCGCTTATATATTGCTCGCATTGAAGAAACTGAGGCATTTTGAATCGCATGAGTTTTCAGCAGGCGAAGTCACAATCTGCGATACCCCGGTTTGGCCGGATTGATGCGGATCTGGCGGATGTTGAGTCCGCGATCGTCCGCTCCCAGGACCATCTCTTCTCCCGGCAGCACCCTGAAGGCTACTGGTGTGGCGAACTAGAAGCCGACTCCATGCTCGAGGCTGACTACATCTTCCTGCACACCTTGCTTGAAAGCGGTGATCCCGGAAGGCTGAAGCGCGCATTTACCGAGATGATGCGCTACCAGAACGAGGATGGAAGCTGGAGCATCTATCCGGGCGGCCCCGGCAACATTTCGTTGTCGGTGAAGTGCTATTTTTCTGCCAAACTCATGGGCGTCGGAGCGGACGATCCGCGACTGACCCTATGCCGCGAGTGGATTCTTGCCCACGGCGGCGTGGTCGCGTGCAACACCTTCACCAAGATGTACCTTTGCGCGCTTGGCCAGTATGACTACGACGCTGTGCCCGCGATTCCGCCCGAGATTGTCCTTTTTCCCAACTGGTTCTACTTCAACATCTACGAGATCTCGTCCTGGTCCCGCTCCATTCTTGTTCCGCTGGCGATCATCTACGCCAAAAAACCATACAAGAAGATTCCCGCAGAGCAGGGAATCGATGAGTTGTTCGTAGGCGGCCGCGCAAACTCAATCCTGCGTTTGCGCCGTGACCGCAAGCGGCTGGTCAGCTGGCGCAACTTCTTCATCATCCTTGATCGGATGATGCATTGGGCCGAGGCCGTGCACATGCGCCCGGTGCGTACCATCGCGCTGCGCAAAGCTGAAAAGTGGATGCTCGAGCGGTTGGAAATGACGGATGGACTCGGCGCAATCTATCCGGCCATGTTGAACGCGATCATTGCACTGCGCTGCCTGGGCTACTCCGAGGATGATCCGCAGGTGATTCGTGCCCGCGACGAATTTGAGAAGCTAGGCATTGAGCAGGCTGCCAGTGACGATTTGCCCGAGCCCACGTTTCGCATGCAGCCGTGTGTCTCGCCGGTGTGGGACACGGCACAGGCTGTCTATGCGTTGAGCGAGGCCGGTGTGCCCCGCAACGATCCGCGTCTCATCAAGGCCGCTGACTGGATGCTCTCAAAGGAAGTGCGCCATAAGGGCGACTGGTCGGTCAAGGTTCCGGGCGTTGAGCCCGGTGGTTGGTACTTCGAGTTCAACAACGAGTTCTACCCCGATACAGACGATACGGCCCAGGTTCTGCTTGCGCTTAACCGCGTTGACAACCCGCGCGAGCGCTATCAGCACCAGGTGGCCGAGCGGGCCATTGACTGGGTGCTGGCCATGCAATGCCGCAATGGCGGATGGGGCAGCTTCGATAAAGACAACACCAAGATGATCTTCCAGTACATCCCGTTCGCGGACCACAATGCCATGCTCGATCCGCCGACCGTGGACATCACGGGAAGAATTCTCGAGATGCTGGCGAACTACGGCTATACCCGCACTGACAAGCAAGTGGAAAAGGCCATCAAGTTCCTCTTCAATGAACAGGAATCGGATGGAAGCTGGTTCGGGCGCTGGGGTGTCAATTACCTGTACGGCACCTACCTGGTGCTGCGCGCGCTTGAAGCGGTGGGCGTCGATCATCTCGAGCCGCAGATTCAGCAGGCGGCGGAGTGGATCCGCATGGTGCAGAACCCTGACGGTGGTTGGGGCGAAAGCTGCGGAAGCTACGATGATCCCAATTCGCGCGGCATCGGTCCCAGCACTCCCTCGCAAACAGCCTGGGCCATGCTCGGCCTGCTTGCCGCAGGCGATGATCGTTCCGATTCGGTGGCCAAGGGCGTCCGCTGGCTGCTGACACGTCAACAACCCGACGGCAGTTGGGACGAGTCAATGGGTGAAGGTGCACAGCAACAGGCCATCATCACCGGAACCGGATTCCCCAAGGTTTTTTATCTCGCCTATACGCTTTATCGGGATGTTTTTCCGCTGTTGGCCTTAACGACCTATCGGCGGGCAATGGATCGCGCTGCATTTGGCGCTGGAGGTTAAATCAACAATGGCTGTTCCGATCTCACAAATGTGGACGGTTGCCACCTACGTTCTCAGGAAGCGGCTTACGCGTACGCAGCGATATCCGCTCATCCTGATGCTTGAACCGCTCTTTCGCTGTAACTTGGCCTGCGCCGGTTGCGGCAAGGTGCAGTATCCGCCCCACATCCTTAAGAAGCAGCTTACCCCCGAGGAGTGCTTTGCCGCGGTCGAAGAGTGTGGCGCGCCCATGGTGTCCATCCCCGGCGGCGAGCCGCTTCTGCATCCGCAAATTGTCGAAATCGTCAACGGACTGGTTGCACGCAAGAAGTACATTTACCTGTGTACCAACGCACTTGAGCTCAAGCGGCGCCTGCCGGAGTTCACACCCTCAAAGTACCTCACCTTCTCGGTTCACCTTGACGGTCAGCGAGAGCACCACGACTTCTCGGTTTGCCGCGAAGGCGGATACGATATCGCGGTCGAAGGAATCAAGGAGGCCGTCAAGCGCGGCTTCCGCGTCACCACCAACGCCACCTTCTTTGATGGAGCTGAGCCCAACGGCGTCCGCGCCTTCTTTGATGAAGTCATGGACATGGGCGTCGAGGGCATCGTCCTCTCGCCTGGCTATAGCTACGACAAGGCTCCTGACCAGAACCGCTTCATGGGCCGTGCGCGTGTGCGCCGCCTGTTCCGTGCCATCCTCTCCAATCGCAAGCCCGATTGGAAGTTCAACATGTCCCCGCTCTTCCTTGAGTTCCTAATGGGCGACCGCACCTACGAGTGCACGCCCTGGGGTTCGCCGGCCTACAGCATCTTCGGCTGGCAGCGTCCTTGCTACCTGCTCCAGGAGGGTTATGCCGAGTCGTTCAAGGAACTGCTGGAAACAACGAAGTGGGAAGAATACGGCGTGGCCAGCGGCAACCCGAAGTGTGCTAACTGCATGGTGAGCTGCGGTTATGAACCGACGGCCGTCATGGATGGCTTCGGAACCATGAAGGGATTTCTGGCTTTGATTCGCGGCACATTCAGCAAGTACCCTGACCAGCACGCGCTCAACTTGCTGAGTGAGCCCATGCCTCACGGCGCCGGCAACCTGGTCCAGATTGGACAATCCTCTCACGATTTGGAGGAGACGGCCGTCTAGCCGATTTTTCAACTTACTGGCTCTAATACGGTTGCCTGACTCGGCTCTGGTGTTGGAAATAGACGATAGATAAGCGGAAGGCAGAAGCTTACCCCGGGATATAATCAGCCTACAGGGTTCCTTGGGCATTTTTTGGCGCGTCACCGCCGTTCCAGCCTTTTCCGCCAATGGTGTGTCCGGCTCTAGCAGGACCTCGGAACGTATTTACTGACCATCATTGGAGGTAATACCGCATGGCCATTCCTGCTCGGCAGGCTCTGAGGGTCGCAAGCTACATCATCAAGCACAAGATCAAGGGAACCAAACACTATCCCCTGGTGCTCATGCTTGAGTCCACCTTCCGCTGCAATCTGGCCTGCGCCGGCTGCGGAAAGGTGCAGTATCCGCCTCACATTCTCAAGAGGCAGCTTACGGTGAAAGAGTGCCTCGACGCCATGAACGAGTGCGATGCGCCCATCGTGTGCATCCCCGGCGGCGAGCCCTTCCTGCACCCCAATATCGTTGAGATTGTTGAAGGCCTGGTCAAGCAAAAGCGTTTCGTCTATCTATGCACCAACGCGCTCGAGTTGGAGCGCAGATTCCAGGAGTTCAAGCCGTCCACCTACTTCAGCTTCGCCGTGCATCTTGACGGATTGCGCGAGCACCACGACATGTCGGTCTGCCGCGAGGGCAGCTACGACATCGCCGTTGCAGGCATCAAGAAGGCGACAGCGGCCGGCTTCCGGGTCATCACGAACACAACCGTCTTTGATGGCGCCAACCCCAAGGACATGCGCCAGTTCTTTGACGATGTGATGAGCATGGGCGTCGAAGGCATGACGATTTCGCCCGGTTACAGCTACGACAAGGCGCCCGACCAGAATCACTTTCTTGGCCGCGGTCGCGTCCGCAAGATCTTCCGCTCCATGCTTTCCAATCGCAAGTCGAGCTGGAAATTCAATATGTCACCGCTCTTCCTCGAATTCCTGATGGGCGAGCGCCACTACGAATGCACACCCTGGGGCATGCCGTGCTTCAGTATTTTCGGCTGGCAAAAACCTTGCTACCTGATCCAGGAAGGCTACGCCGAAAGCTACAAGGAACTCACGGAGTCAGTTGATTGGTCGGGCTATGGCGCCGGCAGCGGCAATCCAAAATGCGCCAACTGCATGGTCAGTTGCGGTTATGAGTGGACCTCGGTGGTTGACGGATTCAGCTCGCTCAAGGGATTCTGGGGAATGGTGCGAGGCACGTTCAGCAACTACCCTGACGCGCACGCGCTTGCATCGCTCGACGAACCCATACCTCACGGACCCGCCACGCTGGTTCAGATCGTGACTCCGCTTCACGAGCTCGAGGAGACCCTTGCATGACAGCAGAAGTCCACAAGTACACGCTCGAGCAGGTTGAATCACTGGAACTGAAGCCGGGAACGGAGCATGAGGTCCTTGAAGGCTGGGTCCCCGAACTCGCTTCATCAGAGGATCTGTGCCAGGCTCTCGAAAAAGCCTTCGACTATCGCGGAGACGTAACCATCACCACCAAGTCCGGCGAGAAGATTGAGGCTTTTATCTTCAACCGGCACACGGCTGCCACGCTGGCCGATTCCTGGGTCATGTACTTTACGCCTAAGGCTCCGGAGAAGCGCAAGCTCAGCTACGCCGAGATTGCCCGCCTCGAATTCAGCGGCAAGGACCGCGCTGTCGGTAAGCATTGGGAAGATTGGGTCAAGGCCTACAACGAAAAGAAGGCCGCCGGCGAAAAGAATATCGCCCTGCATCCGGAATCACTGGAATAGTTCAGTAGCCCGCCAGAGTTTTCAAGACCTCCACGCTCGGATCATCATCTGCCCCTTGCGCCGCGGCCAGGGGGCACAAGTTTTTTGGGCGCATGAAAGATTAGAATGAAACTTTGCGTAAGCATTTCTCTATGAAAGTCTTCCTTACAGGCGCCACCGGATTTGTCGGCCATCATGTGGCCTGTGCCAGTCGCCGTTAAAAGTCCCCTCCGCTCACCCCAACAATTCAGCCTTCAGCCCTTGCTTCGCAATCGCCGCGACGGCCTTCTTGTCGAACGAAACAAACGTCACTCCGCCAAGCCAGCGTCCCTCGTGGGCAATCACGCCGTCAGCAAAGTCCGCGCCCGCTTCGAGCGTTGTCAATCCGGCATTCATCGCAGACGCGTCGAGCACAACGTTCCTCGTATCGAGGAGTCCGCGAATCGTAGCCGCCACCCCAGAACGCGAAACGCCATAACGGCTGCGAAGAACCCACACCATCTCACAGACCGCGTGGTTAGTCACCACTACGGCTTCCGACTTCTCCATCGTGTCGAGCGCGAGTTCGAACTGCTCCGGATCGTCGTTCAGCACGAAACGCAACAGAACATTGGTGTCCGCGATCATTCTCATCGCTTCACACCTCTTAGGAACTCTTCTACGACCGCTTCGCCGATGGCCTCGTCCATCTCTTCGATGCTCAGCCTCACGCCGTTGGTCTTGCCCTTCAGGCAGCCCGCGAGATCGCTGATCTTGCCCTTCTTCCGCACCGCCCGGCCCCGAAACTCGCCCCCCGGCAACAGCTCGATCTCCAACTTCTCCCCGGGCTTGATGCCGACATGCCGCAGAATTTCCTTCCGAAGTGTCACTTGCCCCCGTGATGTTGTGCTCACAATAGCCATAAGATCACCCCTCGTTTTCATTGTAATGCACTTTTGCATTACCCGACAAACCGTGATTCCGGGGCCGCGACTCTTCTGAAACCGATAGCAGTTTAAGATGGCTTTAGCGACTCAAAAATATGAAAGTCTTTCTCACAGGCGCCACCGGATTTGTAGGCCATCATGTAGCTCGTGCTTTCGCGGCGCAGGGCGCGCAGCTGCGCCTGCTCGTCCGCAAAACCAGCAATCTCGCCAACCTTGAAGGCATCGCCGGCGATACCTTCACTGGAGATCTCACTGATCCAAAACCAATAAAGAATGCTCTTGAAGGCTGCGATGCCGTCGTACACGTTGCCGCCGACTATCGCCTCTGGATCCCCGATCCCGCTGCCATGTACAAGGCCAATGTGGACGGCACCCGCGAACTGCTGCGGATGGCGCGGGAAACGCACGTGCCCCGCGTCGTCTACACGTCGTCAGTGGCCACCATGCACTTCCGCACCGACGGCATCGTCATCAACGAGGACACGCCCGTCTCCCTCGCCGATATGGTGGGCCATTACAAGCGCTCCAAATTTCTGGCAGAGCAGGAGGCCATCGCCGCCGCCCGCGCCGGGCAGCGCGTCATCATTCTCAATCCGACTACGCCCATCGGCCCCAACGATGCCAAGCCCACACCCACCGGCCGCATCTTCGTCGACTTCCTCAACGGCAAATTCCCCGCCTATATGGACACCGGCCTGAATCTTGTGGACGTTTCCGAAGTTGCCCGCGCCCACGTTTCAGCGCTCACCATGGGCACGCCGGGCAGCCGTTACATTCTGGGCGGTGAAAACCTCACCCTGAAGCAGATTCTCGACAAGATGTCGGCCATCACCGGCATTTCGTCACCCAAGGTCAAGATCCCCTTTGCTGTCGCCGCAACGTACGCGTTTTTCGAGGAGTGGATTACCGGGCGCATCCGCGGCAAGGAGCCGCGCGCCACATTGGAAGAGGTGCGCATGGGACGCAAGAAAATGTATGCATCCTCGGCCCATGCTCAGCAGGAACTGGGATTCCGCATCGTCCCCGTCTACCCCGCAATGCGTGCGGCAATCGAGTGGTTTCGCGCCCACGGCTATGCACCGGACGGGGCGCAGGCCCGCGCATGACTCGCGTCGGCCTCATCGCCGCCATGTCCGGGGAACTGAAACCGCTGGTGAACGGTTGGCAGCATGAGCGCCGAGAGGCTCCGAATTCCCGCCCCGTCGATCTCTGGCGCTCGCGCCAGGGCGACACTGAATTGGTTGCCGCATGTTCGGGACCAGGCCAGCAGGCAGCAACCCGTGCTTTCGCTGAAATTGAAAAGGACGGCCCGCTTGCATCGGCGTACTCCGTCGGCTGGGTTGGAGCCCTGTCGGCATCTTTGCACCCGCGCCGCGCCTACACTGTAACCGGCGTCATCGATATGCTCACCGGAGAGCGCTTTCAGGCGCAAGGCGCGCCAGCTGGCCTGTGGCTTGTGACCAGTCCCCGGGTCGCAAACCGAGCCGAAAAACTCCGTCTGGCTACCGCCTACAGCGCCTCCCTTGTCGACATGGAGGCAGCCGCCGTTGCCCGTCTCGCTGCCATGCGAGGCATCCCTTTCCATTGCATCAAGGGTGTCAGCGACGGTTTCACGGAGGATCTACCGGATTTCAATCGCTTTATCACCCCGGATGGGAACTTCCAGACCTCCCGGTTGCTGTTTTTTGTGCTATTCCGGCCCTGGGACTGGCCCTCGCTCATCAGGATGGGCGAGAATAGCAGTAAGGCTTCCCAGGCCATCCGGGACCTCCTGCTCGAAAATCTGAAGCAAACAGGAGCTATCGCAAACCAGAATGGCGACTCAAATTTCACGCGCTGAAATCAGCTCGAAACCAAAGATCCCCACCACAATGCGCGCCGTGGTCTACCGCGGCATCAACGACATGCGCGTTGAAACCGTCCCTGTGCCGGAGATCGGTCCTGGCGAACTGCTGATCAAAGTGGCCACCTGCGGCATCTGCGGAACCGATCTGAAGAAGATCCACATGGGTTCCCACTCGGCCCCGCGCATCTTCGGCCACGAGATGGCCGGAACCGTTGTCCAGGTTGGCGAAGGCGTCACAAAGTACGCGGTTGGCGAGCGCGTGATGACCTTCCATCACGTCCCCTGCGGCGAATGCTACTACTGCCGCAAAAACACGCCCTCTCAGTGCCCGCTTTACTTGAAAACCGGCGTAACAGCCGGCTTTGCGCCTTCCGGCGGTGGGTTTGCGGAGTACATTCGGGTCTTTGATTTCGTCGTCTCCGGCGGTGGCGTAGTTAACGTTCCCGAGCTTGTGCCCTTTGAGCAGGCCGCGTTTATCGAGCCATTGAATACGGTGCTCAAAGGCCAGAAGCTCCTCAAACTCGCCCCCGACGATACGGTCCTGGTCATCGGCCAGGGACCCATCGGGCTGATGCACGCGGCCCTTGCCCGTCGCACCGGAGCCCGTGTGCTCACCTCTGACCTGTTTCCAGAGCGCCACGCCATTGCTGCGCGGTTCGGGCTCAAGGAACCCATTCATGCCGGCACTGAAAATGTGGTCGAACGAGTGTTTGCGGCCACTGAAGGCCGTGGCGCGGATGCCGTGGTGCTGGCCGTCGGCGGCAACGCCCTCATCAAGACGGCCATGGACGCCTGCCGGCCTGGCGGCAAGGTCATGTTGTTTGCCCAAACCCAGCACGGCGAGGTCACAATCGACCCCGCGGCGGTTTGTGTGGACGAGAAGACGCTGCTCGGTTCATACTCATCTTCATTTCCAATTCTCGATGAAGTAACGAGCCTGGTTCTGGATGGCTACCGGAACGGATTTGACCTTACCCAGTTGATTTCGCACCGCTTTCAAATGGAACAGGCGGTGGAAGCCATCGAAATCGCATCCCACCCCCAGGGCAGTTCAATGAAGATTATGATTGAGCCAGTACTTGGCGGCGGAGCAAAGTAGGGGGCATTTGATGGCGGCCACGGTGAAAGACGCGATCCTCCGCGGTCGCAAGACGGTCGAAAACGTCGTTGAGGGTGGCCGCAAGACGGTCGAGACGGTGGTCGAGGGGGGCCTCAACACTGTCGAAACGGTCGTCGAGGCTGGCCTGAATACCGTCGATAAGGCAGTCGTCAAAGGACGTCGAACCGTTGAATCCGCCGTCAGCCTGGGCCGCAAGACTGTCGAGCATGCGCTGCTCCATAACCGAAGCACAATGCAGGCAGCCGTCTTGCACGGCCGCGAAGATGTTCGCATCGAGAATGTGCCCGTTCCCAGGGCCGGGCCCGGCGAACTGGTGGTCAGGGTCGGAGCTGCTCTCACCTGCGGTACTGACCTCAAGGTCTTCCGCCGTGGCTATCATGCGCGCATGATTGTTCCGCCAGCCCTGTTTGGGCACGAAATGGCGGGAACGGTGATGGAAGCGGGCGAAGGTGTGGAAGATTTTGCGCCCGGCGGCCGCGTGGTGGCGCTCAATTCCGCCCCCTGTGGCCAGTGTTATTTTTGCGAACGGGGACAGGAAAACCTCTGCGACGACCTGCTCTTCAATAACGGTGCTTACGCCGAATTCATCCGCATCCCCGAGCGCATCGTCGCCAAGAATACGCTTCATGTCCCGGAACACGTTCCGCTGGAACATGCAGCGTTGACGGAGCCACTCGCTTGCGCCGTCCACGGCTTTGTGGATTGCGGTCCGCGGCCCGGCGACACTGTTGCCGTCATCGGTGGTGGACCACTCGGGTTGATGATTCTGCACGTGGCGGCGTTGGCCGGCTACGAAGTCATCGCCATCGTCAAACACGATGGTCAGGTGGAAGCGGCAAAGCAGTTGGGCGCTGCCCACGTGGTGCAGGCCACGAGCATTCGCAAGGCGATCCTCGAAACACGCGCGCTCACGCCGAAGGATCGCGGCGTCGATATCGCCATTGAAGCGGTAGGCGTGCCTGAAGCATGGCAGGAGGCGGTCGAGTTGGTGCGCAAAGGCGGCACCGTGAATTTCTTCGGCGGCTGCGCGGCCAACACTCACGTGACGCTCGATACCAACCGCATCCATTACAGCGACATCACTCTGCGCGCCACCTTCCACCACACCCCGGCCATTTGCCGCAAGGCGCTGGACCTGATCGCCAGCGGCCGGTTCCAGGCGGGCGCTTTCATCACCGGCCATGCTCACCTTTACGAACTCAACCGCGTCTTTGAGAAGCTGATGAACCGCAGCAGCGAGATCAAGACCGCCATTGTCCCGTGAGGTGATCTGAGTGACCGCCGCAACCATGCAACCGGACAAGAACGCCCTGGAGAGGCAAGCCCCATCGCAGGCCGGAGCCAACGACCGCGAAGAACTGCTTGCGCGTGGCTGGGCTGCACTCCCCGCCTCCTATCGCATTCCGGCCGTTGCGCCAACACTCGAAGAAGCGCGCGCCTGGTGTCGCAATCTGGCTGAGACGCATTATGAAAACTTTCATGTAGCCACATGGTTCTTGCCCAAAGCGCTGCGCCCCCACTTACACGCCATCTATGCCTACTGCCGGGTCTCTGACGATTTGGGAGATGAGGTAGGCTCGACGGCACAGGCACTCGCGCTGCTTGGCCTGTGGGGCCACGAACTGGATGCCTGCTACGAGGGCCGCGCGCGTCATCCGGTCTTTGTCGCGCTCAGCGAAACCATCCGTGCCTGCTCCATTCCGAAGGAGCCATTCGCTGACCTGCTTACCGCCTTTCGCCAGGATCAAGTCGTCACCCGCTACGCATCCATGAGCGATGTGCTCGGCTACTGCCGCTACTCGGCCAACCCGGTGGGCCGCCTGGTGCTTTATGCCTGCGGAGAAGCATCGGAAGAAAAGTTTGCGCTGTCGGATGCAACCTGCTCAGCCCTGCAACTGGCCAACTTCTGGCAGGATGTGCGCGAGGACTTCGCAAGGGGGCGCGTATACCTGCCCCAGGACGACATGAGGCAATTCTGCGTGAGCGATTCAACCATTGCCGCCGGCATCGCCACTTCGGAATTCCGCGCGCTGCTAAAGCACGAAGTTAACTACGCGCGCGCCCTTTTTCTTCAGGGGCTGCCCCTCATCGAGATGGTCAACCGCGATCTGGCGCTCGATCTCGACCTGTTCAGCCGAGGCGGACTTGAGATTCTGCGCGCCGTAGAGCGCCACAACTTTGACGTGCTCACCGCGCGCCCGGCCATCTCGAAGAGAACCAAACTATTTCTCGCGCTCCACGCCCTCGCAGGCAAGGCGCTCCCATTCCTCCGCCTCGGCACGGTCTCTTGAGAGAAGGCGGCTTGACTCAGGAATCTGCATTGAACGGTCTCACTCTCGACAAGGCTTACAAGGTTTGCCGGTCGATTGCTCGGCGTGAAGCCAAGAACTTCTATTACGCATTTATCGCGCTGCCCGGCGCACGCCGTAATGCAATCTGTTCCATTTACGCCTTCATGCGGCGGGCCGACGACTTGGCCGACGATGAGAGTTTCTCCATTGCAGACCGCCGCATGCACCTTGATGCGTGGCTCGCGGGATGGCGCGCTGTCTGTGGGGGAGAGCCGACTGCAGACCCCGTCTTCATGGCCGTGCGCGACGCCACCACGCGCTTCAAGATCCCCCTCAGCCTGCTTGATGAGTTGGTAGCGGGCGTCACCATGGATCTGGACCGCGCCGATACAGGCGCGCCCGACACCTACGCCACATTTGCGGACCTCTACCGCTACTGCTACCTGGTGGCCTCGGTCGTTGGACTGGTCTGCATTCGGATCTTCGGTTACTCCGATCCGCGCGCCGAGAAACTCGCCGAGGAAACCGGCATCGCCTTCCAGCTCACCAACATTCTTCGCGATGTGGCGGAGGACGCGGCCCGCAATCGCGTCTATCTTCCTCTTGAAGATCTGGCGACTCACAATGTCCCGCTCGACTCGTTGCTGCACCGGCCCCAGGGCGCGCCGCCAACAGCCGAGGAGCGCGCGCTGCTTGTTGATCTTGCATTGCGCGCGGGGAATTACTACCGCTCAGCCGAAGCGCTGCTCCCCTACATCGACGCCGAGAGCCGCCCGGCGATGCAGGTGCTGGTATCCATCTACCATGCGCTCCTCAACCGTATCGAACGCACGGACTTCGATGTGTTTTCCACTCGCGCCTCTGTGCCTCTGCGGACGAAGCTAGCTATTCTGGCAGTAGGGTTGACGCGTATGACCTGGGCGCGTCTGTCTCCATGAGCACAATATTGAAAGTTCCGCAGAAAACCGTCACCGTCACCATCATCGGCGGCGGCGTTGCCGGCATGAGCGCGGCCTGCGCGCTGGCCGAGGCGGGACTCAGCGTACGCCTGGTTGAACGCCGTGGCTATCTGGGAGGGCGCGCAAGTTCCTACCTGCATCCAGGCGTCAACGAGGTCATCGACAACTGCCAGCATGTCCTCTTCGGCTGCTGCACCAATCTCGTGGGCTTCTATCGCCGCATCGGCGTTGCCGATCGCATCCACTGGACCACCGAGATGACCATGATCGAGCCTGGAGGGCGACGGTCTCTGCTCGGGCCGAGCTGGCTTCCCGCGCCGCTGCACGGACTGCCGAAGCTGCTCTCCGCTCATGCCTTTTCGCTTGCAGACAAAATCGCACTGGCCCGCGCCTTCTCGGCACTCATGCGCCCTGTGCCCGCCAGTTCAAACGAATCTCTTGGCGCGTGGCTCCGACGCAACGATCAGACGCGGGGCGCCATCGAGCGCTTCTGGCGCCTGGTGATCGCCAGCGCTCTCAACGCCGAGATCGACACCATCGCTCTGCCCTATGCGGCCAAGGTGGTGCGCGAACTGTTCATGAACTCAGCCTTTGCCGGCAGCATGGGCATGAGCACCGTGCCGCTCAGCGAACTCTACTCCGGCGTGTTTCCGTTTCTCGAGGAGCGCAGTGGCAGCGTCCATCTCAACACTTCCGTCGCAGGGGCCGAGTGGGATGAAGAGACTTCGCAGTGGACGCTGACGACGCCGGCGGGTCCGCTGGTCTCTGATTTTCTGGTTCTCGCGTTGCCCTTTGAGGCCACGGCAAAACTGATTTCGCAAATGCCCCCCGCAGAGGGCGCTGAAGTACTTCTTGAACAGATTGAGCAGCACGAGCACTGGCCCATCTGCAGTGTGCACTTGTGGTTTGACCGCGAAATCGCAGAGCTCGAACATGCAGTTTTGCTCGATCGCGAAATCCACTGGATGTATAACCAGTCGCGCCTGCAAACCGACCGTGGAGGGCACTACATCGAGCTTGTTGTCAGTGCGACGCGCGCCTTTGCGGCACTGCCACGAGAGGAAGCCATTCGTCAAGCGCTCGAGGAACTTGGAGAGTTTTTCCCTCGCGTCAAAGAGGCGAAGCTCCAGAAGGTGGCGCTCGTCAAAGAGGTGTTCGCAACCTTCGGCGTTCCGCCCGGCGTTGATGCCTCGCGGCCGTCCGCCGTGTCCCCGTGGCCCAACTGCTTTCTCGCCGGCGACTGGACTCGGACCGGCTGGCCCTCGACCATGGAGAGCGCCGCTCGCTCGGGACATCTTGCCGCTGAAGCGCTGTGCCTCAACCTGGGCGAACCCCGCGCTATCCTTGAGCCAGACCTGAAGCCTGAAGGCCTGATGCGGATATTTGGATAGCCCGCGTACGAGTGGCTGACATGGCGCAGGGGTTTTGACCAATTTGCACCACTGCTGCTCCGCTGGAACGTTGGATCCTTCGACTGTTCAATCAGTCGTCAGTGGCGTTCACGCATTCAACGCTGAGAACGTTTAATCGCCGTAGAATACCTTGCAATGGTTCCATGAAAGGATAATGCAATGTCAAAATCAGATTTTGAGAATCGCGTTCGATTGAACCGCCGCGAGGCACTGATCCTTTCGGCGACCGCCGGCATGGGTCTGGCCATGACCAACCAGGCCCAGGCTTCCGACAGCATCAAAACCGCAGCTCACCAGCAGGAGCCAGGAAACTGTTCTACGCCCCGCACGGCAGTCGCCAATACTCAGTACGGAAAGGTGCGTGGTTTCGTCGATGGCGGCGTCTTGACTTTCAAGGGCGTCCCTTATGGGCAGAACACCGGCGGAGAAAACCGATGGCTGCCGGCCAAACCTCCTGTGCCCTGGAAGGACGAGTATCCCGCGCTGATCTACGGCGGAAACTGTCCACAAAACCTTCATGACTGGACGGGAATCGAGCAAACCTTCCTGCAGGACTGGGACGACGGTTGGCAAAGCGAAGACATGCTCAAGCTGAATATCTGGACGCCCAACCTGACCGGCAAGCGTCCCGTCATGTTCTATATCCATGGCGGAGGATTTTCATTCGGGTCTTCCTACGAACTGCCCTCGCATGAAGGCGCGCAGATGGCGCGCCACCACGATGTCGTTCAGGTCTCCGTGAATCATCGCCTGAACATTCTAGGTTTCCTCGACGTCTCCGAGATTGGAGGCTCCGGCTATGAAGACTCCGTGAACGTGGGCATGACCGATCTGGTAGCCGCACTGCGGTGGGTTCGTGAGAATATTTCGAACTTCGGCGGGGACCCCGACACGGTGATGATCTACGGCCAGTCGGGCGGCGGATCGAAGGTGACCACCCTGCTTGGCATGCCGGCCGCCGAGGGATTGATCCATCGCGCCTCGGCACAGTCGGGCGGCGGTGGAAACATCCCGACCAAAGAGCAGCAAATTGAAGTCGCGCGGCTCATGATGAAAGACCTCGGCCTGGCGCCAACCGACATTGCGTCGCTACAGAAGATGGAGTGGCCGAAGCTGGTAACCGCAGGCAACGCTGCCGCCGCCAAGATCAATCCTCCCATGCAGGGCTTCCCTGGCCCCGGAGCTCCTGGAGTGCCACGAGTAGGATGGTCACCTTGCGTTGACGGCAGGAATATAAACATGCGGTCGTTTTTCGATGCTGCTCCAGAAATCTCGAAGAACGTGCCCATGCTGATGGGTTCGGTGACCGAGGAGGGCAACCATATGCTTTCTCGCCCCACTGAGGCGCAGTGGCATGCCAACCTTGTCAAAGCATACGGCGAAGACAAGGCAACCGCCATCGCGACCGCGTTAAAGAAGGCGTATCCGCAGAAAAGCATTCGCACGCTTTCGTACATGTGCGCCGGCGCCGGTGGCTTGAATGGCCTGGGCATGCGCAACAATGTGGTAAAAATGTCCAGGCTGAAATATGAGCAGAAGGCTGCGCCGGTTTATGCGTACTACTTCACCTGGCAGTCGCCGATGCTTGAGGACGCCGGCGCGTGGCATACGGCTGAGCTCCAATTCTGCTTCGACAACACCAGGCGCTGCGAGCAGGGAACAGGCAACACGCCTGAGGCGCAGGCGCTGGCAAAGAAGATGGCCACAGCGTGGGCGAGCTTTGCCCGCACCGGGAATCCCAGCCAGCCAGGCTTGGCCTGGACACCGACCGATCCGGTTAGTTGCAGGACCATGATCTTCGACAATGAATGCCGCATGGTCGACGATCCTGAAAGCGAAGCGCGCAGGGTTCTCTTGAGTTGATGCATCTCTCGTGCTTCATAGTGAACCGGGCAGCCATCTGAATGATTGAATCATCCATGATCCTCAGGTGGCCTGCCCGATGTGTTGTGGCAGTGAGGAGTCGGTGTAGCGCGACAGGTGATCGGCCCCTCAAATTTAACTGGACCGCGTCAAGTAGCGGGACAAAAGTAAAAGGCCTGCTCGTGTGGCCTTCCGTTAGCAGTGGTTCTCAAGCCATTTGAACCGAAACGGAGACTTCTCGCTGGCTGAGATGCTTCCCCTACGCCAAGGATCAGTGTCATGGCATTGGGGGAGGCTATCACTTGCCGATGTGATTTCCGTACTTGACTTGGCTCTGTTTGAGTGGTGTACTGCGCAGTTCGTTCCAGACGGCGCATTACGCCGGAGACCTGCCTGAGCCTGCGTCAATTAAGACGCCTGCACAATTGGGGCCCCGGAGCATCGCCGAGAGGGGTATCATCCATCGATGAACGAGACCGACACGAAATCTCTTCCAGAAAACGCCTACCATCCGCTGAAACCTGGCGAAACCTACACGCCTATTGTGCCCGCACACTCGATGCAAGCTGAACTAACGCTGCGATCGGTCTTCTGGGGCGTTGTGTTCTGCGTGATCTTCTCGGTAGCGTCTGCCTACTCGGCCTTGAAGGTGGGCCAGGGGATGGATTCTGCCATTCCCATTTCAATACTCGCCATCGGTCTGGCGCGGTTATACGGGCGCCGCACCAGCCTTCTGGAAAATGTCATCATCACTGGCATCGGCGCCGCCTCAGGCAGTCTGGTGGCAGGAGCTGTCTTCACCATCCCCGCGCTTTATATCCTCCACCTCGACCCGCACCCGGTACAGACCATCTTCATCTGCCTGGCAGGCGGTTGCCTGGGCGTGCTCTTCCTTATTCCGCTGCGCCGCTACTTCGTGCGCGAGATGCACGGCCAGCTTCCATTTCCCGAGGCGACGGCCATCACTGAAGTCCTGGTCACCGGCGAGCAGGGTGGCTCGCAGGCCAAACTGCTTCTGCAGGCAACCGCCGTCGCCGGCGCTTACGACTTCCTGGTCACCACATTTCATGTGTGGAAGGAATATCTTGACCTGCAGTTCGTGCCGGTGATTCGCACCCTCGCTGATAAGGGCCGGATGGTATTCAGCTTCGACGCCATCGGCTTTATCCTCGGCCTCGGCTACGTGATGGGTTTGCGCAGTGCCCTGGTCTTCTGTGCGGGCAGTGTGCTCACCAGCTTCGTTTTGGTCCCGATGATCTGGTTCATCGGCAGCCATACAGATATTTCTCTCTATCCGGCCATGATTCCCATCTCCAAGATGACCGCGGTGGAGATCTATCGCAACTATGTGCGCTTCATTGGCGTCGGCGCCATCGCCACGGCCGGCATCATCGGCATCCTCAAATCGCTGCGCATTGTGGCCGGATCATTTGGCATTGCGTTGCACGCTTTCCGTCACGGCGAGGCTGCGCATACGGAGCGGACCGACCGCGATATTCCCATCGTTTCCCTGTTGCTGGGCGTTGTCCTGGGCGCCATCTGCGTCGCAGTCTTTTTTGGACGACTTCAGGTTTCCTGGACGGTATTGGCGCTGGGCCTGGCGTTGACGCTCCTGTTCTCGTTCTTCTTCACCTCCGTGGCCGCCAACGCTATTGCCACCACGGCCAACAATCCGGCCTCCGGCATGACCATGCTAACCATCATCATCTCCGCTGTCGTGCTGTTGAGCTTTGGCTTGTCGGGAGACACTGGGATGTTTTTCGTGATGGCCATTGCGGGCATGGTATGCACGGCCCTTTGCGTTTCCGGTCAATTCATCACTGATTTGAAGGCCGGCTATTGGCTTGGCTCGACGCCGGCGGCGCAGGAGAAGGGCAAGTTTATCGGCGTCATCGCCGCGGCCATCACCGCCGGCTTGACAATCATCCTGCTGGCCCACGTCTATCAGTTCGGAGAGGCTGCGCCGGGAGACACGCGCCAGATTCTGGCAGCGCCGCAGGCTTCCATCATGAAAGCCCTGGTCGTGGGTTTCATGAACAACCAGCCGGTGGCCTATATTCTGTTTGGCATCGGCGCCATGGTGACCATCGTTGTGGAGATGCTCGGCAAGTCCTCAATGGTCTTTGCCTTGGGCATCTACCTGCCGCTGGGGCTCACCTCGCCCATATTGGCCGGCGGAATCATGTCACACCTGATCAGCAGGCGTTCGGATAAGGCCGGCGCCGAGCAGGGTGGCCGAATTCGCGAGCGTGGGTTAATTATTGCCTCGGGACTTATGGCGGGCGGTGCGCTGGGAGGCGTCCTGGGCGCATCACTGCGGCTCTTCCCCTGGTATCGGGAAGATCTGATTCAAACCCCGTTCTACATGAACAACCCAATCTCGCAATCGGTCTCAATACTGCTGTTTGTAGGTCTCTGCTTCTATGTATGGTTCTATTCAGTGAGGAAGGATAAGGTGTAAGTCATGGATCAAGCAGGAAAGTACGTAGCCGACGCTGTTCTCGGCATTGACACACTTTGGGGCGGCGACGTCATGTGTCCGTCGGGCACAGGGCGATTCATCGCCGATTCATGGTTCTCCGATGAGCCGCTGCCTGCAGCCTACACGCATCCCTCTGCCTCGATGGTGCGGGAATCCGGCGGAGTAGCAGGCAAGAGAATCGACCGGGAGGCGGTCGAAGAGTACCTGCGCCATGTAGACCTTCCTAAAGCTATTGCTGGAGTGCGCGAAGAAGCAGGAAAGCTCCAGGGGCTGCGCAAGTCCTATCTGATCGGGCTTGCCGTCTCTCTCGAGGTCATGTGGGACTTGGCCATGGAGGTCATCGGCAAGGGCGATCCGGTGCCGTACGCTCGCGCAGTCGAGGCGTCGACGGCGAAGCCGCCTGAACCCTCCTGGCCGGAAAAGAAGCGGGAACGGCTGACCGAGCTGCTGAGCCGCGCCGGTTACGCCGTGTCGAATGCGGAAGGGTTGCTGGAGGCAGTCGATAACTGGCGACGGGAGCGCATGGTCCCGATGGCCTCCGTGCGCGCACTGGGCGCAGCCGTGATCGCGCATTTTGACAATCTCAGCGCAAAGAACCTGCTGCCTTACCTTCCCCCGGAGCTTGCGCGGGTACCGCGGGCGAACATCGACTTCCTACCGATCAAGGAGGCCTGGTTTTCCGGTTCAATGAACTATCTGGGGCGGGCACGCAACGCCGATGGCACTCCGCAGTACGAAGCGACCTACGAGATCAATGCTTCGCTGCAGATGTCCTATCCGGAATTCGAACAGCTCGTCAGTCACGAGGTTGTGCCTGGGCATGTGACAACCTTTGCCTACCTGCAGGACTTGTACGTCCGCGGCAAGGCCGGCTTCGAGGCTACGGTTCTCACCATGAACACGCGCGCAGCCACCCTTTTTGAGGGAATTGCCAACAATGCGATACTCATCGCGCATGACGTCACTGAAGTGGAACAGTTGCCGGACGAAGACCTGCAAATCGGCGTGCTGCTTGCTCTCTTGCAGGATGATGCCAAGAACCAGTCGTCCTATCTGACATGGGGCGAAAAAAGACAGCAGGCAGAAGTGGCCACCACGCTTCGACGTGATTTTCTGGTCACGGCAGAACGCGCCGATAAATTGTCCGGCGCCTGGGGACGGCATCCGTTGCTCGGCCGAATGTATCTCCCCGCGTACCGCTCCGGAACAGAAAAGGTTGCTGAACTCAGGCGAACTTTCCCCGCGGAGAGAGTGCTTCCAGCAATCTACGGATGCAACGGATTAGTCGATATCCAGACCGTCGATGAGATCCTGAAAAGCTAGAAGCCACGCGAAAGATCTTCAAGGTTTTCGATGTTCCATAAGGTCTGTAGCGTCGGTATCCCGGAGGTCCCACCTTCCTTTTCGGGGGCCGAAGAGGTGACGTTGTTAATTTCTATTGCTTCTTGCTCCGGATGTAATCGATCAACTGCGCAATCTGTTCCCCAGTCAGGCGAGATCCGAAAGCGGGCATCTTGGCCTTCCCGCCGCGGATGGTTTCTGCCAACTCCGCATTGGTCTTTTCCTGAACCTCCGGGCTGCGCAGGTCCTTCACCTGAAAGCGATTCCCGAGGACCGTTCCGGCTCCATCCTCCCGGTGGCAAATCACGCAGTTCGCCTTGAAGGTGCTTGCCGGCGTTGCCGAGTCTTGCGGGCTTTGAGCCATCGCATGCGGACCCGCTGTGGCGATTGCAAGGACCAAAAGGCACGCGGCCATCAGGATTCCATGAACTTCCAACCTGCGAAGGCGCGCGATCATTGCCGCTTGAACCTCCTCATCTTCGATTCCCGGCACATCGGGCGTGGTCGCAATCGCCATCGGCCGGGCCTGCCGGTTAAACACCGGGCACGGGCGGGCAACCGGGGAACTCCATCAGGAATGTATTGCCCTCGTAGCCCAAGTACTCGATGCCAATTTTGCTCGTAAAAAAACCGTCCGATGTCAGATCGCGCAGGAACGAAAAGAACTCAACTCCGTATCGCAATGCCGTGTTGCGTTCCGTATTCCTGCGATAGGCGATCAGATCGAGAATCTCTTTCTGTTGTTGCGGTGTGCATTGCAGAAACGCGTTGCCGTACCGGTCCGCGCATATCGAGTCGAGCCAGTTCAATCCGCCGCCCAGCTTCAACTGATATTCCTGATTCTCGCTTGTCAGCAAATCGATGAACTCCGGAGCGCCGGCTTCGATTGCGCCACCCGACTCTGCGTCCGCCGGGAAGATCGTTTCGCACAGGAACTGCAAGGTGGCGTACTGATGCGGAGAAAAGAACTTGGTCGCATAGCCGCCGGTTTTATCGGCGCGTTCGGCTTGGATAACGCCGTGAAGATAGGCGGCAGCCTCAAGCGGGATGGCCCGCAACACCGAGCTTGCCGCGGCCCCCAAGCTCAGCGACTTCAAAACGCCTCTGCGCGAAACAACCCCCTCTGCCCTTCCGCTCACGAAAGCTCCCCTTTTCTGGCCTGTTCTAGCAGATACTCTGATGTCCTCCACGACAGCGCCATGATGGTCAACGTCGGATTCTTGTCAGGGTTGCTGACAAACGGCGCAGCGTCGGCGACGAACACGTTCTTCACATCATGTGCCTGACAATGGCTGTTCAGCGCCGACCTCTTTGCATCGTTACCCATGCGCACCGTGCCCAACTCGTGAATGATTTCGCCGCCCACCGAGATGCTCTCGGAGTGCGTGCGCCTGTGAGATCCGCCGACAACAGTTCCTCCCGCTGCTTCCACGATGGAGCGGAACGTTTCCTGCATATGCCTGGCCATCCTGATCTCGTTCTCGCCCCACTGCCAGTGAAAGCGCAGTACAGGAATGCCCCAACGGTCCACCACGCTGGGGTCGAGCTCGCAAAAGCTCTTTTCGTTGGGAATCATCTCGCCGCGTCCGGCGAACCCAATGTAGTTTCCATACGAGCTGCGGCACTTCTGTTTCAGTGCTGTGCCATACCCTTCATGCTCCGCGCACACTCCGTCGAAGCCGCCCACGCCGGGCATGTCGCGCCCGCCCCCAAACTCGATGTGATATCCGCGCAGGAAATCGTTCTTCTTTCCAAACAGCCACCAGGGCATGTACATGTGCATCCCGCCCACGCCGTCGTGGTTGTGCGGGGGAACCTTTTCCAATTGCGGGAAGTACCCGGCCAGGCCTGCACCAACCGAATCGGTGAGATAGCGGCCCACCACCCCCGACGAGTTTGCCAGGCCGTTGGGGAAGCTTGGAGAACGCGAATTCAGCAAGAGGCGCGCCGACTCGCAGGCGCTGGCCGCCACCACAAAGGCTCTTGCGTAAACCTTGCTTTCGCTGCGTGTGGTCTTGTCAATGTACGAAACCGCCTCTGCTTTTCCCGTCTTGCCGAGGACAATCTCGCGCGCCATGGCATTGGCGATCATGGTTAGCCGGCCGGTCGCCTGCGCCGGGGGAATCATCACCTGGCTGGAACTGAAATTAGAAGCGGCGATGCACCCACGCCCGCATTGCGCACAGTAGTGGCACGCGGGTCGTCCGTTCAACGGCTGCGTCAGGATCGCCATGCGCGATGGGATGCAGGTGATCTTCAAGCTGTCGCAGGCCTTCTTGATCAGCGTTTCTGTGCAGCGCGGCCGCGGCGGCGGCTGGAACACGCCGTCCGGAGCATTGGGGATATTCTCCTTCGTCCCGAAGACGCCAATATACGATTCAACCTTGTCGTAGTAGGGTGCAAGCTCAGCGTAGGTGATCGGCCAGTCGTCCCCCATGCCGTCCATGGAACGGGCCCGGAAATCCGCCGGGCCGAAGCGCAGCGCGATGCGTCCCCAATGGTTGGTCCGGCCGCCTTCGATCCGCGAACGGAACCAGCGAAACGTCGAACCCGGCGCAGTCGTATACGGTTCGCCCTCGATCTCCCAGAACCCATTGGGCGCCATAAACTCGGTGTTCATCTCGTGGCGTGCTTTGCCTCCCACATCCGCGCCGCGATGGGCCAGCTCGTAAGGCCAAACGTGCTCTTTGAAGTCCTTGTCAGGATTGAGTCGCGGGCCCGCCTCCAGCATCACCACATTCAGCCCGCCCTCGGTAAGCACCTTGGCTGCAGTTCCGCCTCCTGCACCGGAGCCGATGATGCAGACGTCGTAGATTTTTCTGGGCGTATTCAATTGCAGCATCCGCTCTCTCCAGCGATTCGGTGGTTGCGCGGGAATGTCAGGACCCCACCAGATCTTCCGCCAGCCACCGCACATGCATCGGCCTCACCCGGCTTTCAGGTATGGCTCTAAAGTCATTTTCGGCAACGATTCAATATACCGGAATTTCCATTGCGTCTCTCGGCTGACGAAGAATATCCAACAAGTGTCTCCGCTCGCAATCTCTTTTGCATTCGGTCCGACGCCAAAGCTTCGGGAGTCCCCGGCCGGGCTTCTCACGGTATTTCCATCGCGATTCACCCAGCGGCGGTACAATTCAGGCGACTCAGTGCTGAAGAAGGAGTTGCTCTATGTTTGAGGGTACCGGTTTGCTTACGTCTTTTTTCATAGTCTTGGTGATCTTTCTGGTGCTTGCCACCGTCTTCGCATCGTTCTACAGCATTGGCCCGACTCAGATCGGACTGGTGCGAAAGAGATTCGGCAAAAAGCTGCCCGGCAACAACCCCGTAGCCTTCGAAGGAGAAGCCGGTTACCAGGCCGATCTTTTGATGCCGGGCGTGCGCTTCAAATTCAAGCCGCTCTTCGCTGTCACCAAGCATCCGTGGGTTCAGGTGCCGGCCGGACAGATCGGCGTTGTGATCGCGCAGGTTGGCAAGCCCACGCCCATCGGCGCTAAGTCAGGTAGGTACGACGCAGCTTTCGGCAACTTTACCGACTTTCGAACATTCGTCGAAAAAGGCGGCGAGAAGGGCGTTCAAAGGCCGGTCCTTTCTCCGGGTACGCTGGCGCCCATTCACCCCGTAGCCTTCCTGGTCATCACCAAGCCGCAGGTCTTCGGCGTGCCGGTGTCGGACGAGTACAGTTACCTTGCACGCGTCAACAAATTAAGCTTTCTGGCCTTCGGCCTTGAAGAGTGGCAGCTCAATGTAACGCGCATTGCGCCCAAGCCAACCGGCGAAGGCGGCAAAGTCGTTGACATGATCGGAGTGGTGACCACTTTGGACGGCGAACCGTTACCGGCGGGCGCCATTGCCAGCCGCCTGGGCGGATTCAAGGACGTCAGTGAAGTTGAAGACAAAGCCGGAATCACTGACTTCGAGCTGATGGCGTTGATCCTCGGCAGCAAAAACGATCAGCACAACAACTATCAGGATTTTCAGAAGTTCCTTGAAGCCGGTGGAAAGATCGGCCTCCAGCACGACCCTCTGCTCTACGGCGCGTACAACCTGAACCCATTCCTGGTGCGCGTGGAGCAGGTACCGATGCTGGTTGTGGAACAGGGGCAGGTTGCCGTGATCAAGGCTTACGTTGGACTGCCCACTCAGGACACATCGGGCGCAAACTTCAAGTTCGGCAGCCTGGTGCGCCCCGGCCATCAGGGCATCTGGCAGGAAGCGTTACGAACCGGCAAGTATCCGATCAATCCCCGCATTTATGACGCCAAGCTCGTTCTCACTGCGATTCTCAAGCTCGATTGGGCAAAGGATGTAACAGGAGCTCATGGGCTTGATGCGCGCCTTGAGCCCATCATCGCTAAAAGCAACGAAGGCTTCGTGTTCAGCATCGACCTGCAGGTTCTCATTCACGTTCCTGACACGAAAGCTCCACGCGTTATTTCCATGGTGGGCTCCATGGAAAACCTGGTGAACGAAGTTCTTCAAGCTGCCGTCGGCAACCTCTTTCGCGACAAGATCGGCGGCATGGAAGCGATCACCTTTATCCAGACCCGCCAAATGGTCCAGGAGCAGGCATTCAACTACATCCAGGGGAAACTCGCCGAGTACGAGATCGAGACGAGAGGCGTTTACATCCAGGATGTGGTTTATCCCGAGCAACTCGTGACTGTTCTCACCCAGCGCGAGGTAGCGCATCAGGAAGTGGAAACCTTCAAGATGCAGAGGCAGGCCCAGGACCAACGCATCGAAACGGAAAAAGCTCGCGGCACCGCAGACATGCAGGTGGATCTAGCCAAGGCAAAGGTCGGAGTGGACATCCAGACCAACAAGACCGAGGCCAGAATGAAGGAAGCCCAGGGCGAGGCCACTTACATCGAGCAAACCGGTACGGCAAAGGGAGCAGAAGTTCGAGCGGTTGGATTGGCAAACGCCGAGGCCTATCAGCGGCAAGTGGAAGCTCTGGGCAAAGGACCCACGGCTCTCGTAAATGCCATTAAGGCACTCGCGGTCGGCAATAGCGCCTTCGTGCCCAGGATTCTGGTCGTTGGCGGCGGGAACAATCAAGGGGTTCTTGAAAGCCTGGGAACGATGCTGATGGACAAACTCGACACGAGTACTCAGTCCCCGGGCTCAAATAGCCTGGCGCCTGGAGGGTCCGAACCGCCAAGCTCTGCGAAGACCCAAGCTCCGCCATCAAAAGCATGAAATAGTCGCTTTGATGGCAAGTTGCAACGAACCCGACTGCTCGATCAATCCTGGCCGTTTATTCCGAGCGGGTGAGCCCGTCATTGCAAAGCTTCAAGACGTGGCTCACCTCAAACAAGAGCGCCATTCCGCTCGAAGACACTGAAGCCAACTCGTAGCGAAAAGCAACGCTAACTCAACCATTCATGGAAACGACAAAGGTCCTGGGCTTCAAAAAGCCCCAGGACCTTTGCCTTTCACGTTCAGAGGAAAGAAGCTCACGCTTCAGTTGAGCAGATCGTAGCATGCTTTGCTCCCCGCCAACTGTGAGATGGGCAAAAGATCTCGACAGCAGTTTTGACCGGATAAACAAGAATCAGAATCGCCCAAAGCCGCAGGTGGCGGAGACAGGGGGATTCTACACATTTCGCAGTCACTGGTACTGGATTTCTGCCAGGCGCATGAACACTGCGCTACATAGAACAGCAGCGTTGGCCAAGCTCAACGAACCACGCAATCTCCTGGCCTGAGGCTGCGGCTGGTCGGTGCTGAAACTGTGCTGGCGCTGAAGAAACCCTTGCAAGGAACTTCCAACTGACTAACAGTTAGTTGAGCGTTGGTGGGCCAGGGATCGTGCCCGAAAACCACATGAAAACTGCAGGCCTGCCTAAACCACAATCAGACTGAGACAACGAGGGCCCCGATCTCTCGGCGCCTTTCCCGGATCTGGGAACTGTCTAAAAACTGCATAACCACATCCCACTTTGACTGCTTTTCCTGCTTATGCATCAAAACTGCATAATTGATTTTATGTAACTTTCAGATTCTAAAGCGAGTGTGAACTGTGGAACTCATAGTCCCGTTCCACCCTGCAGATGCGGACCTTGAACGTCTCGTACCAAACGTCGCGCCCGCGCGCCTGCGCCACCAGGTGGGCGGAGTTCTGCTTCCACGCTGCAACCGCCTCCAGGCTTTCCCAGTACGACACTGTAATCCCCAGCCCTTCACGCGCAGACTCCACGCCCAGAAAGCCCGGCTCCTCGGCGGCCAGTTTCACCATGGCCTCAGCCATCGCTTCATAGCCGCCATCCTCGGCGGTCCGCGTGGAGGTGAAAATCACCGCGTAGTAAGGAGTCTCAGGCGTCTGCGCAATCGTCAATCGCGCCTCCAGGAACAGATGCAAATTGAAGTAAGAATCCCAGAATCATCAGCAGAAAAAAGCAAGCGCGCGCAGCCAGCAAGCCGAAAGCCAGAATCCAATAGCTAGAAGCTAGAAGCTAGAAGCTAGAAGCTAGAAGCTAGAAGCTAGAAGCTAGAAGCTAGAAGCTAAAAGCTAAGAGCTAAAAGGTGGAAGCAAGACGCTGGAAGCTAAAAAAGGCTAAGCCCTTCCACGCCCAGATCCACATCAAAAACGGCCTCATTGGTCGCCAGAATCACCGTCCCCAGCGGCGAAAAGGCAACCCCAACCAGATTCGATCCCGCCAGAACCAGCGATGCCTCACCCTTGGCTGTCACCCGCACGAGTCCCCGCTGTCCATGCAGGCATGCGGTCACGTAAATGTCGCCTTCTTTTGACAGCGCCAGGCCCTGCGGTCGCCCAAGCCCACGAAACCATGCGCGCGTGTCGCCATTCGGCTCAATCGCCCAGATCGCCTCATTCGACCCCAACGCAGGGGCCGTCACATACACGGTTCCCTTCGAGTCCACGGCCAGGTGATAGGCCGCCGGACTTGGTTCCAGTGTCGCGTGCACAAAAATTTGCCTCTCCGGATTAATCTTGAAGATCGTCCCCGAGCGGTCGCCCACAAAGAGATTGCCCTGCGCATCGAATGCGGCGCCCGTCGCCACGCCCATTCCCTCGGCATAGACGGTAAACTCACCTGCCGGATCCACGCGGTACACATTGCCCTCCGCGCGCGAGGTCACAAACAAATCCCCCTCGGGCGAGAAGGCCAGTCCCGTTGCGTTCAGAATTCCGGTCACAAATGGTGTTCCGTGCCCGTCCGGGCTCACCCGCACCACCGAAACAGGCGTCTGCTTCCCGCGCGGCCCAGAGATTGTTGCGTACACCATCCCCGACCCGCTCACTGCCGGACTCGTCACCGGATGCAGCCCATCTGAAAGTTGCCGCGCCACCCGCAGAGGAACCGCATTGCTCGCGCCAGCTGGGTTGCGCACCTCAATCATCCCGGTTTGCGCCTCCGCCGGAACTTGGAATGCCAGCCGTGTAGGCCTGCTCATCAGCACCTGTGCCGGCGCGCCACCCACCAGCACCGCCGGAGGGCCATTTCTATCCGCACCCAGCCGCGAGCCCTTGAGTTCTACCTCGCCACCAGGCAACGCAGCCGCGGGAACAACGTCATCGATACGGGGTTCAAGCAGGACGGATTGTGCCGGTGTGCGGGCCATGATTCGAACTTTCAAAACCAGATGCGCAGCAACGCTGCTATACCCCAAGCATACAGCCCGGCGGCCACATCATCGAACACGATCCCCCAGCCGCCCGGCAGGTCTTCAAGTTGACGCGCAGGCGGCGGTTTCGTCATGTCGAAGAGCCGAAAAAGCACCAGCGCAATCAGTCCGTGCTTCCAGTCTGCCGGGCAGCCGAGCAGCGCGATCCACTGGCCCGCTACCTCGTCGATCACCACAAACTGCGGATCTTCGCGACCCACCTCACGCGCCGCAATCGTCGCCGCCGGAACCCCCACGGCAATTGAAATCACAATCCCCACCGCCAGCGCCACCATCAGCCCAAGCGCCGTCGGATGCGCTAGCCACGCATACGCAGCCCACAGCAACAACGCAGCCACTGAGCCCCACGTCCCCGGCCCCGGCTTCCCGTACCCCGCGCCAAAAAACGTAGCCACAACAAACGCCCACGTCGTGTGTTGCTGGCCTTCCACTTTCACTAAGGCGGGTCCGTCAGTCTTCATCGGATTCCCCGCCACTCCCTGATCCCAGGCCGCCCAGGTCTTCCAGCACCTCAGGATCGAGCACCGGCGAGCTGATCTTGTAGACCCCCATCGCCCACTTTCCAAGGTCGATCTTCCGGCAGCGGTCGCTGCAGAAAGGGAAGTCCTCATCCTCCATGCGCACCAGCATCCCGCATGTAGGGCACCGCAACAACTTCGCTTTTTTCTTTTTGGTAGCCATCGCCAATTCCCGTAGCCGCCCATCGGGCGTCAAGGAATATCGTAGCGCGTGCAGCCGCCGCAAGCATCACCGCGGGGATCATGCCGCGCTTTGTCCGAGATCAAGCCTTCGTCCGACCCATCCGCGCTTTCTCAAACAAATCCACAAACTCCCTATACCGTCCAGCGATCTCCGCCACCGTCTCATCGCGGGTTTTCATCTTGGCGCGCCAGGCCGTCAGCGGATCCCAGAAGTCCGTGCGGCCCACCGCAAATCCAATGAACCCATCCACCCCCGCAGCTGTCGTGAGCCACTCGCGCACCTTCTCATCGTTCTCGCCGCGCCCCAAAATGATGCAATTCACACGCTCGCGCCCATCGCGCTGCGCCGTGGCCACCATCTTCTCGCAGTCCTCGCGCCGGTCCAGACCCTCGATCTTCCACACGTCCGGCTCCACGCCCGCATCCTGCAGCGCTGTGATCGCCTGCTCCATCAAGCCCGGCCGAACTTCCAGGTCGTAAGCCTTCTTATCGCCCTTCAACTTGTCGAGCTGTGCCTTCGTCGCAGGCACCAGCAGTTCAAACATGAACAGGCTCCGCCCCGCCGATTGCAGATAGTCCGACAGCCGCCGCAACCGTTCGCGCTGCCTCGCGTTCATCTCCGCATCGTCTTCCGCGTTGTAGCGCACCAGCACCTTCGAGAAGGTCGGATGAAATCTCTCGATATGTGCAGCGAAATCCTCGCCGTACTCAAAATCAAACTCCTCCTGCCCGCTCTTCTCAGCCGGACAGGCGAAGTGGTAGCCGCTGGCCGCAGCGTCCCGCAAGATCGCCGCTCCAAACTGCTCGTCTACCAGGATTGCGGCCTCATCCTGCTTCACGCCGCCCGCAAGCGACGCCTTGAAGCCGTCGTAGATCACCTGCTTCGCCGCCGCAATCTGTGCCGTCTGCTCCTCATCCAGCGCGCCATGCCACCCGAACATGCCCGTCTCAAACGAGCCACGATGGTCGAACGGCAAAATGTACAAAGGTCCATCAAATCCACGTGGAGTCATTGCAATTCCTTTCTCTCAAAGGGGATGAAATAAGGTCATCGCACTAACTTCATTCTGCCACTTAACGCTTGCCTTTTGGATCATATTGGAAACACTGCTCGATCGGCACGCCCAGCACGCCGGCTACTTTGAATGCAGTTTCAAGTGACGGAGAGTACTTGTCCTGCTCGATCGCGATCACCGTCTGACGCGTCACTCCCACCTTATCAGCGAGTTCCTGCTGCGTGATGTTCTTGAGCGCCCTCAGTTCACGGATCTGGTTGCGAATGGCCGGCATCAGATCGATCTCCTGTAAGCAACAATCTGCGTCACCGTCTTCACCACGTCCGAAATCACCAGCATGCCAAAGAATACATTCAGAAAATGAAGTCCCACCATCCGGCTCTCAAATTGAAAATCGCCGGAGGCGGTGTGAAACCACAACGCGCCCAGCCCCAGCACCATCAGCGACGCAATCGTCAGATAGCCCGCACGATAGCCGCGCAGCTCGATCAATTTGTCCCGCTCGTCCGTCAGCCGATGGCGCGTAAATGCGGCAATCAGCGATTGCAGAATAATCTGCAGCACGATAATCGCGACGATCATGCCCGCGACCTTGTTGACAGTGTTCTCGTGATGCAGAAAGAAGTACGGGCCATACACCACCAGCTCCGCAACAAGTGAGGCGTAAAGTGACTTCTCCCGGTACGAAAGACTGATTGCCATTTCAAATCCTTTCAATGTCAAAAATATTTGACATGAGCAAACATAACCTCATTCGTTTTCCATGTCAAATATTTTTTACAATTATTTTCGCAGCTTCCTGGGAGTACGTATTCGACATGAAAAGCGGGTGCCCCCGGTCCCTGGCTTTTGGGGACCGGGGAAGAAGGAACTACCCCCTCGCGCTTTTCTGATCCCTGATCCTCTGAACCCTGATCCCTACTGCACGCCCACCCAACTACAATCGCAGCAGGCAAACCATGTCCTACTTCGATCTTCAGGTCAACGGCTACGCCGGCGTCGACTTCAACAGCGACAATATCGACCCCGCCCGCGTCAGCGCGGCCTGCGCAGAGCTCGCCGCGCAAAGTGTTGAAGGAATCCTCGCCACTATCATCACAGACGCGCTTCCCGTCATGGAGTCCCGCCTCCGCGCTCTCGTCACGCTCCGCGAAAACGTCCCCGCCCTTCGCCAAATCCTGAGTGGCATCCACATTGAAGGGCCCTTCCTCAGCCCCGTCGATGGATATCGCGGCGCACATCCCGCCGACGCCGTCCTCACGGCCGATGTCTCCGCGATGCAACGCCTCCTCGACGCAGCAGGCGGCCTCACGCGTCTTGTCACGCTGGCCCCCGAACAAGACCCCGGCCTGCGCGTCACCCGCATGCTCGCAAGCAGCAACATCGTCGTCTCCGCCGGACACACCAACGCCTCGCTCGATCAGTTGCGCGCAGCCATCGATGCAGGCCTCACCATGTTCACCCACTTCGGCAACGGCTGCCCGGCCATCCTGCCCCGCCACGACAACATCCTCAACCGCGCACTCGCTCTCCGCGAAAAACTCTGGTTCACCTTCATCGCCGACGGTGCACACATCCCCTTCTTCGCCCTTAGGAATTATCTCGACCTGGTCGGCCTCGATCGCTCCATCGTCGTCACCGACGCCATCTCCGCAGCCGGCCTCGGCCCCGGCACGTACACGCTCGGTCGCAACATGGTCACCATCGGCGAAGACGGCATAGCCCGCTCACAGGACGGCTCCCACCTTGTTGGCTCCGCCATTACCATGCAAGCCAGCCGCCACAATCTCATCGTGCAACTCGGTCTCTCCCAATCGGATGCAAGCCAACTCCTCTACGGCAACCCACGAAGCGCCCTAGCCTGTGCACGGATTTAGGAGCGTGTGCCCCATCTAACCGCAATGTTTCCCGGCGGATGGGTGGAAAAGAACCAACTTCACTTGATGTTTTTCGGGGCTCGCACCGGCTGCCCCGGATCCCGGAGCGAAGTCCAGGGTGGACCTCAAGCTCGCGGCATCCGATCGGCGCAACAGATCGCAGGGACAGGGCACTAATTTGGATTCTGTGTCTTGCCTTCAGGCGCCTTGGGCCGGGTCGCCGTATCTTCCGGATCCTTGTACTCCACCGTCTCGTCATTCTTGTTCACGCCCGCCGCCGGCGCCTTGGTCGTCTTGTTGTTTCCCGGCCGGTAGCGCGTGGTCATGTCTTCCGGATCTTTGTACTCCACGTTACTGGCCCCACCGGCCGGCACCGCCGTGGTCGTCTTGTTATTCCCGGGCCTGTAACGCGTAGTCATGTCCTCCGGGTCCTTGTACTCCACGGTACTGGCCGCACCGGCCGGCACCGCCGTGGATGTCTTGTTGTTACCAGGCCTGTAGCGAGCGTCTTCGGGCATCGCCGGCTGCGTTCCTGCGGGTCGCTTGCCCACAGAATCGTGGGCTTCAAACAGCGGATTGGTGCCCTCCATCTTATTTTCTTTGTACATCGGGTTCGACTGCGCACTCTGCATGCCGCCGGACTTGCCCTTTTGCCCACTCGCGCCCGAAGTGGCCGTTTGAGACGCCGTGTTCGCCGGCGTCGCCGCTGGCGGATTTCCGCTATTTGCACCCTTCTTCGAATCTTTCTGTGATTGCCCGGAAGCCCACGCACCCGACAGCAGAACGGCGGCGATGGCAATTCCCCCGGTAATTCTCGTATGCACCTTCATCTGTGACCTCTCCGGAACCGGGCGGCCCCATGTTCAAAGATCGCCCATCCCCGTAAATGGATTGTGGCGGCAATCGCCGCCACCCATACCTTCAAGACATCACGCCTGAACAGCGCTTGTCAAAACACTTTAGTGGGATGCCAAGAACCGTAAAAAACTCGCGCGTATGCGAGGCCTGACCGGGTGCCCCATCCATCGCATGGCCGGGGTCCCCACGAACAGGTCTTCGCCCGTGGGTTGGCTAGCGATAGGTAGGAAAGAATCAGCTTCCAATCGCGCCTTTCGGACCCCAAGATTAAATGAGGACCAATCGACTCAGGCTCAAACCTCGCGCCGTCCCTCCATAGCGCGCGCCATCGTTACCTCGTCGGCATACTCAATATCGCTCCCCGCCGGAACCCCCGTCGCAATGCGCGTAACTCGCACCGGCAGCCCGCGCAATGCGCCAGCCAACCAACTCGCGGTCGCCTCGCCTTCAAGCGTAGGACTCGTCGCCAGGATCACTTCGTCTACCTCTCCGCGTTCCACCCGAGCTACAAGCGTCCCGCCCCGCAACTGGTCCGGGCCGACACCGTGAAGCGGCGAGAGTGTTCCGTGCAACACGTGATACACCCCTTGAAATCCACGCGAACGTTCCACCGCCTCAATGCTGGTCGGCTCTTCCACCACGCACACCTGCCGCTGGTTGCGCGTCGGACTGGCGCAGTATGCGCACGGATCGATGTCAGTCACGTTGTTGCAGATGGAGCACAGCCGCAGGCTTGCCTTTAATCCGCGCACCGCAT
The DNA here is from genome assembly GCA_963765025.1 of uncultured Acidobacteriaceae bacterium. Classification (GTDB taxonomy): domain Bacteria; phylum Acidobacteriota; class Terriglobia; order Terriglobales; family Acidobacteriaceae; genus Telmatobacter. The sequence goes on along the minus strand of CAVXVM010000181.1, from coordinate 17,544 downwards.
CGGCCAGCGACGCGGCGTCTTCATCCGTCGCACGCAGAATATGAAAGGCAAACCGCTGGGCGCTCTTGGTCCCCACACCCGGTAGCTTCTTTAACTCTTCAATGAGCCGCGCCATCGGCTCGGCGTAACGTGACAAGGGGTCGCCTCCGTACTTCTCACAACTGGCACAGCATGCAAAAAGACGTCAGGCGCCAAGCCCGGGAATCTTGAGTCCACCCAGCATTCCCTGCAGGCTCGTTTTAATAATCTCGTCCGCCCTGCTGCCTGCCGCGTTCACCGCCGCCACCACCAGATCTTCCAGCATCTCCACGTCAGGACTGCCACCTGAAAGTCCAACCACAGCCGAGGGGTCGATGTGCAGCCTGAGCAGTTGCTTCTTCCCGTTCATGGTGGCCCTCACCGCACCGCCGCCGCTCTCCGCTTCAACCACCGCCTCACCGAGCTTGCGCTGCACTTCCTCCTGCATCTGGTTGGCCTGCGAAAGCATCTCCGTTATTTTCAGCGGATTGATCATTTTCTTGTTCTCCTGTGCAGCCTTTTCCTGTGCGTCGATTCTGGTGGCCTGCTCAAACTCGGCTCGCTACTTTTGACGCAGATCCACCACGCTGCGCACATCCGCGTTGAAAATCTCCTTCGCTCGCTGCACCATTGGATGCGCCAGAGCCGCCTCTTGAACACTCCCCGCGAGGGGAGGCGCTGAAGGAGCCGCTTGCACGCTTCCTTCGCCCGGCACCACCATGAACCGGGCCGGCGCTCCCAGCCTCTGCAACTCCAGGCGGATGATTTTCTCGGCTGCTGCATTCACAGTCAACGTCAGCATTTTCTTGCCCACGCCCGGAACCTCGATGCGAAGGCTCGCGCTGTCGAGAACCCAGCTACCCGATCCCAGCAACTGCGCCGCCGAGCCGTGACCCGCATTCACAAGTGCCGATCCAACCGCATGGCGCAGTGAATCAATCGTCGGGGCTGTTCCGCCAGAGGAAGCGGTCGGAGGTTTAGCCGGCGCCGGCTCAGGAGCCATCGCCAACGCTCCCTCCGTCATGGTTGTTGTCGATGCAAATCCCAGAGCCGGCGAGCCAACGGCCGAAAACGCAACAGGCACACGCGGTGGATTCGACGCAGCCTTCGCAACCTCCGCCTGCATCTGCACAGCCGGGTGAACTGCGATCCATCTCCGCCACTGGCGCTCGATGCAGCACTTTGCTTCATGCTCGGGCCTGAGCCCCATCCGCTGCTTCCAAACGGCGAGATCGACGGCGCTGCTGGGGCGAGTGTTGTCGCAGGGGTTACTGCCGGCCGTGAAGGGCTTGCGGCCGCAGCACGCGGCGCGCTCGGAGCTCCAGTGTTTCGCATTCCCGCGCCACTCGCCACGCCGCTCAGCAACTCTTCAATCGGCAGCAGCCGCTGCGCATGGATCAGCTTGATGAGGCCCAGTTCGAGATGGAACCGTTGCTCCTGCCGGTAATTCAGATCGTCAAATGTGCGCAGCACAAGCTGCAGATTCCGCGTCAGCTCTTCCTCGGTAAACAGCAGCGCCGTGCGCACCGCGCGCGCCCGCTCGTCCGATGAAATCTGCAGCAGCTCGGTTTGTTCGCCGCCCAGCTTCGCCATCAGAGCATTGCGCAGGTAGCGAGCCATCTGCCGAGCCAGAGAGGAGGGACTATGTCCCGCATTCACCAGCAGGTTCAGCTGCTCCATCAGCTCCGCACTCTGTCCGGCGGCTACAGCCTCAAGCAGCCGTTCGAAAACTGCATTCGGCACTGCGCCCATCAACTCGCGAATCTGCGCCGATGAAAGCACCGGCCTGCCGTCCTCCATCGGAGCCGACGCAATGGCCTGGTCCATGATTGAAAGCGCATCGCGCATGGAGCCGTCGCCGGCTTCAGCCAGCAATGCCAGTGCCGCCTCTTCGGCAGTTACCTGCTCCTGCTCGGCAATCGTCTTCAACTGCGTCAGGATGTCGTCGAACTTGACCGCATGAAAGCTGAAGTGCTGGCAGCGCGAGCGGATCGTCTGCGGAATGTTCTCCGGCTCCGTCGTCGCCATCATGAAGATCACGTGCGCAGGCGGCTCTTCCAGCGTCTTCAGCAGCGCGTTGAAGGCAGCTTCGGTAATCTGGTGAGCTTCATCGAGAATGTAAATCTTGTAGCGATCGCGGGCAGGGGCGTAGCGCGCCGCATCCCGCAGTTCGCGAATCTCATCAATGCCGCGATTGGTGGCCGCATCGATCTCGATCACGTCCACCGCGTTGCCCTGTCTTACCTCAATGCAGGAGTCGCAAACCCCGCACGGTTCCGGCGTTGGCCTTTCCGGCGAGCCAACTGCGTTTCGGCAGTTCAGAGCCATCGCCACAATGCGCGCAATGGTCGTTTTTCCAATCCCGCGATGCCCTGAGAAGATGTATCCGTGCGCGATCCGGTTCTGGCTCAGCGCGTTCATCAGCGTGCGCGTCACGTGGTCCTGGCCCGCCACGTCGGCAAAGCGCTGCGGGCGATATTTTCTGGCCAGAACCTGGTAACCCATGCGTGAACGCGCTCCTTTTGCTGGGCGGTGAACAGCAACCAGCCTTGTGCGATTGTATCGTTCCGGGGGTGCGGCACACTCGCCAGGAGTGGAAAAGCGAGCTGGCCGGGAATGCTCAAAACAATTCAGCCGCAGCAAGCTCTTTTGAGCCACCAGAGCAACTCACTTGATTGTTCCGTTGATGGGCTAAGAGCGCAGAAGTTGCATCAGCGAGTCGCCCTCAAACGGCGTGGGCGTAAACGTCAGCAGAAAGATGGCGAGCCCGATGAAAGCCAGAACCAGCCGCCCTCGGCTCAAATGCGTCTCCACCGGAACGCTCGGGTGGCGCATAGCCGGAATCAGCAGAATAGCTCCCCACAAAATCCAGCCCACCCAGTAAACCGCCCCAGCCAGGAAAAGAACGAAAGGCAGCAATTTGGTAAACAGCGAATGAGTGCGCGGAGAGATCGCATAGAGCAGGTGCCCGCCGTCCAACTGGCCGCCTGGAATCAGGTTGAGCGACGTGATGAATAGGCCAATCCATCCCGCCACCAGCACGGGATGAGGCGCGATGTGGTCGAAGGAAGGGATTGCCGGGTTCCAGTGCGCCAGCAGAGCATGCAGCGCGCGAATCGTGATCGGTTCTCTTCCAAACACCACGATTGCATCGGGCGCATCGGCCACAGAGTTGAAGCTCAGGGCAAAACCTGCTCCCACTGCGATCACCGAAGCCACATAACCGGCTAGCGGACCATAAATCCCAACATCCATCAGCGCATTGCGGCTGGGAATGCGCGACCGGATCCGGATCACGGCTCCAACCGTGCCGCTCAGCGTCGGCGCAGGAAGAATCCACGGTAATGAGGCGCTGATTCCGTGTATCCGGCAGGCGATGTAATGGCCGAATTCGTGGACCAGCAGGATGCCCAGCAGCGTAAACGAAAACGGCCAGCCAAGAATGTAAAGGTCCTTGTGTCTCCACACCCAGGCCCACGGCCACAAGTCGCTGTCGCGTACCACTGGCGGCATGCCTTCAAGAAAATTCTGCATGAAGCGGGCGCCATTGGCCGTCGTGGTCACTACACTCGCAGCGAGCAGCAGCACCGGGAGGCCATACTCCCTGAAGATTGGTCGCACCAGTTTCCTCGTCATTTCAGAGGGTTTTGTGGGGAGTTACGGTCATCTCGGGCGCAAGAACACGATCCTGCAGGCAATTCGCTTAGCCTTGCCCGTGGCGCGTCTGTCGCTCTAGCTGCGGTGCATTCAGGCGCGAGGTGCGCCGCCCGTTTCGAGGGAATGGAGTTCCTTGCCGGGTTTGAAGCGCACGGCCTTGCCGGGGGTGATGCTGACCTCGGTGCCAGTCCGTGGGTTGCGGCCAATGCCGGTTTTACGGGCGCGGACGCTGAACACGCCAAATCCGCGCAGTTCGATGCGCTCACCGGCGGCCAGGGCCTGTTTCAGGCCCTCGAAGACCGTATCCACCGCAGCCTCTGCCTTCGTCCGCGGTAGGCCCGTGCGCTCGATTACTTGATGGACGATGTCTTGTTTAATCAATCGGGTATCCTCGCTGGCGCGACTGCTAATGAATGTACTACGCCTTACAGTGGTGATGGTACAGATTTTGCCGCGATTATGGAACAGCAGAATGAATTTACGCCCGTTTTTCCACCGGGCAAAAGCCGGAACTCTCACTCCCCGGCCGTTTTTTTAGCCCTGCCCTGGCCCTGAGAGTGGCCAAGCTACCTGCTGGGGCGATTTCCATTGTCAATCCTCTTGGTGCTTTCGTAAGATGAGTCGTCGCGCCGACGAGAATGCCGGGAAATTTTTCCGGCAGGTAAAAATCCACCTCCAGAACAGGAGACTCATGTCGATAGGAAGTGATCGCTGGATCAGGGAACAGGCTCTCAACCATCGCATGATCGAGCCTTTCAGCGAAAAACAGGTCGCCAGCGGCGTGATCTCGTATGGGCTTTCTTCCTATGGGTACGACCTTCGAGTCTCAGACGAATTCAAGATTTTTACCAACGTCAACAGCGCCATCATCGATCCCAAGGCCTTCGACGAGCGCTCCTTTGTCTCAGTAACCGCCCCGTCGGTGATTATCCCGCCCAATTCCTTCGCCTTGGCACGGTCGGTGGAGTATTTCCGTATCCCCCGCGATGTCTTGACGATCTGCGTGGGCAAGTCAACTTACGCGCGTTGCGGAATCATCGTCAACGTAACGCCGTTTGAGCCGGAGTGGGAGGGCTTTGTCACCCTCGAGATTTCAAATACCACTCCATTGCCGGCAAAAGTTTATGCCAACGAAGGACTGTGCCAGATTCTGTTTTTCCGCTCCGATGAGCCTTGCGAAGTAAGTTACGCCGATCGCAAGGGAAAGTACCAGAACCAGCAGGGAATCGTGCTCCCGAAACTCTGAAGATATCGCTGGCCAGCCGATTGGCCGGTTTTACGCTATGGCTAAAACGGTTTCAAATGCGGGGCACACGTTTGTGGCACTGCACGGCGAGCCGCTCTCCTGACTGGGAACAGGAGCAGCACCATGACTGCAAATCGCACCTCCGCACCGATTCGTATCGGCATGGCCGCCGACGAACCCATGAGACTTGCAGGGCTCGCTACGATTTTCGACCAGCCGGCCGGGCCAAACCGCGCCCAGCTCCTCCCGGTTACTGGCAGCATTTCTGAGCTACTCGAAGAGCGTGATCTCCGTTACCTTGTCGTCGATCTCCGCGCGTCGCATTCACGGCTCAAGACGCTCGACCAAATCCGCCGGCTCCGCTCCGACATCCGGTTGATCGTCATCGGACCGGAGGAAGATGAAGAACTGGTCTTCAGCGCCATCATCGGCGGAGCTCGGGCTTACCTTGATCTGAGCGCGTCTCCTGCCATGGTTCGCAAGGCCATTGAAGTGGTCACCGAGGGCTCCATCTGGGCGCCCCGCCGCTTGCTCTCCAAGCTCATCGACCGTCTCCTCAAAACCTCGGATTCAAAGCGGGACATGCCCACGCATAAGCTCACCGCGCGCGAGCGCCAGGTGCTCGAACTCATCATGAAGGCCCGTTCCAACCGCGAAATCGCAAAAGCGCTCGGTATTGAGGAGCGAACCGTGCGTGCTCACCTGGGCCGGCTAATGCACAAAGCGGGAGTGGACAATCGCATCAAGCTCTCCATGGCGGCGCCGAGTCTATTCATGCTCCCGCAGGCAAAAACAGCCCACGCAGATACCCGAAAACGCCCTCCGCTCTGATCAAGAAAACGCCTGCCGCTCTGATAGCCAAGTAGTAAACATGCCCTATTACTTAACGCCACAACCCTTTCGTACTCTTGTAGCAATACCCGCTTTTCCACAATAGTGTTAACAGAAACAACGCAGATCTGGGGAAAGGAGTTCCCAGGCAGCATGTTTCATGATGCCTGGGAACTCCTCTTTTTTTGTTTTTCAACAGATTTGCGCCTCATCAGCTAGCCCTCCCCCGCCCTAAGCCCTCCTGTCCATCCCAACGGCCCTTAACCGCATCTGAGCATGTTGAGCGAATTGTTCGCTCTCGTTCGCATGCGCGCCAGTTGCGTGCCGTAACTTCTTGATGCGAAACAATGTGCGTTCTTGAGCGTTCGGATGTTGTAGGCTGTTCGAGAAGTGGTCGCCGGGGATCCGGAGGTCAGCTTCAGCCGGTTCGGTGTTCGCTGGCCCGCTAGCCTGCGGCCTCGAATTCTGATGTTTCAAATCAAGACTCGTCCTTCACGACCCCGGAAGGGCCATGACTAGGAAAGGAAATGGAAATGAAGAAGACTTTCGCCTCGATCTGCCTTTGCCTTCTGCTCTCTTCGCAAGCTTTTGCAGCTTCCTCAAGGGACGATCTGCAGGCCCGCGTCGACGCTGCCAAGGTTGTCCTCGACCAGATTCTCAATGCACAAGACAGGAGCATCCCCCTGAACATTCTCCACCAGGCCACGTGCGTCGCCGTTGTGCCCGGCATGTTGAAGGGCGCCTTCGTGGTCGGCGGCCAGTACGGGCAGGGGGTCGTCACCTGCCGCACGGGCCATGGATGGAGCGCTCCAGTCTTCATCCGCATGGCCGGCGGTTCCTTCGGCTTCCAGATCGGCGGCCAGTCCACTGACCTTATTCTCGTCGCCGTCAACGACCGCGGATTCCAGGACTTGCTCAAGAACAAGTTCAAGATCGGTGGTGACGCCTCAGCTGCCGCAGGCCCGGTAGGCCGCGGCGGTCAGGCTTCCACTGACTGGAAGATGAACGCAGAGCTGCTCAGCTACTCGCGGACCAAGGGCCTGTTTGCCGGTATCGATCTCGACGGAACCAGCGTAAGCCAGAACAGGGAAGACACCGACGTCTACTTCGGAGCTCCGCACGACTTCGATGCGGTCCTCAAGGGCGACGTTCCCGTGCCTGAGGGCGCTGTGCCTTTCGTTCGCACCGTGGCCCATGCCTTTGTTTCTGCGCACCATCAATAGTCCGAAATTGAATTCATGAAACAAAGTGCGGTTCGGCTTCAAGCGGACCGCACTTTCCTTTTGTCCGTCCCCCACCCGCTCCGCACCAAACAGCTAAACTGGTGTTTGTCATCCACCATGCGGGAATCCATCGAGTACTGGCTGGTCGTCGCTGTGGCGCGCACTCTGGGGCGCATGCCGCGGAGCGTGGCGCGCTTGTTTGCCGACGGACTTGCCTTTGTAGTCTATTGGATATTCGGCCGTCTGCGCCGGGTTGGCGTCCGCAATCTTCAAATGGCCCTCCCAGAACTCTCGCCCGATGCAAGGGAAAAGATTCTGCGCGGGGTTTACGTCCATCTCGGCTGGCAACTGGTCGAATTCTGTCGCATGACCCGTTACACCCGCGAAAACACGGGCGATTGGCTGCGCACCGAAGGCCTCCACCACTACCTCGCTGCTCAGGCGCGCGGTAAAGGCGTCCTCGTCATTACCGGACACCTGGGCGCGTGGGAACTCTCCAGCTTCTACCACTCCCTCATGGGCCATCCCATGGGCATGGTCATTCGCCGTCTCGACAATCGCCGGCTGGACGCCTATGTCAACGGCATCCGCTGCCTGCATGGCAATTACGTTCTGCACAAGGATGATTTTGGCCGCGGCCTGTTGACCGCGATGCACAAGGGCGGAACAGTTGGCATCCTGATGGACACCAACATGACCCCGCCGCAGGGCGCATTTGTGAAGTTCTTCGGCATCGAGGCATGTACAGCCACGGGCCTGGCTCATGTGGCGCGTAAAACAGGGGCGGCGGTGCTGCCGGGGTTCATGCTCTGGGAGGCGTCGGAGCGGCGTTACGTGTTGCACTTTGGGCCGGAGGTCGCCATTCCCCATACCAAAGACGTCCAAGCCGATATCCTCGCGGGAACGCAGTTGTGTACCGAAGCCATCGAATCATGGATCAGGCGCTATCCTGACCAGTGGCTGTGGATTCACCGGCGATGGAAAACGCGGCCCGCCGGAGAACCCGGCTTGTACTGAGCAGAAACGCATCAAGCTCCGTGGAGAAACGCATGACGTTAGGCGAACTGATCGAGAAGCTGGGCGGCAAGCTGGTGCATGGAAGCGCGGCCACGGATCTTGCCGGCGTTGCTGATTCCCACGCGGCGACCTCCAACCACCTGGTCTTCGCCGAGGACTCCGCCTCCGCTGCACGGGCCTTGGCCGGCTCTGCCGGTGCCCTGGTTCTCAAGCCAAAGTGCCTCGAATCCCACGCCGCCAATTCCACCATCGCCATAGTCGAAGCCGATCAGCCGCGCCTCTGGTTCGCCAAGGCCGCCAAATTGCTCAAGCCCGCTCCTGAAGATCCGCTTCTTCCTCAGCCGCACCATATGGGTTCGCACGTCAAGCTGGGCAAAGACGTTTTTCTCGGGGCGGGCGCTGTCATCGGCTCGCACGCTGAAATCGGCGCTGGAACCCGCATCGAAGCAGGTGCAGTCATCGGCGAAGGCGTCGTCATCGGCGAAGATTGCCGCATCTATCCGCGCGCCGTCCTCTATCCCGGTACAACGCTCGGCAATCGCGTAGTCATCCACGCCGGAGCGGTGCTCGGCGCTGACGGCTTCGGCTATGTGCGCGACTCCGCCACCGGCGCTTACACGCAATTTCCGCAGCAGGGAACACTCCTCATCGAAGACGACGTTGAGATCGGCGCCAACTCCACCGTCGATCGCGGCGCGCTCAAGCAGACCCGCATCGGCCGCGGCACAAAAATCGACAACCTGGTCCACGTCGGTCACAACTGCGACATCGGCGAGGACGTCATCCTGGTCATGGGAACCGGTATCTCCGGCTCGTCGACGGTCGGCAATGGAGCGGTGATCGCCGGACAGGTCGGCATTGGCGACCACGTGCACATCGGCCCCGGTGTGATACTGGGAGGGCAGGCCGGCGTCTTCAGCGGATCAAAGCTTACGAACGAAGGCGTGAAGCCGGGGACCGTGTTCTACGGCACGCCCGCGCGGCCTCTCAGGCAGGTTCTGCGCGAGCAGGCTGTTCTGGCGCGGCTGGCAAAGGCCTCGCGCAAAACCAAAGACACGGAATAGGAAAGTTTTTCGGGAGGGGAGCTTGCATCCGCTTGACGAACCGATGCAGTCGATTTATACCCACATCCAACGGCAGGAATCTTAGGAGGCGTAATGGACCGGAGAGATTTTCTGAAAACGGCATCGGTAGCAGCGAGTCTGGCGACAACCGGGCAACTCATCACTCCCATGATTCATGCTGCTGACAGCACCCCCAACACGGACGGCATGATCTACCGGACCCTTGGACGGACGGGGGAGCGCGTCTCCGCCATCGGACTGGGTGGCTACCATCTGGGCAAACCCGACCTCGATGAGGCTGAGGCCATCCGCCTCGTCCATCAGTCCATCGAGCACGGTATCAACTTCCTCGACAACTGCTGGGACTACAACGGCGGCGTGAGCGAGCAACGCATGGGCAAGGCGCTTGCTGATGGTCATCGCGCCAAGGTTTTTCTCATGACCAAGATCGACGGCCGCACCAAGGCCGAAGCTGCGCGGCAAATCGACGAGTCGCTCTCGCACCTGCAGACCGACCACGTGGACCTCATGCAGTTTCACGAAATCATCCGTCTTGAAGATCCCGACCGCATCTTCGCCGAGGGTGGCGCCATGGAGGCCATGCTCGAGGCAAAGAAAGCGGGCAAGCTGCGTTACATCGGCTTCACAGGCCACAAGGACCCGCTCGTCCACCTGCGCATGCTCGATATTGCGCGCGATCATCAGTTCCATTTCGATGCAGTGCAGATGCCCTTGAACGTGATGGATGCGCACTTCCGCAGCTTCGAGAAAAACGTATTGCCGGTGCTCAACCGCGAAGGCATTGCCCCGCTCGGCATGAAGGCCTTCGGCGATCACGACATTCTTGACAGCAAGACGGTGGAGCCCATCGAGTGCCTGCACTATTGCCTCAACCTGCCGGTTGCCGTTCAGATCACCGGCATCGACAGCCAGGCGGTTTTCGATCAGGCGTTTGAGGCCGTGCGCACCTTCAAGCCCATGTCGGCCACTCAAGTGGCCAGCCTGCTTGAGCGCACCCGCACAGCCGCTCTTACAGGCAAGTATGAGCCCTTCAAAACGTCACCCCGCAACGACGGGACCGCGCACAACCCCAAATGGCTGGGGTGAAAAGACAGAACAGGGAATAGGGAACAGGGAATAGAAAACAGCCGACCAGCTCTCCGCTTTCGGCTCTCAGTTTTGCATGTGCGGGAAACGAAATTGTTTTTTGGAGGGTTTTGGGGGGTGAGGCGGATCACTTATCGGGCGATAAGTGGAACCAATTGTGGTACTTCGACAACGTTAAACGTTCGTCTCAATGGTTGCGAAACAGTGCGAAATGGTCGTCTAGATGGTTACGAATCAGCGTGAAATGGAACCATTCAGGGTTACAAAACCTGCTGAATGTTCGCAAATATACAACCCAAACAGGGTGAAATGGTCGCTTAAATGGTTACGAAACACGTCGAAATGGTCGTCCAAGTGGTTACGATTTTCGAGATACTTACCCCAGAAAAGTTGCGAATTGAGTGTTTCAAAACCCAGGAAAGTTCCGTTTCAGAGCCAGTGGAACCATAGAATTACCCAAAAACACGCTAAAAGCGTGTTTTTTGCGCATTAAAAGGCGCTTTTAGCGCACTTTTTGCGGCTTTTTGACGTCATTTCGGCGTGTTTTGGGTGCTTTGAAGCGTCGGAAATTGAGCGGATTTCGCCCTTTATTCCCCGGTCCCCAAGTGCGAGGGACCGGGGGCACCCGGCGGGGACAGAGAACAGGGAACAGGGAACAGGGAACAAGGAACAGAAAGGCAGGGATTAGGCATTAGGGATTAGGGATTAGAAAGGCTTTCAGGTTGGGTGCTTGTTGTCTCACCGAAGATGGTGCGGATTTCTCGTGGGCTGCCTTCATTCCCCGGTCCCCAAGTGCGAGGGACCGGGGGCACCCGCTGTGGACAGGGAATAGGGAACAGGGATTAGGGAACAGAAAGGCAGGGATTAGGCATTAGGGATTAGGGATTAGGGATTAGGGGACAGGGGATAGGGGATAGGGAACAGGGAATAGGGAACAGGGAACCAGGGACCAGGGACAGGGATCAAGGGATCCTGGTTCCAAGAGCAGGAACCCGGGCTGAAGCTACGGCTAGCTGGCCTTTGCGGCTGCGTTGTGCTCGATGTCAAAAACGGCGTTGCAGACCGGGCAACTGTGGCCTTTGCCGTCGGTTACGCCGACTACCCGGGTTCCGCAGGCTGGGCATTTGCCAAGATGTTCGCCAAAGCCGAAGACCGGTCCGGCCAGCGGCGCCAGGATTCCGAGCATGATCATGGGCACGCCCAGAAAGATGCCCCAGCCGAGCAGGCAGAGCAAGACGCCCGGGAAGATGAGAATGGGCGCGACAATCAGCCCGATGTACATGCCGCCGAAGGCGCCACGGACCGCGTGATGTTCATGTTGGGGCGGGACGATGTCGTGGCCAACCGGCGTGCCGCAGTGGGCGCAGTAAGTCCACTCGATGGCAAGATGTGTTCCGCACTTTGAGCAATTTGCGTCCATAAACCGGCCCCTCCTCCAGGTCCAAGCCGACGGAACCAGGTCAGGACATCGAGGACGATCGCAGCCCGCGGAAGCCTGCCCGGAACGTCTGCAGGAAGGAAGTGTAGGCCGATCAAAATGCGGTTGCCCGTGATTCACGTCACGGGTGACTGCCTATGGGGCGCGACGTTGCAAGCGGGGGACTAAAGGCGCTTGAGAGCGAGCCGGGCGAGCGACTCACCGTTCGATTGCTGGTATTCGGTCTACAGGGCTTAAGGTCTGTTTTCCGGCTTTTCCCAGGATTGCGTCCTCGCCCGCCACAGCGGGCTCGGACATGGCCTATTATCCTTCGCTCCCTCCGGGAGGTTTTGCCGCTGCGGCGGTTTTTGTCTCGCATTTTTCACGCAGAATCGTGAGCAGGAGCAGGGGCATTAGCACCGTGCCTACGGCACTCCGGATGCATTGTTGTTTGCGCTCACCCAGCGCTGAAGCGCTGGGCTAACTTACAGTGCGCCTACGGCGCGGGCGATGAGCTGCAACCGGGATGGTGCTCTTCCACTGGCCCCTTTGAGGGGCCACCAAAGCTAAGGCCTCCGGCTATGGCGCAGGATAGTTATTGATTCAGGAGGTCATGACTCCGGCAGCGGCGGTGGGTTCGACAGGAGCTTTGCGGCGGAGGACGGCTGCTGAGATGAGCGTGATGAGGAGGCCCACGGGCAGGGGCTCAATGAAGGTGTATGCCATGTTGACGAAGGGGTTCTGGTAGAGCTGCTGAGAGTGCTGGATGGCAGCGACCTGCGCGGCGGTGGTGGCTGGGTCAAGTCCTGCGGACTGCACCTTGTGAATCTGCGCGGCGAAGTAGCCGTCCATGAAGTGGGGCATGAAGTTGAAGTAGAGGATCTCCCACGTGGCGACGTAGCAGACGGTGGTGATGAGGGCGATGAGGATGCCGCAGGAGAAGGCGCGGCCAAAGGAGATTTGGCCGGCCAGGTTGTTGTCGCGGTAGCTGCGGATGCCGAAGTAGATGAGCAGGAACGACGCCACCATGATGGTGTAGCCGAGCAGCATGCTGTGGCCGGACCCGATCTTGTTGGCGAGCAAGAGCGAGCTGTCCATAAGGACGGAGATCATGACGCCGGCGATCAGGCCGAAGGTGAGGACGGTTTTCTTCATAGCTGGCTCCTTGTGCGGTCTCTTTCGAGCGAGGATGAATTCACGATGCTTGGTTACGGGGCCGGATGTCGTCATCCTTTCGGATGATTTTGCAGGAAGGGAACGGAAATCGTCATTTCGGGTGACGAGGTCCCACCCCAGCGACGAAGACCTGTCGCCGGGGACCCCGGGGTCACGGTAGCAGGCCGAGTTCTTTTCCGCGCTGGACGGCCTGGGTGCGGCGCGCGGCCCCGAGCTTGTCAAAGGCGCGGGCACAGTGTGTCTTGACGGTGTTTTCTGAAACAAAAAGCTGCGTGGCGATCTCGCGGTTGCTCAAGCCGCGGGCAACCAGGGCGAGGATTTCGAGTTCGCGTGCGGTGATGCCGAGGGCCTGTTGTTGGGTCGTGTTGGGAGCGAAGGGGGCCGGCGCCTCGGCGGGCACAAGCACCTCCTTCACCACCACCGTTTCCTGGACGGTGTCACGGCGGCGCGTGATTCGCAATCCGAGCCAGATGCCGAAGGCCGCGAAAAGGAGGGCGACAAGCGCGCCGTAGAGCTCGACGGAGTGCTCGATGATGACGAAGCGGTATTCGGTGTATTGGAGGGTGGCGATAAGGAGGCCACCAACGAGTCCGAAGATGAGGACGTGCCGCTTCATGATCGGGTTGTGAAGAAGTATAGCGGAGACGGCGAGGAAGTGGTTTTGCGGGCCGAAAAAGGAAGGGCTGAGCCGTGATGCACGGTAGTATCCTGATTTGCCGTTTTTCCTTTTCCGCTTTCCAGGAGGAAGGCATGCGTGGAACCGGATCCCTGACGATAGGTTTGCTTGCCCTTTTGACCGCGAGCCGCATCTCGGCGCTGCCCGGATAGCCATTGATCTGCTTGAGATGCACGCCGAACAGGTCGCGCAGCATGGCGGCATCCACATAGCCGGCGGTGCCCGGGGCCGATGCGGAAAATACGACCTGCTGGCGCGCCAAGAGGTCCTGCCAGTTGCGCACACCCGTGGTGTGCCACAGGTAGCAGATGCGCGCGTCCTCGCTGACATTGCCGATCCAGTTTTTTCGGCGAAAATCGGCTTTGACGTGGCCGGGCGATGTGATGGCTTCGGTCAACAGGCCGGAGCTGAAGGTCGCAAGCGCTGTACCGTCGGACGGCAAGGATTCCAGATACGCCACCGACTTCATGCCGCCGGCGCCCGGCACGTTCTGCACCAGGATCGATGGCGCGCCGGGCAGATGCGCGGGCAGATGTCGCTGCACCAGCCGCGCATAGGCGTCGGCGCTGCCACCCGGCGGCAGGCCGACAATGATCGCATCGTCTTACCGGCGAAGAAGGCTGCGGCGTCTTCGGCTGGGCGGGCTGAACGAGTCGACGAGCACCCAATACCGCTGGTCCCCGCGCAGAGCGCGGACCAGTTCGCTAGAGCCCTAGTAAAGCGGACCTTGCGATTCCAGCTTGCGCGGGAGTGAGCAAAGTTTCGACTACGTTCTAGTCGATGCGATCGTCGTCGCGCTGTCGTGTGTCACTGCGGCGGCAGCGCGATAACCGGGCGGCGCCTGGTAGAGCTCCTCGCCCATCTGCGATTTGACGCCTTCCTCGCCAGCGTCTCCTCGTATTCCTTGCGCAGGAACGGATCCTCCAGCCAGTACGGAATGGCGGTGCCGCCCTCGGTGACGTCGATGGCGCCCTCGTCGGTGTCCTTCTCGCCCGGCACGCCGGCCTTGTCCTTGCGGTGGTTGTTGGGGCCGTACCAGCCGATCAGCCGCAGCGGCTCCTTGCTGATGCCGAAATGGGCGTGGAACCAGTCGCCGCCATAGGGCGCCGCGGTGACGAGGCCGACCGGCTCGTAGTCCTGCCGGTAAATGTTCTGCGTCTTGCCGTCCTTCCACGGCGTCATGCCTTCGCGTGCGCGGCCACGTATAGGTGTAGCCCTTGCCCTTGAGGCAGACGAGTATCGCCGCCGACATGTGGGCGTGCGCCTTGGAGTAGCGGCCGGTCTTATGCTCGCCGACAAAGCCGTAGAATACGTTGTTGGCCATCCCCGGCTCGACGCGGCGTGTAGCCGGGCGAGCGGCGGTTATCGAGATAGAGGTCGGCGTTCATGATGTCGGGAATGAAATTCGACTTGCGCAGCGCCAGCCCGCGCAGCGGATCGGGCACGATGTCGTCCTTGGCCTTGAAGAAATCCTGGCGCCGTCGAAGCGCGACGGGAACGTGTCCGGACAATTGAAGATCTAGTCGCGGTCGCGGAAAATGTTCATGACGTTCGGCGCGGTCGAGGCGACCAGGATCAGCGCCGGGCTCGACGCCGCGTTGATGATGCGGTGATTGGTGTTGAGCGGGATCGAGAACATCGAGCCGCGCTGCCACTCGAAAGTGTGCGGCTTGGCCTGACCGTCGGTCCAGATTTCGATGGTGCCGCGGCCTTCGACCACCACCATGATCTCTTCGTACATGTGCTTTTCGGGATTAAGCGCGCCGGCCGCCGGCACCTCGACCACGTAGCAGCCCCATCTGCCTTCGGTGCCGTAGAGCTGGATGAAGGTGCCGCGGCCGCCCATGCGCGGCCACGGCTTGAGCGGCATGTCCTGCACGCGGCGCACGCCGATGCCGCGGAAGATCGGCATGCCCTGCTCCTCCATGAAGTCGTCGTAGGGCGTGTTCGGCCGCTTCCAGGCGCCGTAGCCGGCGTTCTTCAGCCCTTCCGGTTCGTGCCAATGGTCGCCGGTGATCTCGTGCATGGTTGCCTTCCTCTCGAAACGCCGTTGGGCCGGATTAGCGTGAGGCCAAATGCTCGCTCGCACCCGCAAAACTCACACACCGACCGAAGCCGACGACAAGGGCCCAAGGATTGCAAAACGCCAGCCCCCCGTACCGGCAGGCATATGGGGTGTGCTTCTCCCCCGTTGTCGCGGGCTCCGAAGGCGGGAAGCGCTCTCATTCTCGCGGCGCGTTTTTTGTTCGCGTCCGAGGTGTTGGTACGGGACTGGCAAGGCGCGAATGGCGATAGGGGAGGAAATCTATTCGCTATTCGCAATGTCAAACGTAGCCCGGGTTGAGTGAAACGAAACCCGGGAACGGCAATGAAGTCTTCGTCTCAGCTCCCGGGTTTCGCGGAGCCGTCATCGGGCCGGCCACTTCGGCCGGACCCGTTGGCTCAACCCGGGCTACGGAAAAATAAAATGAGGATATGGAACGCCGAGAGACGCGTCGTAACGACCCGCGCCAGCGGGCGCGGGGCGGTCCCAGCGGGGACCGCTCGCCTCTCGGCGTTCCACGGCGGCTCTCGTTGGGCGGTTGTCACCTCCCAACTCAGCTTCAGGCCAGGCTTCCTGGGACGCGGTGGACGCACGATCCTTTGACCGCCAACCGGGGCGAAGACCGTCCGTTTCTGCGCGGGCGTTACCCGCGCCCAACCTGTCCCAGTCCAGGGTTGCACCACCCACTCCGGTCATAATGCCGGAATGCTGATGCCCGAAGCCGCCCGAGAGCGGGTTACAAGCCCGCGCGCAGGCGCCGCACTCGCCCCATGACCGGGTGTGTCTCCCGGCCAAGTCCTCAACGAGCGAGATCGGTTGTCCCATTACGCCAACGGCCGATGCGGTCAATAAGTTTGTTGTTGATGCGGCAAGCGACTACAGCTTGTGTGTCGGGCGCGACCGCAGACGCATCCTGTGGGGGTTCGTCGACGTGACAACGGACGAAGACAATGACGCGCTGCACGCACTCATTATGATTTGCACACGCGCGGTCAAATTGCGCCATAACTTCAATCGATTATCGAATTGTGGCAGCGGTATTCTCCCCCACGGAGATGAGGACTAGGCCTTGTCTTATAAATCTGCGATGTCGGCTTACCCCAGAAGCCGACGTCGGTTTGGGCCCGCTGCATGTCAGCTTTGTGCCAATCGCTTCACTTCGCACTGCAAGAAAAATAGCAACCTTTCTCGGCGTCAGACCACCATGAAGTCGAGCTAAGCTGTCAACCGTCGTGGGTCGCATAATCGACAGGTTAGCACGCCCTCGTTGTTGATCTCGATCTGGAAGGTTTCGGACAAGCCCGCCTTTCCAGACGACGTTAGTTGGAGTGCACGGCTGTCCGACACGCATTTGAGCCATCCGAGCTCCAATAGACGGTCCAGAATCCGAGCTCCGACGAGCTCCCTTAAGGTGATAACGACGCTCGCTCCAGTCGAGACAAGGCTGGCAGAAAATCCGCCGAGTTCCGCTGCCTCAGATCAGCGCCGAACGCGGAAAGGAAATGCCCACCCGAAGACGTGACCTCACCGCCTTCATCGGTGAGCACGATATGCCCCATGGCCACAAGTGCATCGGTAACGGCGACTCCTACCTGGCCAGCCAGGTGATCGTAGCAACTTCGGGCAAAACGGAGTGCCCCGTCGTTTGCTGACCGCGGATGACGGCGGGGTGGCACCTCTATGGCGGCGACGACCTTCATGCTCTCCAGCATTGTCGCGACCAGTGGGGATGCGATCCGATAATAGCTGAAGCGGCGGTCGCGAATGACAGTCAAAAGCCGCGCGGCAACCAGCTTGCTCAGGTGGCCGCTCGCCGTCGAGCGAGAGACATGGGCGCAGTAAGCAAGCTCAGTGGCCGTCAGCGACTGGCCGCCCATAAGGGCGTTAAGCATCGTCGCTCGCGCAGTGTCACCCACGAGAGCGGCCACCTCCACCAGATTTGCCGCCGCGACCATCCCTAACCGTATCGCTGATACCGGAAGCATATCAATGGAAGACAGTTCGGCATGGGCCAAACTGTTCGCGCGAGACAAGCAATACGAGTCTGAACCGAAGAGCAGGACAGTAC
>CAVXVM010000180.1:0-72351 GCA_963765025.1 uncultured Acidobacteriaceae bacterium | reverse complement strand
TTCTAAGCACTGACCGGCACATGACGGCGCATGCTGTGAACAGGCCGTAGAAGTAGCAACGCGTAGCCTCATCCAAGTACCGGTCCGCGTCCTCTGAGCTGGCTGCCGCCACAACGCACTCACGCAATTGCGTCGCGCGCAGCACTGCCGGTTCCACCAACTCCAGTAACTCCAACGCAATCGCCGCCCGAAGCAGATCGTTTTGTTGTGCGTCGAGCGCCCGTTGAATCTCCTGCCACGCCGGAGTCTCCGCGCCGCTGCCCTCCTGCTGCAATCGCGTCAGCGAAGTCAACCGCTGTCGCGCGTGCTGCACAAACCCCTGCCGCATCTCCTGCGCAAGCATCCGCCAGCCCGCCACAAACGCCACCGGATCGTCCTGGTACCGGCACCACAATTCGTCGTACACAATCCCCGGCAACACATCACGAAGTTGCACAAATCGTCCTGTAACCGCCAGCTCTGAGATTGCTTCGCAGAACTCCCGGCCTGGAGCGCCCTCCGCTGACATCTGCATCAACTCGTCTTCTAGCCGCCCCACATCGATCCCCACTGCCCCAGCCCTCTCTCCAACCCCTCAGCAAAGTCCCATGCCAAATTCTAGGTCCAACCCAACGCGCACCTCGCAATTCACCATCATGCAACTTCCGTTGTGGTACTGGAATGGGAAGCGCCTCCGACCATCATCCTCATTGGGAATCCTTACCCGAACCTAACCGTCTTTCAAGCCTCACAGAACCTTTCCCAAACCTTCGCTACCTGTGGAGGACACGCTCTTTCCAACCCCTTCTTCTATGCGGTCAAGACCGCGCTTTTCACACAGACTCTCTGCTTTTCACAGCCCTTTTCAACTCACCTGTGAGAGACGTGGGAAACATAGGACGCCTTACCCCCACTTCCACCTCTTTATCCAAAACTCCAGATACCCACAGCCACGATTTGGAAAACTCCGCATCTCCACAACCCCTCCCCAGACAACCACATCGGAAGCTTTCCCACTTTTCCTCGTCGAACGGTTAGTACTACTATCTTTTCTTTTATTAATCCTTACGTTTTCCTCTACCCGTCGCGACCTCTTTCTCCTCCGCAACCAATCTCCTCTTTCCTCTCTCCTCATCTCCCCGCTTACCATCAAAATTAGCTTAATGCTTTAATCAATCCGCACTTTCCAGAGAAGTGGCCCGGTTTTCCACGCACACTCAAACGAAAGGGTGAATACAATCAAGAGGTAGAAATCGCGGCCGATTTCGCTGGGGAACAATCGGTTTCAAGGTGTGACCAGAGCGGACCATCGCATCTGGACCGGAGCGTCACGTATGCCGATCGTTGAAACCGATGTCGAGAAAAAGGTCGCGCAGGGGGCAGCGATGGAGATTACCGTAAGCCGCCAGGATCTGGTTAGGGAACTCACGGCGACGCAGAGCGTAGTCGAGCGCAAAACCACCATTCCGATCCTGTCCAATTTTCTCCTTGAAGCGGAAGATGACCGCTTGAACATCACGGCGACCGACCTTGACCAGGCTATTCGCACCAGCGCAGCCGTCAAGGTCAAAAAGCCCGGCTCTTGCACCATCCCCGCTCGCAAGCTCTACGACTACATCAAGCTGCTGCCCGATGGTGAAATCTCCATCAAGCTTCTTGAGAACCACTGGGTCCAGATCCGCAGCGGACGCTCCAACACCAAGATCGTCGGTATGGCTCGCGCCAACTATCCTCAGGTTCCCGAGTTTCCCGCGCTCCCGGCCACCAGCATTCCGCTCATCGCGCTCAAGACCCTCATTGCGCGCACCATCTTCGCCATCTCCAACGAGGAGTCCCGCTACACCTTGAACGGCGCCCTGCTCGTCATCAAGGCCGAGTCGCTCGCCATGGTTGCAACGGACGGACATCGCCTCTCGTTCGTTGAAAAGCCCAACGAAAATCTCGAAGGCATCAGTGGCGAAAAGCGCGTGCTCATTCCCGCGCAAGGCACTCCAGGAGCTGCAGCAGTTGCTCGGCAACACTGAGGCCGACAAGGTAGACTTCGCCGACGACGAGCACACCCTCTTCTTCCGCATCGGCCACCGCACGCTCAGCACCCGCAAGCTCTCCGGCCAGTTCCCCAACTTTGAGGCCGTCATGCCGCGCGACAACACCAAGTTCGCCGTTGTCCGCTCCAGCGAGCTCTCCGCGGCCATCCAGCGCGTCGCCCAGTTTGCCGACGAGCGCTCCGGAGCCATCCGCCTTCGCCTTGAAGGCAACGAGCTCAAAATCAGCGCCAACTCCACTGAATCCGGCGAGAGCGAAGACACCATCGATACGCCATACAACAGCGATCCCATCATGGTCGGCTTCAACTCCGTGTACATCCTCGACTTCCTCAAGGCCCTCAGCAATGAGGGTGAGGTACGCCTCGAGTTCAAGGACTCCCAATCTGCCGGCCAGATGCGCCCCGAAGATCCCGACGCGGAGTACAAGTACCGCTACGTGTTAATGCCGATGCGCATCTGATCGGCGCACCCGGCGTTGTCTACTCAAAAGCAAAAGCCCCAGTCCACTGACCGGGGCTTTTCATTTGTTCATGCGCAACTTACTTCTTCATAAAATCAAGCGCCCTGATCAGGTAGTTCTGCAGATCGCGCCTGTGCACCACCGCATCCAGAAAACCCTTCTCCAGCAGAAACTCCGAGCGCTGAAATCCCTCGGGCAGCTTCTGCCGTATGGTCTGCTCGATCACGCGCGGGCCGGCAAAGCCGATCAGTGCTCCCGGCTCTGCAATATTCAGGTCGCCCAGCATCGCAAAGCTCGCGGTCACTCCGCCTGTTGTTGGATCGGTGAGGACGCAGATGTAAGGCACCCGCGCTTCGTCCAGTTGCGCCAGCGCGGTTGAAATCTTGGCCATCTGCATCAGGCTCACCACGCCTTCCATCATGCGCGCTCCGCCTGAGGCGGCCACCACGATCAAAGGCTTGCGGCTCAACCGGGCGCGGTCCACGGCGCGCGCAATCGTCTCGCCCACCACGGCGCCCATCGATCCGCCGATAAATGCGTACTCCATCGCGCTCAGAACCACTGAGTGGGGGCCCATCTGCCCCACAGCGTTCACAATCGCGTCATCCAGCCCTGTTGCCTCCTGCGCATTGCGCAGTCGCACCTTGTAGGGCTTCACATCGGTAAAGTTCAATGGGTCGTTGGACCGCAGCCCCATGTCCACAAGCTCATATCCGGGCTCCAGCAGCAGCTCTATGCGTTGCCGTGCGCCTAGTTTGAAGTGGTGCTGGCACTTGGGACACACATTCAGGTTGGCTTCAAGCTCCGCCTTCCAGATCACCGCCCGGCAGCCCAGGCACTTGATCCAAAGTCCTTCGGTGCGCACGTTCTTCTCGCCTGCATCCCCAACGTTCTCGGGGACAGGCACTGACTCGTATTCGCCATTCTCGCGCTTGAACCAGGACATACCGAACCCAATTGTAAACGGATTGCCCGAAAAGGTCGCCCAGACTCTCTCCGGCAGCTTCTTAATTCAATGCCATCCCGCGGCAGAGCAAGCCCGGATTCCGGCCGCCTCCAGCTCCTCAGCCCTTCTCCGCCGGCTTTCCCTCGCGCAGATACGCGTCGTCTCCGTCAATCCAATCCTGCCGTGGAGGATTAAAGATGTCCAGCGCCACTGAGTCTTCCATCGCATTCACTGCGTGGGGCACATGCGGCGGAATACACAAAACTTCGCCGGCCCGCACCGTCACCGACTTCCCCTCCAGCAGAAACTCCAGCTTTCCTTCCACCACGTGGCTGATCTGTTCGTTCATGTGGTTGTGCAGCGGCACATGCGCACCCTTTTTCAGCACCAGCCGCGCAAGCATTGTGTTGGTGCCCACCACGTACTGCCGCGTCGTCAGCGGATTCATCTGTTCCGCCTCAATCTCTTTCCAGCGATGCAGTCTACTTGCCCCCAAGGTCTGTCTCCTTTTTCTCCGTTCACTTCTGCTTGCGCCCGCCGATATCAATACTCAATGCCGCGCTGCGCCAGAATCCCCTTCGCATACGCGTGCTTCACTTCCCGCATCTCGGTCACAGTATCGGCCAGCTCCACCAGCAGTGGATGCGCATTGCGCCCGGTCAGAATCACATGCACCATCTCCGGCCGTCCGCGCAGCGCCTCCGCCACAACCGCCGCATCAAGCATCTTGTAATTGATCGCGTAGTTAATCTCATCCAGCACCACCATGTCCCACTCGCCGGAGTAAATCGCCTCGCGCGCCTCGGCCCACGCGGCCTCCACCATCCGCACGTCTTCCGGATCGGTCTCCGCGCCGCCCACCTTCACAAACCCGCGCCCCATCTGCTTCAAAACAAAATTCCCTCCGAACGCCGCCGCCGCATCCAGCTCCCCGTAGTGCCACGACCCTTTCAGAAACTGCAGCATCAGCACCCGCATCCCGTTGCCTACGGCGCGCATCGCCGTTCCCAGCGCGGCTGTCGTCTTTCCCTTGCCGGGTCCCGTGTTGATCAAAAGCAATCCCCGCCGCGATTCGCTCATCGTCCCTTTCCGTCAGCAGCCCGCTTGTCAGAACTGATCTCTGACCACTGTTCACTGACCACTGCCTCTCAATGTCCCGGCGTGGTATGGGTGGCCCGTCAGAATTGTATATGCCCGGTAGATCTGTTCCGCCATCACCAGGCGTGCCAGCGCGTGGGCCAGGGTCATCTCACCCAGGCTCAGCAGCAGATGAGCCTGTTTGCGTGCCGCTTCCGTCCAGCCGCTGGCCGGGCCGATGGCGAAAACCACGTGCTGGCTCCCCTCGTCGCGCCGGGATCCCAGCCACCCCGCAAAAGCCTCTGACGTCATCTTCCGCCCGCGGCTGTCCAGCAGCACCACCTTTGCCTGTGTCCGGCCCTGTTGCCGGCCTAGCCAGTCGAGCAGCGCCTCTTCCGTTTTGAAGACCTCTGTCCGGCACTGGGCCCAGGCTGAGCAGCGTTCCAGGTAGCCCTGGACCAGCGGTTCCAGCCCGTCCTTTTTGGTGCTCCGGCTTCCGATCGCCGCCAGCGTAATCTGCATGCCAAGCAGCATATCCCAACCCGCACAACCTGAGGAATTTGCGCGGCCCTTCCAACAACCCGAATCCGGCCCTCCGCAGCCCGGTTTCTGCCCTCAAAAACACCGAAAAACCCTTCTAGGAAATCTCCCGAAAGCGGAAGCCTCTGCCCGTATTTGGGATATTTCGCGAATTTTCTACAGATATTCATATTTCCCCGCGCCGCAGAGACCGGGCTGAGTCCGTCTAAGTACTTTAGTTTCAGTCGCTGGAAGAATTTTCTTGCACCCCCAAAGAATGGCATCATTCGTGCCTTTAACCTTTCCGTAATCAAGGTCGACACGGAAAGTCCACTCCGCGATCCACAGGTCGCGCGGGGTGGCTATTACTTCATTAGTTTCAAGCAATCTTCTAGCCCTTGTTTCTCTTGTGAACTACAGGCAAGGCGGCTTCAAACCCGCCGGGCCAGAACAGCAAAATTCGAGAATCGGCAAGCCTCGATTCGGCTCTACCGATTCCCAAATCACCTTGGAGGAGTTAAATGCTTTCATTCCGGTTCAAGAACGCGTTTCTCGCAGTCAGCATGCTTGCCGTCCTGTTGCTCGGCAGCAGTTTTGCTGCTTGGGGTCAGTCCGTCAGCGGACAAATCACGGGGACTGTCACCGACCCTTCCGATGCAGCGGTCGCAGGCGCCAGTGTTGTAGTCACCAACACCGGCACGGGCGTATCTGTCTCGGCTGTTACAAACTCCAGTGGCGTATACAACGTCCCAGCCCTTCAAGTTGGTACCTATGACATCTCGATCACGGCCTCGGGATTCTCCAAGGCGTTGCTGAAGGGGTTTAGCGTCGTCGCCGATCGCGTCGCCGCAGCCAATTTCAAGCTCCGGATCGCAGCCGCCGCGACAAATGTTGTCGTCGAATCGCAGGCTGGGGCCGCGATTGACACCGTGTCGTCACAAATTGAAAACACCTTTGAAACCAAAGCGATCTCCGATCTACCGGTTCAGGCCTCCGGACTCGGCGTGATCAACCTCTCCTTGCTGGCTCCTGGCGTCGGTACGTCGGGTGGTACCGGCATCGGTACAGGTCCCTCGATTGGCGGCCAGCGCCCTCAGAACAACGATTTCACGATCGAAGGCATCGACAATAACGACAAAACAGTTAGCGGGCCGCTCCTACAAGTCAATCCCGACTCGGTTGCCGAGTTCAACCTTCTCACCAACGTTTACTCGGCCGAATTCGGACACTCCGACGCAGGTCACTTCAACCTGACCGTCAGGACCGGCACCAACCAGTTCCACGGTCGCGCCTACGAGTACTTTCAGAACCGCAACCTGGACGCTGTCGACACGCTGAACGCACTCTCAATTCCGCAGAAGCCCCGCTACGACAACAATCTCTTCGGTGGCGGCGTCGGCGGCCCAATCCTGCGCGACAAACTCTTCTTCTACGCAGACTACGAGAAAAATCCAATCGGTTCAACGGGCGGCACTGACCAGTTGTGCACCCCCACGGCAGCAGGCGTTGCTTCGCTAAACGCCGCGACAGGCCTGTCGGCAACCAACCTCGCTCAACTGCTCAAATATGCGCCTATCGGCGGATCAACCACAAACAATTGCGCTACCCCCACCATCACCGTAGGAAACAACAACGAAGTTATCGCCTTGGGCGATTACAACAAGTCATTCGGCTCCTACGAAAACAAGGACTTTCTGACTACCGCGATTGATTACCATATCTCGGAGAAAGACCAGATCCGGGGGCGCTACATCTACAACCTGGCCGACGGTCCTGACACGGCTGCCGTGCTCCCCGTGTTCTGGGGTACTGCGCCCAACCGTTATCACCTCGCGTCCATCAGCGAATTCCACACATTCACCCCAAATCTCCTCAATGAGGCGCGCCTCGGCTACAGCCGTTACTTTGGCAAGATCGATGCCCCCTATCCTGCCGAGTTCCCCGGCCTCGGAACCTTTCCCAACATTGTCCTAGAGGATCTCAACTTCCTTCAGATTGGCCCCGACCCCAACGCACCTTCCGGCGGCGTCCAAAATACCTACGAATTGAGCGATAACGTCAGCTATTCCAAGGGAAAACACTCCTTCAAATTAGGCTTCGACGGTCGCAAGTATATCTCTCCCCAGTACTTCACCCAGCGCGTGCGCGGCGACTACGACTACACCAACTCTGAGTTGTACCTGACCGACGGCGTGCCCGATGACGGGGGCGAACGCGACGCAACCTCTACAGGCGCAATCCCCACCGATTACGGCGATGCAACCGCATTCGCGGGCTTTGTTCAGGATGACTGGAAGGTACTTGAGACCCTGACCCTCAACCTCGGCGTGCGCTACGAATTTCAATCCGTACCGTGGGTTACCAAGCAACAGGGCCTCGATGCGCTCGCCAGCATTCCAGGGCTTATTACCTTCAACGTTCCTCAACCTCAAAAGAAGAACTTCGGGCCGCATTTTGGATTCGCGTACGCACCGAATAGCAAAACCTCCGTTCGCGGCGGGTTCGCTATCGGCTTCGATCAGCTTCGCGACAACCTCGCCGAAAACACCGCTCCGCCCGACATCGCCATCACCGAGGACGTAGGACCCGATACGCCTACGCCGTTTCTGGCAAGCGGAGCTCTCCCGGCGAAAACACCGCCGCTCACCACTGCGGCCGAGCGAATTGCCGTTTCCAGTTCCTGGTCTCCGAACCAGCACGTGCCCTACTCAGAGTCATGGAGTCTCGGCATCCAGCGGACACTGTTTGACAAGTACACCGCAGAGGTCCGCTATCTGGGCAACCATGGCGTCCACCTGGTAACCCAGGATCGCATCAACAAGCAGCCGGTGGTAAATGCCACCAACTACCTGCCAACCTTCACCGCGGCCCCAGGGTCGGGAACCATTGCCGGACTGACCAACACACTTGCGAACCTCAACGCTCTTAATCTCGCGGGAGGCAGTTATGTGCCCGCCTATTATGCCGCGGGCTTTCTGGCCAACGTCGTTTCCTACGACTACAACGGCATGTCGAACTACAACGGACTCCAGGGTCACCTGACGCGCCAGTTCCAGAACGGTCTCATGCTGGACGCGGCCTACACCTGGAGCAAAACCATGGATAACTCGACGGACGACGTCTTTGCAACCTATCTGACGCCGCGCCGCTCGCAGAACTCTCGCAACTGGTCCGCCGATTACGCGCGTTCCGCTTTAGACCACACACACCGGTTTACTGCCGCGGTCGTTTACGATTTGCCGTTCTTCAAGAACAGCGGCTTTGCAACCAGGAACGTGTTGGGCAACTGGGAATTCTCCCCCATCTATACCTACGAGTCGCCTGAATACGCAACCCCGCAGAGCGGACAGGACTCGAACATGAATGGTGACTCGGCGGGAGATCGCACGGTCATCAATTCATCCGGAAACAAGCACCAATCCAGCAATGTCACCGCTGTCAAAAACACCGGTGGCGACACTGTTGGTTATGTTGCGACCAATCCAAACGCTTACTACATTAGGGCTGGCATTGGAGCCCTTGCGACCGGATCGCGGAATACGATGCCCGCAAACCCGATCAACAACTTCGATCTGACGGCGATCAAGCGAATCACGTTCGCCGATCACTATTCGTTTGAATTCCAGGCGCAGGCCTTCAACGTTCTCAATCATGCGCAATTCACGCCCGGCGCCGTCGACAACGCCGGTACCACCGCAGCCACTGGGTCTGGCCCGGAGGCCTTTGTGATCTGCGAACGGCGGCTCGCAATTCGACAATGCCTCGTATGCCTTCAGCAGCCATCCCAGAAACCTGCAGTTGGTCGTGAAGTTCACTTTCTAACCCAAAACACTTCCACCGGAGGAAGCAAGCAGAAGGGGCGCCCGCCAGGGCGCCCCTTCTGCTTTCAGCCTGCTGAAAAACCCCTATTGCGGCATTGTTTTGAAAGGGCGCGGCTTCAGACGCGCCATAAGCAGTGCAACATGAACATGGGTTTTACAGGTTGCGGAAAAAGTCGATGGTGTTGCGTTGTTTTGAAAGGGCACGGATTTATCCGTGCCATAAACGCAATAAAATTATGATGGCCTTTAGGCCCTGAGGGAAGGTTTTCCCCTTTGTCAGGATCCATTCCGAGTTTTTCCGCAGCCTGTTTAGCCCCTGAGGGAGGCTTTTCGGGCCTCTTGGCCTTTATCCGCACGCTCGATATGGGTAAAAATCCACGATGCCTCCCGCAAACCCTCCGTGCTATTCTTGGGCATCCCCGAACCGGGTACCTCGCAGTTCCCACGGTTCGACAATCACAAAGGAGAGAATCATGGGCATACTTGAAGAAGCAGCCGGCGCATTTGCCGCCGTTGAAGCCGCCAAAAAGTTGGATCCGAATGCTGGAATCCTCACCGAGGGCGTCGCTGCCGTTGCCGGCTTCGAAGGCACCGAGGCGATCACCAACTTTATCGAGAAGAAGGAAGAAGAAAAGGGCGACGGCCAGAGCTAAACCCTACCGGCCGTTAGCAGCTTTAGGTGCCCCAGGTCTCTCCCCCGAGACCTGGGAGAGCACCCGGCTCTGTTGGTTTTTCCGAAGTTTCTCCAATCTCAAGGCTTTTTGCAGATAATTATCCCCGCCTGGTGCACAATCAATGCATGAGTAGGGAAATGCATCGCCGCTAACCCGTTTGGAAAGAACAATCTGCGAACAAGTTCAGCAGATCGAAGAATTTGCGGCGGAATCCTCCCTCTATACCAATAAAAATAAGCTACTTCCAGCCAGAAACCTTGTAGGGTGGGGGGGGTGGGATAGCAGCAAGGTGTTCGGAAGCCTACTTTTTCGCTGAGCCGCGCTTCGCCGGAGCCTTCTTTCCGGGTGCCTTCTTCTTCGGCGCCTTCGTTGCGGCCGCTTTCTTCACAGCCTTCTTCGGCTTAGCCACCGCCGCGGCCTTTAGCGGCGCAGCCTTCGGTTTGTCGCTGGCTTTCTTGCGAACCGCGCGCGTCTTCTCCGCCAGCGCAGCCTTCAGCTCCGCATCAAACTCCGCAGGGCTCAACGGCCGCGCAGACTTGCGAAGCCGCTCAATGTCGTAGAACGCGCGCCGCTCCGCCAGAAAAACGTGAACCACAAAATCCACGTAGTCCAGCAGAATCCAGTCGCCCTTGCGCCGCCCCTCCACGGAGTTCGCGTACACGCCGAACTCGCGCTTCAGCCGAATCTCAATTTCATCGGCAATCGCGATCGCCTGGCGATCGTTGCTGGCTGAGGTCACGAGGAAAAAGTCTGACAGTCCCGAGTCAATCGGATCCAACTCCAGAATGCGGGTGTCCAGCCCTTTCTTGTCTTCACAAGCCGCCGCTGCGGCCTGTACCAGAATGCGCGTCTGCTGGTGCGCCTTGTTTGCCTGCTGTTGCGTTTCGGTTGGTTGTGTCATTCGGTCCAAAAGCTCTCCAAACCAATCGTATCTCTTCGCCTCGGCAGCGGCAAACCCGCACCCGCCACAAACCCTCGCCAGAAGTGGCTCAGCTGCCCTCGCAATACAGCCCATGCATCCGCACATACGCTTCCACAGCAGGTGTCAGGAGCCCACGCTCGGCCGAGCCCGCCCGCTTCCGAATCGCCTCTCGAATTTCTGACGCGCTGATCTCCACGTCCAACCCCGGCAATAGATAGAAGGGCGCCCGCCGTCCCGCCAGGTCCTCAATCCGATAGCTCCGGACCTCAACCCCCGATCTCGAAGCATTTCCCTCGCCGTCATCCTCCGCTTCCAACCTCAATCCATCTGGCAGCATTGCCTTCAAATTGTCGAGTGCCTGTCCCGGCCTCGACGCCACAATCAACGGCGCGCTGAACGGAATCTCTTCGCCGCGATGCCACTTCCGCAGTCCCGCCAGTGAATCCGCGCCCATCAGGCAATAGAGCGCACTCCTCGCCGGCAACTCTTCCCGCAGCCGCTCCAGCGTATCCAGCGTGTAGTTGGGCATTCCCTTCGGCCTCGGTGCGTCCACCAGCGAGAGCGCAAACCCCGCTTCGCCTTCAATTGCCAGTCGCGTCATCGCCACGCGGTCACCGAACCCCGCAGTCGGACCTGCCGGTTTCAGTGGCTGCGTTCCAACCGGCGCAAACAGCACACAGTCCAGCCCAAGCGCCTCGCGGGCCGCGCGCGCCACTGCAATGTGGCCCAAATGCGGCGGGTCAAAGCTGCCGCCGAAAAACGCAATGCGCGGTCCGCCATTGGGCGTCGGTCTCATGCGTTCATCCTAACCCGTGCAGCGGCCTTGTATCATCGCATTGGAAGACATTCACCCTATGCGCATTCTCCTTGTTGTGCTGGCCTTCGCCGGCGTCGTCGTCTCCTCGCTCGCTCTTCAGGTGCATTACTCCACCGCTACTGAACCCTGCTCCATCAACGAGCGCTGGGACTGCGGCATCGTCAATCACAGCTCGTTCGCCGTCATCGACCACGTCCCCGTTGCTGCCATCGGTATCGCCGGTTACCTGGCCCTGGCCCTTCTCGCCCTAACGCGCAAGCGCCTTCTCCTGGTCGTCGCCAGCCTCGCCGGCCTCGCCTTTGCCCTCTATCTCTCCCACGTCGAGCGCGACATTCTCGAGGTCTGGTGTCTCTACTGTGTAATCTCCCAGGGAATCATCGCCCTCCTCACGCTCTTGAGCGCAGGTTGGTTCGCAGTCGGCCAATTCTCCGCCCGCCGCAGCCGGAAAGCTGCCTGACTTCGCATGTTGTCCATCACATCCCGGCAAGCATCCAGCACTGATAAAATCGATCTATATCGATGATCAAAGAATGGTATGCGCGCTGGATGTACGAGTGGGAGACGCGCCTCACCACGCGCGACGAAAACCGCGTTGTCCGCCCCCTCGAGTGGGGTTTTGAGTGGATCGCTCCATTTCTTGAGAGTCATGGCCTCGCTTCCGCCATCCCCGGCCCTGAAGTAGAGCGCGACCCCGCCGCGGCTGAAGCTGCCATGGTCCGCATCAACCAGCTCCTCATTCGTCATAGCAACCAGTTCTTCAGCTACCGGCGCCCCACAGACTTCCGCCTGGAAGAACGACATCCCGAGCTCTTTCCCACCAATGTCCGCCCGGAAACGCTAGCCAAGGAAGCCGAAATCCGCCGCCAGGCTGAAGAGGGCAAGCTAGCCCCCGCCCAATTCCTCCGCTTCACCTCGCATGAGAGCACGCCCTACCCTGAGAACGATCTCGTCAACGCTCGCTGGTACCCCGCCCCGGCTCACAAAGATCCCGCCCGGCCCAAGCAAGCCATCGTCGTCCTTCCCCAGTGGAACTCTGACGGATTTAGTCACAACTCGCTCTGCACCATCTTCAATCGCATGGGCATCTCGGCCTTGCGCCTCTCCATGCCCTATCACGACATTCGCCGTCCCGCAGAGATTGAGCGTTCTGACTACTCCGTCAGCGCCAACATTGGCCGCACGCTCATGGCCTGCCGCCAGGCTGTTGTCGATATTCGCTGTTGTCTTGACTGGCTTGAGGACCAGGGCTACGAGCATTTCGGCGTTCTCGGCACCAGCCTCGGCTCCTGCTACGCCTATCTGGCCAGCGCCCACGATCCGCGCATCCGCGTCAACGCCTTCAACCACGCCTCAACCGCCTTCGGAGATGTCACCTGGGCCGGTCAAAGCACACGCCACGTCAAGCAGGCTCTCGATGAAGCCGGTCTAACGCAGGACCGCGTCCGCGAACTGTGGTCCGCAGTCAGTCCCTGCTACTACTATCCAAAATTTGCCGGCGCCGAATCCGGTGGGCCGCAGAAGAAAGTCCTGCTCGTCTACGCAGATTACGATCTTACCTTCCCCCGCGAGTACTCGCTCCAGGTGGTCGACGCCTTCCGCCGCTACGGACTCAACTTTGAGCCGCGCGTGCTGCCGTGCGGCCATTACACCACTGGCGAAACTCCATACAAATTCATCGATGGCTGGTACATGGGCTGGTTCGTCTACCGCGCCTACAAAGCCCTCCGCGAAGAGAAAGCCGCAGGCATTCAGCACCCGATCCCATCGCCAGTGCAAGCCGAAGAAGAGATCGTCACCCGCTAGCGAACTCCGCTCAAATCCATCCGCAGCAGTTTCGCCGGATCCAGAAACGCACCCTCCCAGCGCACCGCCCAGTGCAGATGCGGTCCGGTCACGCGTCCCGTTGCGCCGCTCAGCCCCAGCAACTGGCCCTTTGCCACGTGCTGTCCCTCGTGCACGCTGATTCGGTTCAGGTGCATTGACAGCGTAAACAATCCCAGCCCGTGATCGATCGCCACGCAGTTGCCCTCGTAGTAGAGCCCTCGTGCCAGCACCACCACGCCACTGTTTCCGGCACGCACCGGCGTCCCTTTCCGTGCGCGAAAATCCATTCCCTGGTGAATGCTGGCCAGCTTGCCATTGAACATTCGTCGCTCGCCAAAGCTGTCCGTCGGCGTCGATGCAACCGGCACGCGAAAATCACCGTCCCACAGCCGCTCGTGCGCGCTCGCCCCAAACACCCGCGCTTTCAGTTCGCTCTCAGCCTTGATCCGCGCCAGTGCGTCCGCTTTCGGCTCCACAAACCCTTCCGCCACGGTCAGCGACTCGGTCTTGTAGTGCGCCTCTTTGATCTCAACCGTGCGGCTCAAATCCTGCACCACCCCATTAGCCTTCACGGTAATCTTCAGGGTTGAAGGCCCCGTCGCGCTCGCCACATCCACGCCCACCAGCGCCAGCCAACCCCGCCCATGAAAGAACTCGATCCTTCGCCCCATCCATTCGCTGTCAATCGTCGCCGTGGCAGGCGCATCCACCCCATTCAGTTGGATCAGCACCGGCGAACCGGCCTCAACCGCCGCAGGAGTCAGTGTCACAGCGCCCGTCTGCGCAAGGGCAGGCGCACTCATCGCGGCAAGCTCGGCAAATAGGATGCCGGCAACTCCAACTCCACGCACCATCCACCGCGTCAGCATGCAATCTAGAATAGCGAATTCGCCCGCCGCATCCTCACCAATGACCCTCATGTAACCCGCGCCCCTGCGCGATCATCTTATGAGCATGGCTTTCCCTTTTCCCAACAAGTTCGACAGTGGGCGCGTGGTCCTCATCGCCACCCTCCTCATATCGGTCCTCGCAGCCTCGTCCTCTGCCCAGCCTCCCACCACCCCCCGCATTCAGCCCGTCCTCGTTGAGTTGTTCACCTCTGAAGGGTGCTCCGACTGCCCTCCGGCCGATGCCCTGCTTGCACGCCTCGACGCAACCCAGTTTGTCCCAGCCGCCCATGCCATTGTGCTCAGCGAACACGTCACCTACTGGGACCGGCTTGGTTGGCGCGACCCGTTTTCGTTGGACTCCGTGACTGCGCGCCAAGAGAAATACGGCCAAAGCTTTGGACTCAGCGACGTCTACACGCCGCAAATGGTCGTCGATGGCGCGGAACAGTTTGTAGGCAGTGACAGCTCCGCACTCGCGCGCTCGGTTGCCCACGCCGCCTCCACTCCCAAGGCCAATCTCGACCTCGAAAATGCCCACTGGAAAAACGGTGTCGTCGATTTCGCAGTACGCGTTCCCGCAGGCGCAAAGGGCTCGCTCGTCGCCGTCCTCGCGCAGAACGCAGCGCACTCTCAAGTGGTCCGAGGAGAAAACGCAGGCCGCACTCTCCACCATGTGGCTGTGGCGCGCGTGTTAAAAGACTTTGGCGAAGGCTCTCCAGATGGGCGCGTGCTTCAAATCGCGCTCAACCATTCTTCCGTCGGAGCGAAAATCGAAGGCCCGCTTCGGCTCATCGTCTTTCTGGTCAATCCCGGCAACGGTCATGTGCTGGCCGTCGCCGAGCAGAACCTCAATCCGCCAGCCTGACCTCGCTTGCGTCAGCGCGCCCGCGTCACCGAGGATGCCCAGCCTTCCAAGCGGCAGCGCGCTCTTGTGCACTGTCCAATTCATCCACCGTGATGTGTTCGCCCATCATCTGCCGGTGGGCCGCATACATCTCTTGCCTGGGACCTTTCACTGCGGCCGCAAGGTCAAGCCAGTAGTAGGCTTCCACGTAATTCACCGCAACACCCTGGCCCATGGAGTAGAGCGTGCCCATCGTTGCCTGCGCTTCCAAGTCACCCTGGTCCGCCGCTTTTCGGTACCACTGCGCAGCCTGCGCCATGTCCCGCGCAAAACCCTTACCCCCATCGCGATAAAGCGCTGCCAAATGCAACTCGCCTGCAATGTCCTTCTTGTCTGCCGCCTTCTGGTACCACGTCGCCGCCTGCTGCAAATCCTTGGGCACGCCCTTGCCTGCCTGGTAGCTCTCGCCCACAGCCACCTGCGCCGCAGCGTCGCCGCCGTTTGCCTTCACCATCAACCCCGCGTCAATTCCAGTGTCCTGCAAACCTGTCTGCTGCGCGCAGGCAACATTCCCCATCGCAAACAAGCCCGCTGCCAGCATCATTACCGACAGCATGGCTGCCCATCGTCTTCCAGTCAATTGATTGGCCATTTATCCGTCAACATACCAGATTCTTCGGCCAGGAAAAACCACCCAAACGCGCCAGAATCGCCTCCATCCCACCCCGCCTAGGGACGGCAGCTTCTAAGTCCAGCAAATTCAATACAGATAGTAACCTGCGCATAACACTAAAGTTTTCCGCTCTTTCGCGCGCTTATTCCATCCTCAGCGTTCGCATCGGGTCCACTGATGTCGCACGCCTTGCCGGAATTGTCGCTGCAACGGTTGCGGCCGCCAGCAGCACCACCAGGCTGCCGCCAATCGACAGCGGGTCCAGAACCGGCGTCTGGAACAGCAGGCTCTGGACCCAGTGCACCGCCAGCAAGGCCGCAGCAAGCCCCACGCCCGCGCCAAGCAGCACCGGAGTCGCCGCCTGACCCAGTACCAGCTTCATCAGCGCAGGCTTGCCTGAGCCCAGCGCAATGCGAATCCCGAACTCCTGCTGGCGAAGTGACACCGAATAAGCCATCACTCCATAGACGCCTAGCAGCGCCAGCAGCAACGCCGCGCCCCCGAAGCTCGTCAACACCACGGTTTGAAATCGATCGGTCGCCACCGACTCATCCACTTGTTCGTCCATCGATTTCAGTTCGGGAATCGCCACCGTGGGATCGATGCTCCAGATTATCTTGCGCATCTCCGGAATCAACGCGTCGCTCGCCTGTGTACTGCGCACTAGAATCAAGGGGGTCCACGGCGCAAAAGCCCAGTAGGGAACGTAAACCATCAATGCCGTATTCTTCAAGCCGTTAACCCGCGTGTCGGCCACCACGCCAATCACGGTAACCGGCTGCTCGCCGTCTGGAATAATTGACTCGAGCTTTCGTCCCAGCGGATTCTCGCCGTTAAATCCCGCACGCGCCGTTCCTTCTGAAATCAGCGCCACTCTTGGATTGGCTCGGTCGCTGTCGGCAAAATTGCGTCCCGCCAACAGCGGAATCTCCATCGTCTTCAGGTAATCCTCGCTCACAAAGCGAACATTCACCATCGGCTTTTGCGCCTCCGGTATCGGATGATCCGGCCGGCTCAATTCGTCAATCCATGTTTCGCCCGTCATCGGCATCGCGCTCGAAATCGCCACAGACTGCACACCCGGCAGCTGGCCCAGCGCCGTTAGAGTTCGATCCACAAAAGCCTGCTTGGTCGCCTCAACTTTGGGAGAATCATCACCGTATTGCGGCGAAAACAAGTCAACCTGCGCCAGCGTCAAATGGCTTGTGTCGAACCCGCGTTGCTGGTGCAGAAGGTGCGAGAAGCTGCGCAGCACCAGCGATGTCACAATCAGCAAAACCACCGTGCAGGCAACCTGTGCGCCCACCAGCAGGCTTCGCGTGCCGCCGCCTTCCCGCGCGCTCGCGGTGCGTGAGGAATTTCTCTGTAAGGCGCTCTGGGGTTCGACACCGATCGAGCGAAGCGCCGGAAGGATTCCGAACACGATCGCTGCTGTAACCGAGAGCGCCATCGCAAAAAGCAGCACCGGCAGGCTCAAGCGCACCTCATTCAGGCGCGGAATGTTGCCCGGCGCGATCGCGACAAAAATTCTTATGCCCGCAACCGCAAAGGCAACACCCGCCACTCCACCGGCTATTGCCACAATCAGGCTCTCGGCAAGCCGGGCCATTACCAGCTGCCTCTTGCTCGCTCCCAGTGCCGCGCGAACCGCCGTCTCACGCTCGGCAGTTACGGCCCGCACCAGTTGCAGGTTCGCAAGGTTCACGCATGCAATCAGCAGTACTCCACCCACCGCGGCAAACATCAGCCATAGCGCCCCGCTGATGCCTGAGGTTACGTCGGCATTCAGCGGCGTCAACTGCACCCCCAGTCGAATGGATAGATGTGCTGATTGCGAATACGCATTCTGCAGGCCCTCAAGTTCTGCCTGCGCCTGCGCCAACGTCACGCCGGGCTTCAGCCGTGCAATCGCTCTGTAATTAAAGTTGCTGTCGTCGGCGCTTAGGTCGAACCTGTTTGGCCGCAGCGCCTCAAAAATCACATCCTCCCGCGCGCCCAGGCTGCTCTGCGTTACGAGGCTCGGCGCTATCGAAATATCAGGAAAGCGCACGCCCGCTGGCAGCACGCCAATCACTGTCGCCGGCTGCCCGCCATTCATCAGCGTCCGTCCTACAACCCGGGGATCTCCCTGAAAGAAGCTTTGCCAGCCTTCATAGCTCAACAGCACCACTCGTGCGGCGCCCTCGTCGGCATCGCTGTCCACAAAATCACGCCCAAGTATCGGCTGGACGCCAAGCACTCTGAAAAAACTTGGTGAGGCCGTCACCGCGCCGACAATACGAGGATGGTCGCTGCCCAGCGACACGCTCGCTCCATTCGCGCGAAAAATGGCCGCACCCTCAAGCGTCTTCGTGTTTCCCATCAGGCGCAGGAAGTGCCGGTAATTGTCAGGCATCACCCTTGTTCCGGCCTCGGTCTCCTCCTCCGACTCCCGCATCACAACCAGTCTTCCCGGGTCGCGGAATGCAAACGGCTTTAGCAGCACCGTATCCACCACGCTGAACACCGATGTCACCGCGCCGATGCCCAGTGCCAGCGTCAGAATCGCCGTCGCCGTAAACCCGGGCGACCTGCGCAGTTGCCGCACCCCAAACCGCACATCCCGCCACGCCTGCTCCAGCAAGGGCACGCCGCGCCTGGTCCGGTACGCCTCTTTGATCTGCGTTACGCCTCCAAATACGCGCAACGCCGCGGTCTGCGCCTCCTCTTGCGACATGCCGCGTTCTACATTCTCCTGCACGGCAAACTCGATGTGCGTGCGCACTTCGTCGTCCAGTTCCGCGTCTAGCCTCCGTCCACCGAACAGCGCCTTCACACGGCTCAACAGAATCCGTATCAGCTCCATCGCAGCCTCCTAGTTCGAGGGCGTCAGAAAACGCGCCATCGTCGCCGCAACCCGCTCCCAGTTTTCCGTTTCCTTTTCGATCTGCTTGCGTCCAGGCCGGCTCAGCGAATAGAACTTGGCGCGCCGATTGCTCTCCGACGTTCCCCACTCGGCCTTGATCCATCCCCGCTGCTCCAGGCGCAGCAGTGCCGGATAAATTGTTCCCTGGTTCAGGCTCAGTTCATTCCCGCTCACCTGCTCGATGCGACGCGCAATTCCATAGCCGTGCAACGGGCCCATGCTCTCAAGAGTCTTCAGCACCATCAGGTCCAGCGTCCCTTGCAATACATCCGGCTTGTTCTCACCCATTGTCACTCCTGTAGTGATTCAACAGAAACAATGCAACAGCTCTCTGTAGAATGTCAACAGGAAAATATTCAGCAGACCGCCCAAAGCTTTTTTAAGGAATTTTTCTTGAGATTTATCGGCCGGTGCCCCATTCATCGCACAGCCCCGGGGCTCCCACGGACAGGCCTTCGTCCGTGGGGTGGAGCTTCATCGTGCAATGAGTGGGAAAGAAGGATCTTTCCCCCGCGCCTTTACCGATCTCTGACCCCTGATCACTGACCACTGACCACTGGCGTCCCAGCCGTCAGCGCGCGAAACTCGAAGAACATATTCAGCCGCCAGCGAAGAATCATCCCGAATGCCAGCACGAAGAACAGCCCCGCCGTTTGCTCCACCGTGATCACGGTATCCAGGTAGCTATGCGCCACAAACCGGATAGCCGCCAGCACAATCACTACCGCAAAAAACGCGCCAGAGCGCCTCATCATAATGGCGTCGCCGTCGCGTTCCAGCCGCGAAGTAGCCAGCAGCGGATAGGCCAGCGCCACCGCGCCAATCAAAAATGCCGGCACGGCCCACATCCATGGAACCCTGAACCCCGGAACCACGAACATTGAAAATCCGGTCGCCATACCCAGCGGCGGAATCAGGATTTTTCGGATTGTCACCGCAGTCCGTCCTTCGCGAATCCGCCACACAAACACCGCCGCCATGCCTGCTAGCGTGGCAACCGCCGACAATCCCGGAGACAGTGTCATTCCCTCGTACCTCTTGTGCAAACCCTGTGTTTTCGTGCGATTCCGTCTGCCGCTCGCGTCTCAATCCGCAGCCGGAAATCCGTAGCCAGACAGGCCCGTGGGGAAGCCAACCTCGCCTCTCACAAGAATACCGGGAATTGCCCGGCCATTCCAGTCCTCCAATTCCTCCACAGGTCCCTCCGGCCACCCGCCAAGCTTTGCCGTAAAATCTCTGTATGACTGACCGCATGTCGCTCTCCCTCGCCCAGGCCGACCCTGAAGTCGCCGCTGCCCTTGACCACGAAACCCTCCGCCAGCACGAGGGGCTGGAGATGATCGCCAGTGAAAATTTCGTCTCCGAAGCGGTGCTCGAGGCGGCTGGCTCCATCTTCACCAATAAGTACGCTGAGGGCTACCCAGGCCGCCGTTACTATGGCGGTTGCGAGTACGCCGATGTCGTCGAGAACCTTGCCCGCGATCGCGCCAAACAGATCTTTGGCGGCGAGCACGTCAACGTCCAGCCCCACTCCGGCTCACAGGCTAACGCCTCGGCCTACGCGGCCGTT
The DNA here is from genome assembly GCA_963765025.1 of uncultured Acidobacteriaceae bacterium. Taxonomy (GTDB): domain Bacteria; phylum Acidobacteriota; class Terriglobia; order Terriglobales; family Acidobacteriaceae; genus Telmatobacter. The sequence continues at coordinate 52,382 of CAVXVM010000180.1, read as the reverse complement.
CTGCAGGCCGGCGACACCATACTCGGACTCGATCTCGCTCATGGCGGCCACCTCACCCACGGTCATCGACTCAGCTTCAGCGGCAAACTCTACCGGCCCACCTTCTATCAGGTCCGCAAAGACACCGAGCTCATTGACTACGACGAGCTCGAAGCCATCGCCCTGCGCGAAAAGCCCAGGGCCATCATCGGTGGCGGCAGCGCGTATCCCCGAATGTGGGACTTCGCCCGCATGCGCCAGATCGCAGACAAGGTTGGCGCCTTCTACATCTTCGATATGGCTCACATCGCAGGTCTCGTCGCCGGTGGCGTTCATCCTTCGCCCGTGCCCCACGCGCATATCACCACTACCACCACTCACAAAACCCTCCGCGGTCCACGCGCCGGACTCATCCTCTGTGGCCAGGATCTCGCCACCGCCGTTGACAAGGCCGTCTTCCCTGGTCAGCAGGGCGGACCGCTCATGCACATCGTTGCTGCCAAGGCTGTCGCCTTTGCTGAGGCCTTGCGCCCCGAGTTCAAAACCTACGCCGCGCAAACCGTCGCCAACGCCAAGGTCCTGGCAGAAACCCTCGCCGCCGCTGGCTTCCGCATTGTCTCCGGCGGAACTGACAATCACCTCATGCTCGTGGATGTCTTCCAGAAAGGCATCCTCGGCTCTGAGGCTGAACTCGCTCTCGGCAAAGCCGGTATCACCGTCAACAAGAACTCCATCCCCTATGACACCAATCCGCCGCTCAAGCCCTCCGGCATTCGCGTCGGAACGCCCGCACTCACCACCCGCGGCATGAAGGAGCAGGAAATGCGCACCATCGGCGCCTGGATCGCCAAGGCTCTTGACGTGCGCAACGACGACGCCGCTCTCGAGCGCATTCGACTCGAAGTCGCCGAACTCGCCAACCAGTTCCCGCTCTACGCCTGGCGCCGCGCTCCCGTTGCCGTCGCCGGATAACTCGCCCCTCTCCAATGCCTTAGCCCCGTTGCCGATTCCAGGCAGCGGGGCTTATTCTTGTCGAAACAAAAACTTGCTGCCCGATTTCGGGTTGCATCTAACGTAACAATTGAGGTCGCGGCGCTGGCTCATCTTGGCCGCCATCGCCCAACGCTCTCAGGAGGTAGATATGAAAAACATCCAACTAACTCTGGCCGCACTGCTCGTCCTTGCCGTCCCCGCGTTCGCCCAGCAGCATCAGGCACATCAGGCAATTCCGTCCCATGGCCCGTCGCCCTTCAGGACGGCTCCTCCGAAACCCACGCCACATCCCAGCGCGCCCCAACAGCCGCGCAACTCTCAGCAACCCCGCAACGCGCCACAGCCCAGCACGCCCCAGCAACCCCGCAATTACAGCGATAAGCCCGGCCACCCCAACGTGCCTCACGTCGATGGCAAGGTATGGGTCGGTCACGACACGGGACCCAACGATCCCAACTACCACGTCGCTCAGCCATTCGCCCATGGCCGCTTCACCGGTGGCTTTGGCCGCTCCCATGTTTGGCGGCTCAACGGCGGAGGCCCCGGACGCTTCTGGTTCAACGGCTGGTATTGGGATGTCGCTGCGGCTGACATCGCCTTCTGTGACGGCTGGCTCTGGGACTCCGACCAGATCGTCATCTACGAAGACCCTGACCATCCAGGATGGTATCTCGCCTATAACGTGCGTCTCGGTACTTATGTGCACGTCGAGTATCTCGGCATGTAAGTCAGCCGCAATCGATCCAACACAACAAAGGGACGGCCCACGCAGCCGTCCCTTTGCTTGATGACAAACTCATTGAGCCGCACTGTTTTGAAAGGGCGCGGCTTCAGCTGCGCCGTGCATGTTGCAAATTAGATGTTGGGCTTTAGCCCCTGAGGGACGGCTCAGGCCGCCGTCGCTTTGCCCCTCCGCACACCCACCCACGCGAAAGTTAATACGGGCGCTAAGTCAGGTTTGCAGATTCAAGCTTCCAAGTTAGTTTCATCATGATGACTCAAACTTCATTTCCCAATCGCGAGCCATCCTGTGCAGAATCGTCTTTCTAATTTATCCTTCACTTATGGCCATTGATTCAATCGTTGCTCAAATCGACGCTGAAATCGCCCGCCTCACTCAAGCCCGGACTCTGCTTGCAGGCCTCAACTCCACGGCCGCTGCGGCCCTCCAATCCATCAGCGCGTCCCCGAAGACAAAAAAGAAAAAGAAGCGTGTGCTCAGCCCTGAAGCTCGCAAGCGCATCGCCGACGCGCAGCACAAGCGTTGGGCTCTCCACAAGGCAAAGGCGAAATCTAAAAAGTAGCTTGCTTGACGAGCGTCCTGAGCCTGAAGCTCAAAAAACGGACTGTCATCCTGAGCGGAGATTGGCGCGCATTTTGCGCCAATCGTAGTCGAAGGACCTGCAGTTGCTTTTCGCTCATCCAACGAAAAACCTGCCCTGGGCAAAGTCGATCGGGAACCTGCGCCCCAGGCGCACGACTTGCGCAACAAACTTCCGATTCATCCCTCTACCCAATCCCCGTCATCACCAGCATGCGCGGCTCCGTCATCTCTTCCATCGCGTAGCGGATGCCCTCGCGTCCCAGTCCTGAATCTTTCACCCCGCCATAAGGCATCGGGTCAAGCCGCCAGTTCGGGCTGTCGCCCACAATCAGCGCCCCCACTTCCAGTTCGCGATACGCGGTAAGAATTCGTCCCGCGTCGCGTGTCATCAGCCCCGCCTGCAATCCATACTTCGAGTGATTTACTTCGGCCAGAGCTTCTTCAAAATCCTCATAGGGCTCAATCGCCACCACTGGCCCAAACACTTCTTCATCGCGCACTTTCATGCCCGGCTTGGTCCCCGTCAAAATCGTCGGCTCCATCATGGAGCCCTGCCGTCCCCCGCCGGCAATCAGTTTGGCGCCGCCTTCCACGGCCTCCTTCACCCAGGCCTCCACACGCTCCGCGTCGCTCAGCCTCACCAGCGGACCCACCTCCGTCGCCTCATCCGAAGGATTGCCCGACACCAGCTTCGACGCGTGCTCCACTACTTTCCAAAGGAACGACTGGAACACCGCGCGCTCCACATAAACGCGCTGCACGCTGATGCATGCCTGTCCCGCGTAGCCAAAAGCCCCATGCGTCGTGCGCCGCGCCGCTTCTTCCAGGTCCGGCCAGTCTCCGTGCACAATCAGCGCCGCATTCCCGCCGAGTTCCAGCAGCACCTTCTTCCGTCCTGAATGAGCCTTCAGCTCCCAGCCCACCTTGGCCGACCCGGTAAAGCTCACCAGCTTCACGCGGTCTTCCTTTTCTGCCAGCCACGCCGTGTCTGCATTGTCCAGCGTCAGCACCGCCAGCGCCTCTTCCGGCCAGCCCGCCTTCAGAATCACTTCGCCCAGCGCCAGCGCGGTAAACGGCGTCTGCGGCGCCGGCTTCAAAATCACCGGGCAGCCGGCCGCCATCGCCGGAGCCAGTTTGTGCGCCACCAGGTTCAGCGGAAAATTGAACGGAGTAATCGCCAGAATCGGACCCACAGGAAAACGCTGCACCAGTCCCCAGCGCCCCTCGTTGCCTTCCGTCAGGTCCAGCGGAAGACTCTCCCCACCCAGCCGCGCCGACTCTTCCGCCGCAGTCTTGAAGGTCACCACCGCGCGATCCACCTCAGTGCGCGCAGCCCGCACCGGCTTGCCCGCCTCGGCCACAATCAATTGCGCAAACCGCTCCTTTTGTTCAATGAGCGCCGCGGCCACATCCTCAAGAATCTCGCGCCGTTTCCAGCGCGGCAGCGCCCGCGTCCGCCGCAGGCTCGCCACCGCATGATTCACGGCCTGGCGCGCGTCAGCCCGCGTGGCCACGGTCACCCGCCCCACCAGCCCCTGGTCCCACGGCGACCGAACCTCAAGCGCCTCTCCGTCAGTCCATTCTTTGCCGCAAAGCAGAAATCCCGTTTGTGACCCCGGACGCATCTTCATGATTGTTTACGGCTCCTGTTCCGTCGCTTCCATCATGGTACAAGCGCAGGCCGCGCACGTGCAGGCAGGCGCAATCCCCGCCCGCGCAGTCCCACAATGAATCAACAGACGAGATTTCCCGAATGCCGTTCTTCAGCGGCCTTGCAAAACACGCACGGCGGGCGCCCCACATCCTCAGGGACCAGCGGTAATTCCCCAATCATAAAAAAAGCGCCTGTCATCTTGAGCGAAGGTCGCCGCGGCGACCGCAGCCGAAAGATCTGCGGTTGCTTTTCGGCGGCAGCCCAGAGGGAAAGAGCAGTTACTTCCGAGTTGGCGGTGATTCGCCCAGAAAGTTGCTGCGCCTTGCCGGCGAATTGATTTAGGGGAACAATGGGGTATTCTCCGGTGTCGAACTAAATATGGACATGAACAAGTTGCAGTCGGAGCTGGCTGCTCCATTTTCGGCCGTGTTTCTGATCTTGACGCTTTGGGTGATGGCAGCCACCCAAGTCGAACCGGTTGGTGTCTACCTCCCTGTCCTTAGGCTTGCGCGCCGCGCCCCTCTTTACTCCTGTGATGGGAGGTTCGTATTCGTTCAGTTGCTCTCGAACGGGGAAACGAGGATCAATGGACAATTGGTTCAGCATGACAACGACCTCGGCCCGTTGGTGCGCACAATCATGGAGTCTCGAGCCGAGCGCGTTGTATATGTTGTACCGGATACTCAAATCCAGTACGGCCGGTTCGTCGAAGCACTGAGCATTCTGCATAATGCCGCAGCGGATTTGCATCTAGCCGTGCTGTCGGGAAGGCTTCGGGATGAATACTTTAGTCGAGGCTTAGAGCCCTGTGACATTGCTTGGCCGCAAGAGGAATTGCGGTCAGCTTCCAAGTAGTCCAGCCCCCGGGTCGAGTTCTGGGTGTATTGTCGCCTACCCGTCAGTTACTTTTTAGTCGACTTCGTCATTCCTGAAGACAACACCCAACCTCACCAACCCCCTCACCCCCGCAAAACATACCGAGCCCGCACATCCTCCCCGTACCACATGATGTAGTTGGTCCCCCACGTGTTGTTGTACAGGCACGAGTGCAAACCCTTGCTCAAATCCGGCTGCTCATTCGAGAAAAGCAGCGCCGACCTCTCGCCCAGCGCCACAATCGGCGCGTCCAGCGTCTCCACGGCAAACTTCTCCCCGCCGCGCTCGTACGCAAATCCGTTTTGTACGCAATGCATATGCCGGTTCCCCGACGTCACCACATCAAACGGCGAAATCGCCTCGCCCGTCTTCTCCAGCATCCAGCCCTTCTGGTCTTCGGCAATCGGATTGAAGGTCAGCCACAGCGCCTCCGGCATCCGCGTCGCCGGCTTGCCAAACCACGTCAACGTCAAATCGATCCGCGCCTCCGCCTTCGGCAGCACCACCTCCACAAACACCGCGCGCGGAAACGCCGCCCGCCCCGATGTGAAAGCCTCATCGTCCTTGATCGTCAACTTCACCAGCACCCGGTGCGCCTCGGCCGTTTCTTCCACCCAGACCTCCGCCGCATCCGCATTCCATTCCTGATCCTTCGCTCCAAACCGCTCGATGTTCGGCTTGCCAAAATCCTTTGCTGCCCAATCCGCCTTCGTCGTCAGGTAATCGCTCATGAACTTCTGATAGTGATCGTTTGAAAGCGTCTGATACGTGAACAGCGCCACCGGGTTCGTCGTGCTCGCCCACTCTTTTCCCGTCGCCTTGTTCTTCAGCCGCGTAATCGCGCCCGTCTTCTCATCGATCCCCAAAACAAAATGCTCTGTCTCAATCGTCTTTCCCGCTTCAACCGCCGCAGCCTTCGGCGACACAACTGGCCACCGCGCATCCAGGCCATCAATTGCCACCATCGCCTCTTGGCGCAGCGCCTCAGGCAGCGTCGCTACGCCGTCCAGCAAATCCTGCCGCTTCTCAATCCAGCTCCACTCCACCACTTTGTATTTCTTCGTATCCAGCATCCTGTTCAGATCAGCCGGCTCGTAATTGTCAAAATCCAGCCACGTCTTCGTGTCGGTGCCCCACGTGTGTTCCACCTCGAGCAGCACGCGCCTCAACAATTGCAGATCCGTCGCGTCGCCAACAGCAAACGCGCCCTTTTGAATCCAGCTCTCGCGCAGCCGCGCCACTTCCCTGTACCGTGCCACTTTCTTCGGATCGCTGGCGCACCCGTGAATCCACGTGTCGCCAATCTCCTCGGTCACCATCGGCAGCTTGTCCCGGTGCGGAGCTACCGCATTCGCCAGGTCGCTTAAACTCCCCGCCGTAATCTCCGCATTCGGGAACCGCGCCGCCAGGTCCGCATGAATCTTCGCAATCTCCTCAGCCGTATGCGGCCCGCTGTTGTCACCCCGCACCCGCGTCACCACAGCAACATCCGATCCCGGAACCAGCGCAATCCCCTCGTAGTCCCAGTGGTACATCATCGGCAGGCTCGCGCCCGAAGCATCCTTCCACAGAAACAGCGGCGGCAGCTTCGCGGCCGTCGATCCGCCGTTCACACCAATTTCCAGCAACCCCACGCCGTGTTTCTCAAGCGGCGCAATCATCCCCCGCGTATGTCCCGGCACGTCCGTCATCTTTGCGCCCGTCGTTGTTTTTCCGAATCGTTTATCCAGCGCCTTTGAAATCGCCAAACTCCCTTCGATCATCGACGTGTCCAGCATCTCCGTCTGCCATGTAAACGGCAGCGCATGCCAGGCAATGTCGCCCCGCGCAATCGCATTTTCCATCGTCTTCCGGTCCGCCGCCGAGGCCTGTTCCAGGTACTCAAACAGCAGCCACGATCCCGTCGTCCACACGTACCGCCGCTTGCCGCCTTCGTTCGCCGCACGCGCAATCTCGATCGCCTGCGGAAAATATTGATTGAAGTATTTATGCACAACGTTGTACTGCGTATCGATGAAACCCGCGTCAAAATGGCACTTGAACATCACCGCAACATGCTTGATCGCCAAGTTTGGTTCAATCGGTTTTGCCTGCTGCGCTTCCAGCGGAAATGATGCAAGCGGCCCAACCGCGAGCCCCGCTCCTGCAAGTCCCATCGTCTTCACAAATTCGCGACGTTTCATCCGAGTCTTTCTCCTCAATCAGCTTCGCAACAAATGTACGCCCCGGGGCCTCATTTCGTGAGGCACCGGGGCGACTGACCAATGCAATGTTCTTTTCGATCCAATCTCAGCGGCGGTCCTGGTAGCCCGACAGCTCGTTCGACATCCGCTCGTAGCCGCGCCTGAAGCTCTCCTGGTACATGTCCCACATCTCCCGTGGCACATTCGCCGGACGCCGGTACTCATCGCGATTGTTCGGGTCCCAGTTCCGGTGGTTGTCCCAATCCCGGATGGCGCCTTCGGCCCCTTCTTCAAAGCCGCGCCGCCGAAGATCGTTGCCCGGGCCATTGAAGCGGTCCTCGTCCCCCCGCCCGCCCGTCAGCACCGCCATGCCCCGCTCGTAGCCCATCCGAAATCCTTCCCGGTACAAATCCTGCAACTCGTACGGAACATTGTTCGGATGGCGAAATTCGTCGCGATTTTCAGGATTCGGCTGGCGACGATTGTCCAAATCGTGCAGCGCGCCGTCGATCCCTTCCTCAAAACCACGGCGGCGGACTTCACGCCCCGGGCCCATGTCATGCACGTCGTGGTCCGGTCCGCGGCCCATCTGTTGTCCATCGCGGTCAGGCCCACGGCCCATTTCCGGTCCGCCACGCTCAAATCCCGGCGGCGGTTGCTGGTCTTGTCCGGTCAGGTGAGCCTCGCCCCGCTCATAGCCCCGCCGGAATCCATCCCGGTACGCGTCGCGCTGCTCCCGTGGAAAATGCGGATGCTTGTACTCATCCCGGTTGTTCGGATCCCACCGGCGGTGATTCTCAAAATCCTTCTGCGCCCCGATAATTCCATCGCGGAATCCCTGTCTTTGAATGTCCTGTAACTCCCCTGGCGGTGCATCCCATGCACCCCTGTCTCTGTCCTGCCCGCCATACTGCCCAGCGCCCTGCGCACCCGCGCCCAGGGGCATTGCATGTGCTTTGGTTGTGCCCGTTCCCGTGACTCCCAGGACAAGCGCAAATGCGGCGATCACAAATCGATTCAAGTTCATGGTTCGATTTCTCCTTTGCTCCTGTGGACTCCTAGCATCCTACTACTCCACCCGGACCTCCCACCCTCCCGCCCGTTTCCAGCCCGTGCGATAAACTCCTCCCATGATCAACAACGGCCGCAGCCGCAAACTTCCCTTTGATCCGGCCGAAGCCGTCGCGCATCTTCAGGCAGCCGACCCCAAACTTGCAGAACTCATCCGTTGCGCCGGCCCCTTCGCGCTCCGTCTTGCCCCCGCGCCTACGCCCTTCGAGTCCCTCCTCGAATCCATCCTTTACCAGCAGTTGCATGGCAAGGCCGCAGCCACCATCCACCGCCGCGTCCGTGAGTACTTCGGCGGCGATCCCACCCCGCAGCTCCTTATTGACACCCCCGACGAGCCCCTCCGTGCCGCCGGTGTCTCCGGCAACAAGATCAAGGCATTCCGCGATCTGGCCGCCCGCACTCTCGACGGCACCGTGCCCACCCACGCAGCCATCCGCAAAATGTCTGATGCTGAAGTCATCCAGCGTCTCACCGCCGTCCGCGGCATCGGCACATGGACCGTCGAAATGCTCCTCATCTTTCGCATGGGCCGGCCAGATGTCTTCCCCGTAACCGACTACGGTGTCCGCAAGGGTTACGCGCTCACCTTCCAGCGCCTGCCCAAAACCCGTCCCCTCGAGGCCGCCGACCTGCCCAAGCCTGAAGTCCTGCTCAAAAGGGGAAAACGCTGGGCGCCCTTCCGCTCCGTGGCCAGTTGGTACCTCTGGCGCGCCTGCGATCTTGCCAAACCGACCCCGCCCGCCGGCCGGTCCAGCCTACAATAACCAAAAGAAGCCTCTCGCTGCTTCAGCTTGATGCCAACTCATATCGCCGCACTGTTTTGAAAGGGTACGGATTTATCCGTGCCGCAAGTCTCACGAAACGACCCGGGCTTTAGCCCCCGAGGGATGCTTTTTGCACTTTGTAAGCAGTCAACAACGGCCTCTGCCTTTGCATTGTGGTCCGATTGATTTCGAATTAAGCTTTGGCAACGCCTCCTCAAAGAAATCTGCATCGGGGTCTTTAGCTAGAGGCTAGAAGCTAAGAGCAAGGAGCTGTTTTTCATGGCTGCGAGTAAACGCTTCATCTGTATTCATGGTCACTTTTACCAGCCGCCCCGCGAGAACCCCTGGCTGGAGACGGTCGAGACTCAGGACTCGGCTGCACCCTATCACGACTGGAACGAGCGCATCTGTGCCGAGTGTTACGCGCCAAACGGTGCTGCCCGCATCGTCAACAACAAGAACCAGATCGTCCGCATCGTCAACAACTACGCCCGCATCAGCTTCAACATAGGGCCAACCCTCCTCAGCTGGCTCCGCGAAAACGCTCCCCGCACCTACCGCATGGTTCTTGACGGCGAACGCCGCAGCCGCAAAACCTACCAGGGACACAGTTCCGCAATGGCGCAGGTCTACAACCACATGATCCTGCCCCTCGCCGGCCGCCGCGACCGCATCACCCAAATCCGCTGGGGCATCGCCGACTACGAAAACAACTACGGCGCTCCGCCCGAGGGCATGTGGCTGGCTGAGACCGCCGCCGACACGGACTCCCTTGAGCTGCTCGCCCAGCAAGGCATCAAGTTCACGCTGCTCGCGCCCCATCAGTGCAAGCGCATCCGCCACCTTGGGAATCCCGACACCATCACCACAGAATCCACAGCCAACCCCGCCGAGAATCAGCAACCCTGGACCGATACCCCCGACGCCTCCGTCGACACCACCCGTCCCTACCTCGTCCGTTTCAAGTCTGGCGCAAAAATCGCCGTCTTCTTTTACAACGGACCCGTCTCCCGCGCCATCGCGTTTGAAGGACTGCTCGATTCCGGCGAAGCCTTTGCCAACCGGCTCAAGTCCAGTTTCAAAGACGGCGCCGAGCCCCAGCTCGTCCATGTCGCCACTGACGGCGAATCCTACGGCCACCATCACCGCTACGGCGAAATGGCCCTCGCCTACACCCTCCGCCTGCTTGAAGCCGACAAGAACGTCAAGCTCACAAACTACGGCAGCTACCTTGAGCAGTTTCCCCCCGAGTACGAGTGCGAAATCGTCGAAAACACCTCGTGGAGCTGCGTCCACGGCGTTGAGCGGTGGCGTTCCAACTGCGGTTGTAACGGCGGCAAGCCCGGCTTCAATCAGGAGTGGCGCGCGCCCCTCCGCCAGGCGCTCGACGAGCTCCGCGACGCCCTCGTCCCGCTTACTGAGGCGGCCGGCGCCGTCCTCTTCAACGATGTCTGGGCTGCCCGCGACGCCTATATCCACGTCCTCCTCGATCGCAGCCAGGAGTCCATTGCCCGCTTCTTCCGCGCCCAGGCCAGCCACGCCCTCTCGCCCGACGAGCAGATCCGCGCCCTCGAGCTCATGGAGATGCAGCGTCACGCCCAGCTCATGTACACCAGCTGCGGCTGGTTCTTTGACGATATCTCCGGCATTGAGACCGTGCAGATCATCGCCTACGCCGCTCGCGTCCTGCAGCTCGCGCAGCGGCTCTTCGCCTCCAAAGCCGCTCTCCTTGAGCCCGCCTTTCTCGCCAGTTTGGCTCAAGCCAAATCCAACGTGCCCTCCGCCGGCGACGGCGCCCTCATCTACAAAACTTGCGTCGCCACCATGGAACTCAAACTCGAACAGGTTGCGGCTCACTACGCCATCAGTTCCGTCTTCTCCTCATTTCCTCAGGAGACTGATCTGTTCTGCTTCCACGTCCGCCGCATCTCGTACGACATCACCACCTCGGGCCGCGGACGCCTTGCCGTCGGCCGTGCCCACATCACCAGCGCCATCACTGGCAACAACCAGTCCTTCTCCTTCGCCGTCCTCCACTTCGGCGACCAGAACATCACCGCCGCCGTCAAATCCTATAGCGACGAAGATGCCGCCGCTTTTGAGGCATTTGCCGCGCTCGTGGCAGCCGAGGTGCAACGTGCCGATTTCCCCGGCGTCATCCGCATGCTCGACCACTACTACGGCAGCGTCGACTACTCGCTCACCTCGCTCTTTCGCGACGAGCAGCGCCGCATCGTCAAGCTCATCCTCAACTCCACACTATGGGATATCGAGAGCTCTCTCACCTCTATCTACCAGGACCACGCCAGCCTGCTCCATTACCTCTCTGAAGCGGGTCTGCCCAAGCCTCCCGCGCTCACTCTCGCCGCCGGCTTTGCCGTCAACGCCGGCCTGCGCCGCGTCCTTGAGGCCACGCCCATCGATCAGTCTCAGCTCCGCTCCTACCTCTCGCTCGCCAAGGCCGATCAGGTCCCGCTTGAAACGGCAAACCTTTCCTACATCGCCGATCAGCGCATGAAGCGAGCCATGGTCGAGTTGCAAATGTCTTCCGCTTCGCTTGAAATGCTCGACCGCGCTCTCACGCTTGCCCAAACGCTCGCCGAACTTCCCTTCGAGTCCAATCTCTGGCAGGCGCAAAACATCTGGTACGAAATCCTCCGCTCCTCCACCTACGCCGTTGCCTCCGTCCCTGAAAACGATCGTCCCCGCTGGCAAAAAAGCTTCAACGACCTCGGCGCCTGTCTCTCCATCGACACAGTAGCCATCCGCGCAGAAGATAAAACCGCCCTCACCACCGGCGACTAGAACATCCGCAGGCGCAAAAAAGCGGAGCGTCCCAAACAAGCAACGCCCCGCCTCGATTAAGTGCCGCAGTTCAACGTCCAGCGAGAGCCAGTTCCTCCTCCTTCTCCGCGCTCACATCCGAACCTTGATTTCCAGCCTTGTCGTAAGAGTGCCCCGTCAACAATCCGAGCACAAACCAGGCAAACAGCCCGGCGCCTATAGAGAAAAGAATGTCCCCCGGAACCCGCATCCAGCGCAGTGTCTGCATGTGTCCCGACTGCATAAATTCCACCGACCGCGCATACCATGTGCCGTATTGAATCGACGCCCACGCCTGCAGCAGCCCAACCGGCAGCATGCTCAGCAACACCATGAAGATCAGCCCGAAGTTCAGTGACCAGAAGGACGCCTTCAGCACGCCCTGCTTCCACACGCGGCCTGCCGTCAATGCGCGCAGGCAGAACAGCGTCAGCCCCAGCCCCAGCATCCCGTACACGCCAAACAGCGCCGTGTGTCCATGCACCGGCGTCAGGTTCAGCCCCTGCACATAGTAGAGAGCGATCGGCGGGTTGATCAGGAATCCGAACAGCCCCGCGCCCACCAAATTCCAGAACGCAACCGCGACAAAAAAGTAGATCGGCCACTTATAGTTCGCAATCCAGGCCGACTTCTTTGTTGGCTGGGCCAGCCGGATGTTCTCCCACGCTTCGTATCCGATCAGAGTCAACGGCACCACTTCAAATGCGCTGAAAATCGCGCCCAGCGCAATCACTGCCGGCGTTGCGCCCGCAAAGTAAAGATGGTGGAACGTTCCAATGATTCCTCCCGAAAGAAAAATCGTCGTCGAGAACAGCGCCGCCCGCGTAGCCGTCCTGATCTCAATCAGCTTCAACCGCGTAAACAGGAAGCCGATCACCACCGTGGCAAATACTTCAAAGAAGCCTTCCACCCAAAGGTGAACCACCCACCAGCGCCAGTACTCCGCCGTCACCAGGTGGCTGCGTTGCCCGTACATCAGACCCGCCGAGTAGAACAGCGGAATCGCGATGCTCGAAATCAAAAACAGGATCAGCAGCGAGCGGTCTTCGCTCTTCTGCATCAGCGCTGGCTTCAACGAAGCCCACATCAGCCCAAGCCACAGCACCAGTCCCACCAGCAGCAGAATCTGCCAGAACCTTCCCAGGTCCACGTACTCATATCCCTGGCTGCCGAACCAGAACCACATGTTGCCCAGGCGCTGTTGAATCCCCATCCATTCGCCTGCAAGCGAGCCGCCCACGACCAGCACCAGCGCGCCAAACAACGCATTCACGCCCAGCCGCTGAAACTTTGGCTCGTGTCCGCTTACCGCCGGGCCCACAAACAGTCCGGTCGCAAGCCACGAAGTTGCAATCCAAAAGATCGCAAGCTGCAGGTGCCACGTGCGCGTAACCGCGTACGGCAAATACTTGGCCAGCGGGAACCCGAAGAACGATTGCCCTTCCACGCCGTAGTGTGCCGTCAGCACACCCATCAGAATCTGCACGCCCCACAGGATCACAACCACAGCGAAGTACTTCGTTGTTGCCCGTTGTGATGCCGTCGGCTTGAATCCCATAAACGGATCACGCTCCGGATACGGCCCGTGCACCAGCTCCTTTTCCTGCGATCCGTACCACCACACAAGCCCGCCAATGCCGGCCAGCAGGCCCACAAAACTCAGAATGCTCCAAAGCACCGCTCCCGATGTCGGAACGTTGCCAACCAGCTCTTCATGCGGCCAGTTGTTGGTGTACGTGGTGGTGGAACCCGGACGATCCGTGCTCGCCGCCCACGATGTCCACCAGAAAAACGCGGCCAGCTGCTTCTGCTTTGCTGGATTCGTCAGTGCGCCACCAGGGATCGCGTACTCCGCGCGCCCCGTTTGAAAAACGTCCGCATAATAAGCCGCCAGCTGCTTGAACGCGTCCGCCCGATCCGCGTCGATCACTACGCGGTTCTGGGCCTTGTCGTACGTGTTGGTTCGCATCACGCGAATCAGCCGCGCCTTGAAAATGGCCTGCTCGTCCACGTCCAGCGAGGCAAAGTTCGCCGCACCGGCCTTCTCGGCCCACCCATTCAGCAGAATCTCGCTCTCTCGATGAAGCCAGTCCGCGCTCCAGTCCGGCGCAACGTACGCGCCATGACCCCACACCGTTCCAATCTCCTGTCCGCCGATCGACTGCCACACACCCTGTCCATCCGTGATCGAGCTTCCGCTAAACAGCAGTTGCCCGTCCGTCGTGTACACATCGGGTAGGGGAGGAGCCTCGCTGATCATCTTCCGTCCAACACCTCCGAGAACGGCAAACGATCCAAGAATGACAACGGCCAAAGCCAGCCAATAACGCCTGTAGGACATGTATTTCCCTCAATTCCAAGCCTGAAACAGCTCGGGATTCCTTCTAGCTGCACCGTACAAGTGGGTCAAACGAAATGCAGGGACTTAAGTCACAAGGAAGGAAGATAGAGTGGAAAGACGCCTTTCAATGTGATTTAAATCACACCAAAATGCATTCCTGATGCCGCGGCCCGAGCAGTGCCGTCCGAATTCTTCCCCTCAAAAAACGCGGGTACCCCAGGTCCCTCGCATCTGGACACCTGGGATACGAAGAACTCTCCTCCGCGCTTTGTATCGGGGCACGAGTTTACTCGTCCCGCAAAAGCCGCAAAATCGACTTCGGGCCTCAGCCCCTGTTAATTTCGCACGACCGGGAGCACCTTTTTCCGCAGTCTGTTCAGCCCCCGAGGGCGAACTATACGGCCGGATCGCCCTCCTGGATACTACGGCGTTTTTCGTCACTTATTCAGGGGCCCAGGGCCTCCACATCCGAGCAGAATTGACAATCACTTGAAGTCTATATTGTTCGTAAATAACCAGATTATGCAGGTCATTCCTGGGCCTTAAAAGGTCTAACATGCGTCGGATCAAAAACTTACGAGACAACGCGCTTCAAGGCACAACCAAGGTGTTCAACTGAATCCCCCTCTCCGGCTCTGCGACGAGGAGCTCTGCCACTTGTACCGCGCTGTATATCGTGACACGATATAAATATGATTTCTCAATCCATCGCTGTAAGTCATGATTCTTTGCTCCGGACTTTGGCTAACTTCCGTTTTGAGCTGCGCCGCTTTTTGCACTTTAGCGAATGTGCAGCAGAACACGCGGGACTTCATCCGCAGCAACATCAACTACTGTTGCAGGTAGCAGGCGCGCCTGAAGGCGCAGTAGTCACAATTGCATATGCGGCTGAACGACTTGGATTGAGGCACAACAGCGCGGTGGAGCTTGTCGATCGATCGGAGCACGAAGGGCTTCTGACACGAAAAGTGGACGAGGGCGACAAGCGCCGTGCGATTCTGCGAGTGACTCGCAAAGGCAAACACATCCTTGGCAAGCTGGCGGGAGACCACGCGCGGGAGTTGAACGAACTGGCTCCACGGCTGGCGTTGGCACTGGAGCACATCAAATTGCATGCAGGCCACGGAGCCGAACCGGAGGCTCAATGATATCGCGACCTTCCGCGTTGCGTGACTTTACAGTGGATCGCAGGGTGTGGTTGCTCACCGGGGTAGCGCTCATCATCGGAACCGGTGCTGCAGCTCTAGCAGTGATTCTTTTGAGGGCCATCGCGCTGGCGACCAATATCTTCTACTACCATCGTCTGAGTTTGGCGATGGTGGGGCCCGCCGGTTCGCCCTTATCGCATTGGGCCTTGATTCCAGTTCCAGTGGTTGGCGGCCTCATGGTCGGGCTCATAGCCTACTATGGCTCTGAGAAAATCCGTGGACATGGGATTCCAGAAGCCATTGAGGCGATTCTACTGAAGGGTGCTCGCGTAGACCCGAAGGTAGCAGTGCTGAAACCTCTCTCCGCCGCAATCGCCATTGGATCGGGTGGACCCTTCGGGGCGGAAGGGCCGATCATCATGACCGGCGGAGCCTTTGGCTCCCTGGTCGCACAGTGGCTTCACCTTACGGATGCTGAAAGGACAACGCTGCTCGTGGCAGGGGCTGCAGCGGGCATGTCGGCAACCTTTGCCGCGCCTATCGCCGCGATTCTGCTTGCGGTTGAATTACTGCTTTTTGAATGGCGGCCGCGTTCGCTGGTGCCAGTTGCCGTGGCGAGCGTGATGGCCGGCGCTTTGCGTATCTACTGGCTCGGGCCCGGGCCGATCTTTCCAGTGACATTAAACTCGCCCATCCACCTCGAGCAGGCGCTGCTCGTGGCCGCCCCGTTAGGCATACTGGTTGGCTTTGCCTCGGCAGCATTGAGCCGTCTGATGTACAGCTTCGAAGATGCGTTTGAGCATATCTGTGGCCGGTTGCACGTGCACTGGTTATGGTGGCCGGCGATCGGCGGAATCGGCGTCGGCGTCGGCGGCTTCTTCTTTCCCCAGGGACTTGGCGTTGGGTACGACAACATCGCGGAAGTACTCCGCGGCAATGCTCCGGTAGCGCTCCTGCTCGGACTTATTGTGGCCAAGTCGCTGATGTGGGCATTTTCGTTAAGTTCCGGAACGTCAGGCGGCGTGCTGGCGCCGATATTGATGATCGGCGCCGCGCTGGGTGAAGGTGTTGCTCGGCTCGCAAACATGCCGGGGGAAACGCAGGCGCTTTGGGCGCTGATGGCGATGGGAGCGATGCTCGCGGGTGCGCTCGGCGTCCCTCTCACGGCAATTCTCTTCTCGCTGGAACTTACTCATGCCCTGCCGGCCTTACTGCCGCTGGCGTTGGCGTGCACTGCATCCTATCTAGTGACCTCGCTGGTCATGCCGCGATCGATTCTGACCGAGAAGCTCAGCCGCCGCGGGCATCATCTGTCGCGCGAGTACGGCGTCGATCCGCTCGAGATGATCAGCGTGGCTGAGGTGATGAGGGAACTGTCAGTCGAGACTGGAAACGGAAGTGGTGAACCGGACCAGCTATCCGAAGCGCTTGCGTATGCAGATGAGACTTGTCGGGCCGTCGCCGAGGAAATGGCAATGACCGGTGTTATGAAGATGCCGGTGCTGGATCGAGAAACCGGCCTGGTGTGTGGCACTATCAGCGCGCAGGAGTTATTAACTGGGCGGAGGCGAGCAGTCATGCGTGAGTCGGAGCGGAACAGGTAGAGTACGACGAGATTCCGTCCCTTCGCCGTTCCCGTGAGAACGACAGTCTTCCAGGAGGTCCCCAATGATTGAATTCGATGCAGCGCACGCCGCGGTTCATTATCCCCCTGACCGCCGCTTTCGTATCTGGATTCGGCCCTCGTTAACGATCACCGCCGCAGTGCTAGTGCTGCTGCCTGTAGTTGCCGCTTGGATTGAAGTTCTCTGCGTAGGGCTCCCCCATATTCCGCCTGTCCCACAGATCTTCCCCAACAACTTCGCCGGTCCGCATGGATTTCCTTTATGGGTGCGCTACTGTCACTTCTTCAACTTCCTCTTTGTAACCATGCTGATTCGGAGCGGCCTGTCGATCCTGGCAGATCACCCTCGCCTCTACTTCAACAATCACTGCACCCCGGGCAGCGAGTGGATTCGGCTCACGCCGATCAAGGTTCCAACGGCTCGGATCTGGACCGCGAAGGACGATGCGCGCTACTTCTCGCCACTCGTTGCCACGCCCGGTTATCGGCATACCATCGGCCTGGCCCGGTGTTGGCATTTTCTCAACGTCTACGGCTTCATTATCACGGGATTCTTCTTTGTCATCATGCTCTTCGATACAGAGCAGTGGCGGCGGCTGGTACCTCAATCGCCGTTGGTGCTGCTGCAGGCCTGGGACACGTGGGTGCACTATGCGGCATTCCATCTACCAACAGAGCTCAATGGTTTCTACGGCTACAACGCGCTGCAGCAGATCGCCTATTTCTCCGTCGTCTTTGTATTCGGACCTATGGCAATCCTCACCGGTATGGCCATGTCGCCCGCCGCCGTCAATCGCTTCCACTGGTACGCCAAGCTGTTCGGCGGCAGACAATCGGCGCGCTCCATTCACTTTCTAACGATGCTCGGTTTCTTTGCCTTCACCGTCGTGCATGTGACATTGATCGTGATGACCGGCTTCGTTCGCAACATGAACCACATCGTGACGGGCACCGACGATCTGAATCACCGGGGAATGATTCTCGGCTTTGTCGGCATTGGCGTTGTTGCGCTTTCGTGGGTCACGGCGCATTACATCTCCTGGATCTACCCGCGCGTACTGCAGCATGTGCAGAAGTTCATCACCTACCCGTTGATGCTGACCACACTCAACCGCCTCTCTCCGAGCGAACAATACACTGAGGCGGATATCTCACCGCGGTTCTGGCCAAATGGCATGATTCCCGTCCGCGACGATTGGAAGCAGATGGCCGGTAACGGATTCCTGGACTACAAGTTGAAGGTGAGCGGCCTTGTGAACAACCCGGTCGACCTTTCTCTCGCGGACATCGAGCGCCTGGCGAAGACCGAGGGAATCACCATGCATCATTGCATCCAGGGCTGGACCGGCATAGCCAAATGGGGTGGGCTTCCGATGAAGTCTCTGGTCGAACTCGTTAAGCCCAGGCCAAACGCCAAGGTGGTCGCGTTCTTCTCCTTTGGTGGCTCGCTCTATGGCGGAGCTTATTACGATACGCAGAGTCTTGAGAATGTACTCAAGACCCAATGCCTGCTCGCAACCGAGATGAACGGTAAGCCCCTCACCGAGGTCTACGGCGCCCCGTTACGGTTGCGCGTTGAGAATCAGCTCGGGTACAAGATGGTCAAGTGGATTGAGCGAATTGAATTTATCGAGTCGGAAAAGACCGTCGGTCTAGGAGAAGGTGGCAAGAACGAAGACGATGAATACTTCGATCTGCTCCCCAATATCTGATGACTTTAGTAGATGAAAATCACGATGTACGAGCTGAGAACAGCGGATTCGAGCATGTCAGGGTCCTACTCGCGCACATGCGTATGGAATGGCTCTTGCAGCACTTCCCTCCACGTCTGGTGTGGGCAGTCTATGTCTGCGTAAACGGCTTCATTACTATTGGACTGCTCGGGCTGCTCGCCCTCCTAACTGGAAGCCCGTTTGTCTTTCCATCGCTCGGCCCTACTGCCTATCTCTTTTTCTTTTCCCCTCTGGCTGAAGTCTCTAGCCCGCGCAATACGATCCTGGGGCACGCCATTGGACTCATCTGTGGCTATGCGGCCTTTGCGCTCGTGGTAGCCTCCAGCCCGCCTTTTGGCATGATCCCCGGCGTTCATGGCCCGCGGTTGCTGGCCGCTGCGCTCTCGCTTTCGGCTACTGGTGCGCTCATGGCACTGTTGCGCGTAAGTCATCCGCCCGCGGGGGCGACGACTCTCATCGTTTCGCTCGGCATCATCTCTCAACCCAGGGAACTTGTCATTATTGAGGCCGCCGTAATCCTCCTCACTGTGCAGGCCTTCGCAATTAATCGGCTTGCTGGCATACCCTACCCTGTTTGGAGCAAACAAAGGCCTGCTGAAATCGGTCCTTAGCTGAGCAGCAACTCGCAAGCAAAGAGGTAAGAGCTGTTGTTTTGGTAGAGAGCGCGTGAACCTCCAACCCTTCTCTCCATTTATGCAAGATCGCCGAGTCGCTCAAGTTGAGGGCGGATTACTCCGCGAAAGTCGGCGCGTGGGATGTTGTCGCGCACTGAAGATGGTTCCGGTCAAAAAACCGTGAGACGGACGTTTTGAATTTCAACGCCCCAAAGGCGAGACCCATTCGCCTTCGCTCAAGTCAGGCTCTCCAACCCACGAACGAAGAGCTGCTCGTGGGGACCCCGGTTTGAAGAAAATGCCACTCGGCAGCAGTGCGGTCCGGATACAGCATCCCTGGAACTGCTGCAGACGGATTCTTCTCAGGTTCTTCCGGTAGCACTTCGGACCATCGCGGCCGAAGCACCGTCTGGAGAGAGCGATTCAGTCGGTCGACCGCAATTCCCTGGGAATGAGATTATGCTTGACGACGGGGAACCCGGGCTAGAATGACGTACCGTTTCTTCGATGCTTTTTGCGTGCCCTCAAAAGGTAAACCTATGTTTAGGGGGATTGCACAGCCATGAAATCGTTCATGCAAGCCACGGCATCGCGCCGTGAATTCATCAAAAACACGGGCAGATTAGCCGTGGTTTCGGCTTTGGCCAACGTGGCCATTCCCGCTGTCCACGCTGCCGGCAGCGACGTGATCCAAGTGGCCCTGATCGGCTGTGGTGGGCGCGGCGGCGGCGCGGCAACCAACGCACTTTCCGTCAAGCGCGGCCCTGTGAAGCTGGTGGCCATGGCCGACATCTTCCCGGATCGGCTGCAGAAGGACCTGAGCAAGTTGCAGACGCAGTTTGCCAGCCAGGTGGACGTGCCGCCGGAACGCCAGTTCATTGGTTTCGACGCTTATGAGAAAGCGATGGATTGTTTGAAACCCGGCGACGTAGCCATTTTCGCTACCCCGCCGGCGTTTCGATGGGTGCATTTCACTTACGCGATCCAGAAGGGTCTGAACGTTTTTATGGAGAAGCCGCTTTCGGCTGACGGGCCCACCAGCAAACGCATGTTCAACCTGGGGCGCGAAGCCCAGGCCAAGAACCTGAAGGTCGGTGTGGGGTTGATGTCGCGTCACAACCGCGCCATGCAGGAACTCGCCCGACGCGTCCACGATGGCGAGATTGGCGAGATCATTCTGCAACGGGGCTACCGGATGCACGGGCTGGGCGGGTATTTTAATTCGCTTCCGAAACCGGCCGGTATCACCGACCTGCTTTACCAGGTGCAGCGCTTCCACAGTTTCATCTGGGCTAGCGGCGGCTGCTTCAACGACTTCTATATCCACTTGATCGATCAGTTGGGGTGGATGAAGAACGAGTGGCCCGTGAAGGCGCAGGCGCTAGGCGGCCGGCAGTACCGCTCCAGTCCTGAAGGAATCATGTATGTGGATCAGAATTTCGACACATACTCAGTGGAATACACGTATTCCGACGGCACCAAGTTCTTTTTCGACGGGCGCACCATCCCCGGATGCGAACAGATCTATTCCAGTTACCTGCAAGGCACCAAAGGGTCCGGAATAGCCTCGAAGGCAGGCGATTGCGGGCAGCCGTCAAGCCTATATGCAAGCCAGGACCTGACCACCAGGATGATTTGGGAATCCAAGGTGAAACCGGAGGAGATGGACCCTTATCAAAACGAATGGAATGATCTGGTGGACGCCATTCGAGACGATAAACCCTACAACGAGGTGCAACGCGGGGTAGAAGCCAGCCTGGTTTCGAGCATGGGCCGCATGGCCGCCCACACCGGCCGGGAAGTGACGTTTGACCAGATGCTCAGCAGCGACTTCGAAATGTCGCCGAACACAGACAAGTTCACCATGGATTCCCCAGCACCATTGGTTGCTGATGCCGGCGGCCGATATCCTGTGCCGCAACCGGGGATCGTGACCTCACGCGAGTATTGAGCTTGGACGTGAACTTCGGTTTCCGCTCGAGATATCACGCTCGCTTCAGACGTTGAGGGATTTCAGAAAAGGCACGCTCGGCGGCATCATCGCAGGATCCTCTTCAAGCTCGACGAAGTAGTTCCTTATGCCACCTGTTCTCGCAGCTCGAAATACTGCCTTCCAATCCACCACCCCCTTGCCCAACGGAACCTGGCGGAAGCCGGACTTGGCGGAGGAGTCTCTCACCCAGTCCTGACAGTGCATGGAGAGAAAGCGGCCCGGGTACTTCTCGAAGTAGGTCACTGGATCGTAGCCCTGCTGCAAGGTGGAGACCTGAAACTGCAACTTGGTGGTGGCGGGATTGAGGTCGGCGATCATCATGTCGTAGACCGGCTTGCCATCGATGTGTTCGGAGACGAAGCCTTCATTGTGAAGCAACGCAACGATGCCTGCAGCGTGGGCCTTTTCGGCGAAGACGTTGAAGGGCTCGACGTAACGCTTCACATCGTCGACTGTCTCAGTAGTCCTCGGGCTCCACGGTCCAAGCGCGGCAATCGCCATCTGCGTCATGCCAAACTCTTTCGCGTACGCGATGCTTTGATCCGCCCTTTGAAACAGCTCATCTGCCGACCAGTGCGCGGAGATACAGCCCAGTCCCCAGTCTGCCAGCATGCGCCGCAATTCCTGTGGCTTGTATTGCTGCAGGCTCGAAAAATCGTCGTATCCGTATGGCGAGCACAGCTCAATCTGAGTGAACCCGGCCGCGCTTAATCCCTTCATGGTGCCGGCGAAGTCCGTACGGATAGACTTGCGCACGGGGTAGGTCTGGCAGCCAATCGGCAGACCAAGCGGATCGGCGGATAGATACCGCGTGCCGGAGAGTAGAGCCGAAGCGGCAGCTCCTCCCATGAGAAACTTCCTGCGATTCATCATGTGCAAGTCCCCTTATGGAGCGACGGGAAAAACTATAGCACCTGCAGGGAGAATGCCGGTGTCCGTTGCGAGCTGCCACTTTGGTGAAGATAGGGAACGTCTTCGTCGTGGGCTGTCGATACCGGGAAGTCGCCTTGTGGAGTGTTTTCGCTGGCTACTCGGTCCGGGGAAGCACAGCCAGCCTGAGATCCAGGAGCTAAAGGCGAGAAGCCGAGAGCAGAAGCCGCATTTTCGCAGCACCATGACCCGCAAAACATGCCAAAATGACGCCAAAAGTGCCCAAAAGGCGCAAAAAGTGCCTTTTAAGCACGTTTTAATGCGCAAAAACGTGCAAAAAGCGTGTTTTTGGGTAATTCTATGGTTCCACTTGCTCTTAAACGGAACCTTCCTGGGTTACAAAACACTCAATTCGCAACTTTTCTGGGGTAAGTATCTCGAAAATCGTAACCACTTAGACGACCATTTCGACGTGTTTCGTAACCTTTTAAGCGAACATTTCGCGCTGTTTGGGTTGTATAAATGCGAACATTTCAGGCCATTTAGCCCAGAAATAGCGACCAAAGTAATTTACGTCTCCCGCAAATCGAAAAAACTCACACCAGTTCCACCGCCAGCGCCACAGAATTCCCCCCGCCCAGGCACAGCGCGGCCACGCCCTTCTTCGCGTCCCCTCGAATCATCTCGTGGATCAGCGTCACCAGCACCCGCGCCCCGCTCGCCCCAATCGGATGCCCAATGGCCACCGCGCCCCCATTCACATTCACCCGCTCCAGCCCGATGCCCAGCTCCCGCGTCACCGCCAGTGCCTGCACCGCAAACGCCTCATTAAGCTCAAACAAATCAACCTCTTCCATTCCCCATCCAGCACGCTCCAGAACCTTCCGCACGCCTTCCACCGGAGCCATCATCACCCACTTGGGAGCAATCCCGCTGGTAGCCTGCGCCATGATCCTCACCATCGCTTTCAGCCCCAGAGCCCGCGCCCGCTCCGCCGCCATCACCACCAGAGCTGCCGCCCCGTCGTTCATTCCCGGTGCATTCCCAGCCGTAACAGTCCCGTCCGTCTTGAAGGCTGGCTTGAGCCTCGCAAGCGCCTCCAGGCTCGCATTCTCCCGCACGCTCTCGTCCCTCTTGAAGACCGCTGGCGCCTCGCCCACCTTCACGGCAGGCAGTTGAATCGGCAGTACTTCCTCGTCAAAACGTCCTTCGTTCCACGCCGCCGACGCCCTCCGGTGACTCTCAACCGCATACGCATCCTGCGCCTCCCGGCTAATCAGGTATTTCTCCGCCACAGCCTCGCCCGTCATCCCCATATGCGTGTCGCCGTGCGCGCACCACAGCCCGTCTCTGATCATGGAATCAACAACTTGCCCATCTCCAACGCGCAACCCTTTGCGCGCCCGCGGCAAAAGGTAAGGAGCATTGCTCATCGACTCCATGCCCCCCGCCACCACAACTTCCGCGTCTCCCGTCATCACCGCCTGCGCAGCAAGCGCTGCAGCCTTCAGTCCACTGCCACAAACCATGTTGATCGTGAGCGCGCTGACGGTTTCGCTAAGTCCTGCACGCAGAGCAGCTTGTCGCGCAGGATTCTGCCCCAGTCCCGCCGGCAAAACGCAGCCCATCAAGCACTCGTCCACGGTTTCAGGCGCGATTCCAGCCCGGCGAACCGCCTCGCGAACCGCAGTCGCGCCCAACTCCACCGCGCTCAAGTCACTGAGCGCCCCCAGGAACTTGCCAACCGGGGTTCGCACCGCACTCACGACCACAACGTCTCTCATCATCGAATCCTCGACAACGCCTTTACCATCTTCATTTGGGAGCCATCCGCAGCGCGCCGTCCAGGCGAATCGTCTCTCCGTTCAGCATGGTCTGCGCGCAGATGGTGGCCACCATTTCAGCAAATTCCTCCGGCCTTCCAAGGCGCTGCGGAAACAGAACAGTCTGCGCAAGCGACTCCTGCACCTCGCTTGAAAAACCAGCCATCATGGGAGTCATGAAAAGCCCCGGCGCAATGGTGACAACGCGAATCCCGAAGCGCGCAAGTTCACGTGCCGCAGGCAGCGTCATGCCCGCAACTCCCGCTTTTGAAGCAGCATAGGCCACCTGCCCAATCTGCCCTTCGAACGCCGCGACCGACGCCGTGTTGATAATGACGCCGCGCTCGCCATCGGCCATTGGTTCGTTGCCAACCATGGCGGCCGCAGCCAGGCGGAGCATATTGAATGTTCCCACAAGATTGATGCTGATCGCACGCGTAAAGCTTTCAAGCCGATGCGGCCCGTTGCGGCCGGCAATGCGTTCGCTCGGAGCGATTCCAGCGCAATTCACAAGCCCGTGCACGCCGCCGAATTTAGCCTTCGCCGTTTCAACGGCAAGCACGCCATCCTCCTCACTAGTCACGTCAGTCGCAACAAAACAAGCACTTTGCCCGAGTTCAACGGCAATCGCATTACCGGCAAGATTCACGTCCGCTAAGACAACCCGGCCGCCGCGCGCGACAATCATCCGCGCCGTCGCCTCGCCAAGCCCCGATGCACCGCCTGTAACGATGAATACGCTGTTCGCAATGTTCATCCAAATCCCTCAAAAAAGAAGCTTGACCGCAAACTGGCCCAACAGGACGGAGCAATCTTCAGCTCGGGTTTTCAAGCAGGTTCCGCGCAATAATCACACGCATGATCTCGTTCGTGCCTTCCAGTATCTGGTGGACGCGCAGGTCGCGCACGATTTTTTCAATGCCGTAATCGCTCAGATAGCCGTAGCCCCCGAACAACTGAAGTGCTTCATTCGCAACGTTGAATCCCGCATCCGTGACAAAGCGTTTTGCCATGGCGCAAAGCACAGTGGCGTTAGCTGCTTTCGCATCCAGCGCCGCGGCGGCGCGCCAAAGAATTGTCTGCGCTACTTCGAGTTCGGTCGCCATGTCCGCAAGGCGAAACTGCAGTGCCTGAAACTCGGCCAGCGGCCGCCCAAAGGCTTCACGCTCTTTCACGTACGCTACCGCTTTGGCGAGTGCGGTGCGGGCTCCGCCCAGCGAGCAGGCGGCAATATTCAGCCTTCCACCGTCGAGGGCCGACATGGCGATTCTGAAGCCGTTTCCTTCAGCACCAAGCATGTTCCCCGCCGGAACCCACACGTCGTCAAGGATCACTTGGCGGGTTGCCTGCGCATTCCAGCCCATTTTCTTCTCGATGGGACCAAATGAGAGCCCTGGCGCCGACTTTTCTACAACGAAAGCAGAGATTCCGCGCGCTCCCTGGGCTCCCGTGCGCGCCATCACGATGTAAAGATCCGCCTCCCCCGCCCCCGAGATGAACTGTTTGACACCGTTGAGTTTGTAGTTGTCGCGCTCGCGCACAGCCCGCGTGGCGAGGGCCGCCGCGTCCGAGCCCGAGGAGGGTTCCGACAGGCAATAAGCGCCCAGCAATTTGAAGCTGCAGAGTCGAGGCAGCCATCGGTTTCGCTGTTCGGCGCTTCCGAACCGGTCGATCACGGACGCCACCATGTTGTGAACCGAAAAAAATCCAGCGATGCAAGGGCAGCCCGTCGCCAGGCCCTCGTAGATCAGCACGCCTTCAAGCCGGTTCAGTGCGCTGCCGCCCATGTCTTCGGCCACGCACACGCCTCCGAACCCAAGTGACGCGCCACAGCACACCACTTCGCGTGGAAATCTCTTGTCCTGGTCCCACTGAAGGGCAAACGGAGCAATCTCCTTTGCAGCAAAGGAAGCAGCCAGCTCCCGGATCGCTTGTTGTTCCGCATTTAGCGTGAACTGGCCTTGCGCGTTCGAATCACTCACGGTGTTGACCTCACGTCTGTCCATTTGCCGACGATGGACTGCCGATTGTCAAGCGCACAAGCCAGTCAGCCTTGCTGAAATCTTAAGGGCCCGAAGACGAATCAAACGGCAGTAGTTACAGCTTTCTTCCGGATTTCTGAAGGAGTTCCGGGCGAATGACACTCCCTGCAAGCGAGGTGAACGAGTTACGGTCTGAAGAGGTGGCGAAGGGTCTGCATCCGATCTTCCGACAGCGATGGAGTCCTCGATCGTTTCTGAAACAGGAAGTGTCTCTGGCTGACTTGAGACATGTCTTTGATGCCGCTCGGTGGGCTGCTTCCTCGGGCAACGGGCAGCCTTTGCGGTTCATCGTCGGCGTTCGCAAGTCGGCGACCCACAAGAGAATTGTGTCGACGCGGGCGAGATTTAACAAGGAGTGGGCGCCGAATGCTCCCGTTCTGATTTTGGGAACAGCTAATACGCTGAATGCCGAAGTGTGCTAAATACCACGCACTGTATGATCTGGGGGCTTCCAGCGCCTATCTGACGCTTGAGGCAACCGCCAAAGGGCTGGCAGCGAACCAGATGGGAGGATTCGACCATGCCGCAATTCGCAAGGCTCTTGATATTCCCGACAGCTTCGTGTTGGGATCGGTCAACGCGCTTGGCTCCCAGGGCGAACCCAGAACGCTGGCAAACGGAACGTTGATCCCTCGGGAGACTTCACTAAGGGAATGCAAGCCGCTGAGCGATATGGTCCTTGTGGTCTGGGGCGAACCGGCCAATCTGGGCTGAACATGGTGGAAGACGGAACGAAGGGCAACCTGACTCCGCAGCCTAGAATGGACGGAGGAGGCACACTCGTTTGAAGAGCGCAAGGTCACGAAGCCGAAGCCAAAGCCAAAGCCGTGCCCGTAGTCGAGGGCGTGCCCCCAGAAAACGCTTGGGTTGGATGGGTACCCTCATCCTGGTTTTGAGTGTGGTTGTCGTTGGATTGTTTGCATGGGCGGTATTTGTGCGCTTATTTGCTCCGACGTCCAACACGTCTCTTAACCACTTTGATGCCATCATCGTGCTGGGCACCTCAGTGGACAGAGACGGGAATCCCTCACCGGAATTGCAAGCCCGCGTAACCGAAGGCGTGCGCGAGTACGAGCGGGGAGTTGCACCCAGGATTATCCTGACCGGAGGGCAGGAGCCAAATCACTTCGTTGAGGCGAAAGTGATGGCCCGAACCGCCGAAGCGGAGGGTATTCCCGAGTCAGCCATCGTGCAAGAAACTCGAGCGAAGGATACGATCCAGAACGGCTGCTATTCGATGCAGATTATGGAAAGCCACGGCTGGCACTCGGCAGAGGTGATCTCAAGCGCCAGCCACCTGCCGCGTGCGGGCGTCATCTTCAACCAGTTGCCGCTTGAGTGGCGGACTCATGCCGCACCACCCGTCCGGCGTGAATTCCCACTGCTGTCTGAGTATGCAGTCGCGTTGGAAACGCTGAAGACGGTGCGCTATCTATTTTGGGCCCGGCGCACTGAGCGTTGCGAACCTTAGCAATCGCTGGGCGTCCAATCATTATCTACAGGATTCCGACCAGCGAAAATGGGACACGGTGCGCGTTGTCCCCAATAGGCATGGTCCTGTAAGCTGGTGAGTGATGCGCCTTCCAGTAAGATTCTCAGTTTCTTTACTCGCCGCCACTGTCCTGGCTGTCTTTGCCGGGGCCCGGATCCATGCACAAACCCAGCCGAGCCAGGACTCGTCGAGCCAAACTGCCCCCACACAGGTGCCGACCGATCAAAGCACCGGCAATGGCACCTACATTTCCATCGATCCGCTGGCGAAGGTCCGCTACGACAACCGCTACGATGCTTCGCTCGGGATGGCTTACGACCATATGAAGGCTGGCCCTACCCTGTTGCAGGGATCGAACCTCGGCGGGCTGGACGCGGAAGGGTCGTATTGGCTGACGAAGCATTGGGGGATTGAAGGCTCGGGACGCGGCTACATTGGCACCAGCGGCACTGCCCCGAACGCTCCCAACAATGTGAAGGGCCCAGTGGTGAAGGAGTATTTCTTTGTCGGCGGCGGCGAGTGGCTGGGACCGCACAACAAGCACGGTGCGATTCTTGCGCATGCGATGTTCGGCGGGGTCTATGGAAACTTCCAGAAGGATCTGCTTGGACAGCCGCCCGCAAGATTTGATTTCTATAACAACCAGATTGCGCCGGCGGCGATTATCGGCGGACATTTCGACCTGAACCGGTCGCAGCACTGGGTCTTCCGTATCACTCCCGATGCGATTATCAAGCGGTACAGCATCAATTACGCACCGTTTACTACCTCGACCGATGTGAACTTCGCTATTTCAGTGGGGTTGGAGTACAAGTTCACGAGCATCAAGCGCTCGGCCAAGAAGGACAACTGGGTTTCAGGCTGGTAGGCGGGGTTTTTGCCCAGAGGCAACGGGCGCATAGGGACCGCTAATCCCGGAATTGACGGTTCGGGGAAAGAGGCGGTGTTCTATCCAACCGGCCGCGAATTCAAGTCTGTTTTCACTTCGGAACCGGCCTCCTTGGGGCCGGTTCTCCTTTTTTCCAGTAATACGGTTCAATCGCCCTGCTGCCAAGTTCGACTCGGTGTGGTATTCTCCACCGTTCAGTAGCGCTGTTGAAAAAGTATCGCAGCAAAATATTCTGTTCCGGATAGCGACACTCGCTCCGTGGCCCTGGTCGCAGGAAACAGAACAGAAGAAAAGGAAGGCAGGTTCCGGCGGATATGAGAGACACCCTTGGAGTATTGCTTGCAGGCGGAGCAGGAGAACGACTGTTTCCACTTACGCGTGATCGGGCCAAGCCGGCCGTTCCTTTTGGCGGGCACTACCGTATCATCGATATCACTCTCTCCAATTGCATCAACTCCGGTCTGCGCAGAGTTTATGTGCTCACTCAGTACAAGGCACTTTCACTGAATCGCCACATACGCGAAGGGTGGACTGGGATTGTGGCGCAGGAATTGGGAGAGTTTTTCGAACTGATGCCACCCATGCAGCGGACAGGAGCCAACTGGTATATGGGCACTGCGGACGCTGTGTACCAGAACATCTATTCGATTGGCAGCGAACAACCGAAGCACGTGATTGTCCTTGGTGGCGACCACATCTACAAAATGGACTACAGCCGCATGCTGGCACACCACAAGGAAACCCATGCGGAGGTGACACTTGCGACCCTGCCTGTCTCCCCGGACGAGGTTTCGCGGTTCGGTGTGGTCGAGGTCGGACAGACGGGAGAGATTCTGGGGTTCCAGGAGAAGCCACCCTCAACTACCTTCCGATCCCCGTTCAACCCCAACGCCGTAGACGCTTCGATGGGCATTTATATCTTCAACACCGAGACGCTGTTGAAAGCGCTCATTGCCGACGCAGAAGATCCGGATTCGAAGCACGATTTCGGACACAATATTTTGCCAACCATGTTGGGCCGGAAAAAGATGATGGCCTACAGCTTTGTGGACGAAAACAAGAAGCAGGCACTTTATTGGCGCGATGTGGGAACGCTCGATGCCTACTACGACGCCAATATGGATTTGTGTTCGGTTTCCCCAATTTTCAACCTCTATGACAAGACCTGGCCGATCCGCACCCGTGTGCGCCAATATCCTCCGGCCAAGTTCGTCTTCGGCGAACCCGGGCGCTCGGGTATGGCGGTCAATTCCGTGATCACAGCTGGAGTCATCATCTCGGGTGCTTCGGTGTATAACTCCGTGCTGTCGCAGGATGTTAGGGTCAACTCTTACTCCGACGTGGACGCGAGCATCATTTTTTCTCATGTAAACATCGGCCGGCACTGCCGCATCCGGCGTGCGATTATCGATCGCGATGTGCACATTCCCGAAGGCACGGTCATAGGCTACGATCCCGTAGAGGACAAGCGCCGATACTTCGTAACGCCATCGGGCTTGACGATCGTAACGCGCGATACCTCGCTTTTTGAGAATCCGGTGGATCCGGAGTTTCTGCAGCGGTATTAGGGCACTTGTGGTCAGGTTTCAGCGGGAGGTACCAATACCGGGGATGAACCGAGGGCGCAGGCTATTGCTTGCGTCCTCCGTTTTTTGAGCGTTGCGCACGCTGCCCGTGCAGGAAGTGTTAACAGGCCCTAGGGCACGACGCCAAATTCACGAGGTTCGGGAGCGTTGCCGGACGTGGTCCTAATAACATTCTCGCGACCTCGGAACCAAAGGCACAAATCCTGCGTATTAGCCCGGTATGCAATGCGTGGGTACATTAAGCTGGAGCATGATAGGATTGGCGCCCGCAGCCAGTTCATCGTGGCGTAAGATGGACGCGCTGAGAATTGGCGTTCCCCATGCGCCCGGGTTAGTCTCCTCGCAGCGAGACAAGGGGCTCGGTCCGATCGGCAGACATCAGGGTTCGGGAGCAACCGGTGCTCCAATTGCCGCTCCGGGGCCGCGCGCGGAGGTGAGACCGCTGGACGTTGACTGGTCGCAAGTCGTCCGCCGGTGTATGGACGGCGATTCTGGCGCGTGGGCCGAGATGGTTCGCACGCACCATAAGCGTGTCTATGGGCTCTGCTATCGATTTACGGGCAATGCCGCTGATGCCGAGGACCTTACCCAGGACGTTTTCCTCAAAATATATTCGAACCTTGCCAGCTTTGATACGAGCCGTGGCAGCCTTCAGGTTTGGATCACGACGATGACCCGTAACCTGCTAGTGGATAACTTCCGCCGCACCCGCAATCAGCGGGCAACCGGCTCGCTTGACGATGGTTGGGACACAACTGAAGAGCTGAAGCCGCTGGACCGGTTGACGGCCAAGGGCGCCTCTCCGCATGAACTGGCTGCCCAGAAGGAACTGGCGGCGATGGTCCAGAATGCCTTGGCACGCGTATCAGTTGAGCTGCGCGAAGCAGTGATTCTAAGAGACCTGCAGGATCTTGACTACAAAGAGATTGCCCAGGTATTGGGCATCCCTGAAGGGACTGTGAAGTCCCGCATCAGCCGAGGCCGCGCGGAACTTGCGCGCCTGTTGGAACGTAATAAACGGGAGGTGATGTAACCATGCCAGACCGCGCACACATTCCGAACTCTCCGGCCTGTGGCCAGTGGGAGACCCTTTTGGCGGACGCGCTGGACGGGCTGCTGAAGCCCGAGGACGAGAGTCTTTTTGCCGAACATATGGCCGGCTGCCAGGCCTGCACAGCACTGTTTGAAGAAGCACGGCGTGGCCGCGAATGGTTGGAGTTTCTGTCCCCGGAACCAGAGGTCCCGGCCGGGCTGCTGGATAAAATCCTGGCTCAAACCGGACCGGGACAGGTGGCTGGATTTGGGTTGATGGCGGGGAATGCCAAGGTGCTTCCGATGCAGCCTGCATGGCAGCGTCCGGGCTTTGCCGCTCAAGTTCGTCGTTTTGCAGAACCGCGGCTGTTGATGACTGCGGCTATGGCATTCTTTTCAATCGCGCTGACGTTGAATTTAACCGGGGTAAAGCTGAGTGGCTTGCGCACGGCCGACCTTCGTCCCGCAGCTGTCCGTTCCTTCATGGAGCGGCGATTCACCACGGCATCCGTTCCGATCATCCGCTATTACGATCACCTGCGCTTTGTTTACGAAGTGGAATCGAGGGTGCGGGAATTGCGGCGTAGCGAAGACGGAGAAGATCAGGGGCAGGGTCCCCGCCAGTCAAGACCGAACGATGCAACACCGGGCGAGTCAAGACAGGCGCCTGGAGGCAAAGATGGCGGCTCGCGCATGGACCCACTACAGCAGTCGGGCAAGCCCGCAGCCAGACCGTCGACAGGTCCGAACCCGAACGATTCCAGTGATTTTGAAGAAGCTTCCCTGACGTTTGAAGGAAAACTCCGCGCATTCCGGCGGCTCCAAGATGGCACGACGGGAACAAAGGAAGTGGAAAGGAGCACACAATGGACTGCGTAAATCACACAGGCGTGAATGCGACCGCCTATTGCCAAAGCTGCGGTAAGGCACTCTGCGCTGGGTGCGTTCGCAATGCGGCCGGCGGACAAGTTCTTTGCGAACCATGCTGGTCGGCATACCACAGCTATCAACAGCCCTTCAATGTTCCGGCCCCGGGAACGCCGAACCCCACAACAGCTGCAGTTCTCGGACTGATTCCCGGCGTGGGAGCCATGTATAACGGCCAGTTCATCAAGGGACTGATCCACGTGGTCATCTTCGCGGTGCTGGTGAGCGCGGCCCACGTCTACGACGTCTTCGGGATCTTTATTGCAGCGTGGATTGTCTATCAGTCGTTTGAGGCATATCACACGGCAAAGGCACGTCGCGATGGAATGCCGTTGCCCGATCCGCTGGGGCTGAATGACGCCAGTAGCTGGTTCACTCCAGGTGGAAGGCCTCCGCACCAGGGGCCACCGGTACCTGGGTTTGACCCAGCAAATCCAGTACAGCCCGGGCAGAGCCCCGCAGACGCTGGTCAGCAGATTCCGTATCCGCAACCGCCCTATCAGCAGGACCCATACCAAACCCCTTACCAGGGTCCGTATTCTCCCCCTGCTGCTGGGTATGCAGATCCCGGCACGCCTCCTGTACCTCCGGTGCCACCTGTACCACCGCTGCATTGGCGCCGCAAAGAGCCAATCGGAGCGATTGTGCTTATCGGACTCGGGCTGTTGTTCCTTCTTGGGCAGCTCGATTTGTTTTCGGGCCGCCTGATGGAGTTCACCTGGCCGCTGCTCTTGATTGGACTGGGTGTATGGCTTGTGGTTCGGCGGCTCGGAGAGTCGCACGGAGGGCAAAAATGAACCGCTATATTCTGATTCGCCGCCTGCGCGGCCCTGCAATTTTGCTTCTGATCGGCGTGCTTGCGCTGTTGCACACCTCGGGACTGATCCATAGCTTCTGGCACCTGTTCTGGCCGCTCCTACTCATTCTGATCGGCGTG
This sequence comes from uncultured Acidobacteriaceae bacterium, assembly GCA_963765025.1. GTDB lineage: Bacteria > Acidobacteriota > Terriglobia > Terriglobales > Acidobacteriaceae > Telmatobacter. Next base: position 19,664 of record CAVXVM010000180.1, on the reverse strand, counting down.
TTACTGCTGGCCGAGCGGGCAGCATTGGCCGCTGATGGTGGCGATATGACTTTCTGGCCTTTCGGCGGACCCGCGAGCGCGGGCGGGATGGATCCCAGCACACCAACGGGCGTTCCACCCTATCCGGGGCAGGCGACCGCAATCGTTCCCGCCCACTCGAGTGATTCTGGGAAAGAGCCCGACGGAGGACAGTCATGAGCAGCGTACCTCCTAACATGCCCCCGGGCGGTCCGCCGCCCCCGTATCCGCCCTACGATCCGAAGACCCAATGGCGGATGTACCGTGAGCAGCAAAAGGCTGCCTGGCGTGCGCAGCGCGATGCCTGGAAAGCGCAGCGTTACGCGTATAAAGCGGGCTACGGCGGCGTTTACGGCCCACGCGTTCCTTCAATCGTTGGCCCTGTCATTTTGATCCTCGTTGGAATGGTGGCACTGCTGGTGCTGACCGGCCACATTGCTGCCGGCGAATTCTGGACGTGGTACGGACGCTGGTGGCCCTTGCTGCTGATCCTCGCCGGACTCGGCCTGCTGGCCGAGTGGGCAATTGATCTGCGCCGCGAAACGCCTGTGAGGCGCAGCGGAAGCTTCGTGGGAATCATCATCTTTTTGGCGGTTCTGGGTTTTGGAGCCGCAGGATGGAATCACATGGGGCCGTTCTTTAATCATTGGAACGGCAACAACGATGACTTCTTCAATATGTTCGGGCTGCCCGAGCACGATAATGACCAGCAGACCCAGACCGCACAAGCTCCGGCGAACGCCGCCATCGACATCGAAAATCCGCGTGGAGATGTAAGCATTTCGGCGGGCGATGGATCGACCGTCGAAGTGCGGGCACATGAAGTTGCCTTCGCAAGCAACGACACGGAAGCAAAAAAGATTTTCGACTCTGAAGCGGCCCAGGTGACCGTAAGTGGCAACGGAGTCCTGGTGAAGTCAGAAAGCAGCAATAGCGGGCGGGTCAACCTAACCATAACGGTTCCTAAAAGCGCACGGGTTACTGTGAATGCCGGCAAAGGGGACGTAAATGCCGCCGGGCTGGGCTCAGGGATCTCAGTTTCGGCGCACGGTGATACACACCTGAATGCGATTACGGGTTCAGTGCAGGTTCACTTCTCCAACAGCCGGCATGATTTTTCGGCTCATCAGGTGGATGGCGACCTGACTGCCGACGGAAACTGCAACGACCTGACGCTCTCTGAAATAAAGGGGCGTGTCTCGATGAGCGGGGAAATCTTTGGCGAAGTGCACGTGGAAAATGTCACGGGCCCATTAAGCGTGCACACGTCCATTACGGACGTACAGATAGCCGAACTGCCTGGCGACCTTACCTTCGACTCCGACGATCTGCGCGTGACTGAGTCGAAGGGCCTTGTGCATGTGGTGACACACGCCAAAGACATCGACCTGAGCCAGATTTACGGTGACAGTTACGTTGAAAACCGTGATGGCCGAATCTCAGTCGAGCCGGCAGGCGCCTACAACGTGGATGCGAAGAACAGCAAAGGCGATGTGGAGATCACTCTGCCACCCAACGCGTCAGCATCGGTTGACGGCCACACGCACAATGGGGACATTGTGACGGAATATGGCCTGACAGTAAGCGGCGATGAAGACAAAACAGTTACCGGACACATTGGCTCAGGACAAGCGAAGATCGAGCTGAGCTCGAGCAACGGCGATTTGCGCATCAAGAAAGGCCCGGCCTTCCCTTCTGCACCCTCGGTTGCCAATGCGCCAACCGCGCCCGAAGCTCCTGCGCCGCCCAATGCGCATCACTTGAAGCCGTCGAAACCAGAAGCTCCGCAACTCATTACGCAGTAACGAATAGCCAAATCCGAAGGCAGAAAAAAGCAGGCGCGGACGGGAATCTCCCCTCCGCGCCTGTTCCATTTTCACTCGTTTCCGTTGTATGCTCCACTCGCGGGGGTAAATTCTTGGCATGATGCATGCGCCCATCAAGGTGATTACGGTTGAACGTGAGTATGGCTCGCGCGGCGGCGAGTTCGCTCACGACCTGGCTACGCGGCTGGGTTGGAAGCTTTTGGACTCGGAACTGGTGACAGGAGCGGCACGAATGGCTGGCGTCGATCCAAAGCTTGCAGCGAAGTTCGATGAGCGGCTCGACCCTTGGTACTACCGCTACGGTAAAGTCTTCTGGCACGATTCCGGCTATTCAATGGCGGCCATTGGTGATGAGCACATCTTCGACTCTGAGCGTATGTTAACTCTCATCAGGCAGGAGATCACAGACGCTGCAAAAGAAGGCAACTGCGTGCTGGTGGGCCGTGGATCAGCATGTGCGCTTGCCGGACAGCTGGGGTGCTTTCACGTGTTTGTGTATGCAACCGCGAGCGCCAAGCGTGACTGGTTTACGCGCGCCTTCCCGCGTCAGGCTCAGCATGCCGACCAACACCTGGCCGCGTTCGACAAACGCCGCGCGGCAGTGATCCGCAAGTTTTACCAGCAGGAGTGGTGTTCTCGCGGGCTTTACCATATGCTGCTCAATTCCTGCGTCGGCAGCGAGGCGATGATTGATGCCGTGCGAGGCGCCGCCGGGCTGGCCACCTGTCCAGAGGAGACAGTGACGGGGTAAATTCCCTGCGCCTGCGCGACTGCCCTCAGCGTGGAACTGCGAAAGGTCGAAGGCTTCGTTTCATTCATCGAAGAGCGCTGGCCTAAATGGCGACGCGCGGAACGCGCGCGGCGATGCGCGTCAAAACTTCCCACGGGATAGTGTAAGTGGCATCAGCGTGATCGTACGCGGTGATGGTCTCATCGCCCTGAGTTCCCAGAATTACGACTTCGTCGCCAGCGGTGACCCCATCGATCTCCGTCACGTCCAGAACGGCATGGTCCATGCTGACGCGGCCAACCAGCGGCGCACGCATCCCGCGAACCAACAGGCTAAAGCGGTTTCCGAGAAGGCGAGCAAGACCGTCAGCATAACCCGCCGTGACCAGTGCCAGGCGCATCGGTTCTGTCGCGACGAACGTTCCGTTGTAACCGACCACGGCGCCGGCCGGAATCGCACGGACGCTCATGACGGCGGTCTTGAAGGCAAGCACCGGTTCCAACCTTGAGCGAGCCTCGATAAGTGCCTCCGGTGCGTCTTTTGCGAAATCCGGGTAGAAGCGAGGAACAATACCATAGAGGGAGATTCCGGGACGCAGGAGTGCTTTCATGCCGTGGTGGGTCGCGAGGGCAGCAATGGAAGCGCTATCTGTGGAGAGCAGCACCGAGGATTGCCCCACGTTGAGCCAATCGGGGTAGAGTCCGGCGGCCTCAACAATCTCCAGAGCCTTTTGCAATTCGCTAAGCTGATTCTGAGTGACCCGTCCGGTGGATTCGTCGGCGGCGAACAGGTGGGTCATGACGCCCTCGAGCCTGAGCGGGGAGCCGGGCGCAAAGCGCGCCAGGAGCGAAGGCAGCGCTTCAAGATTTGTACCCTGGCGGCTCATGCCGGTATCGATTTCGATGTGAAGCGGCAAAGAGCCGGCCCTCAGTCCCGCCGTCCGCGCCGCAGCTTCGAGGTCATCCAGTTGCGCGGATTCCCAAACGACAGCGGTTAGCCCATGATTAACTACCTCGGCACCCTGGCCGGGAACCACACCGCCGATGACCATCACCCGCGTTTGAGCACAGAGCGCTCGCGCGGCCATTCCTTCTTCAACACTGGTCACGGCAATCCACCGGGCTCCGGCCCGTACCACCGCAGGGGCGCAAAGTGTAAGCGAATGGCCGTAGGCATCGGCTTTGAGGATAGCCATGAGCTCGGCGTCGCGAGGGGCAAGGCTCTCGAGAAAGCGATAGTTGTCTTCAAGGGAGCGGGTGCTTATCTCAACCCAGCAAGAGCGCGTTTGCATGCAAATTTCCTAAAGCCAGTTTACGGCATTTGTGAAGGCACTCTTGCACGCGAGGCCTTAGCGAATGAGAGCGAAGGCAACAAGGGTTTCGCCTTTTGAAGGGATCTGGTCAGTGAGTTGCTGCTCGAGATCATGCGGGATTGACATCTCGCAAGTGGCCACCTGGTCGGCAGTTGCACCGTTGAAGCAGAGTTCACAATGGCCGAGTGCGTCGCCTGCGCCCATGCGAACGGGTGGACCGAAGACTCGGCATGTCATTGGGCGCCACTCATAGACGTCGCACCGTCCGGTGGCTGGGTCAAGCGCAGGGCAGGCGGCCTCATTTGCATATTGTTCAAAGCGATCTCGATCTGATTCCGTGTCGCCAATCAGCCCCGTTCCCACATCGCCAGGGAAAGCGGGGCTGTGTTCGCCGATCCAGGTCAATGCGCGGCGCTCAACTTCAGAAGCCAGGGCGGGATTTTCGCGGCGCATTGCGGTCATTCCAACCTGAAGACGCAGCGCGTCGAGCTGGCTGATGGCAAAAGCTCCGAAACAACACTGCGTACAGCCCAGCCTGCACACGAGCCACGAGCCCGCGCGCCGCGCCGCGTCAGCCAGGGATGCATCCACAATCTGCACAAGTTCGCGATCGCCGGCGGGGAGGCTCATGCCGGCAAGCATACCGGAATTGGTTGTTCCCTGCCCCATTTCCCTGCTAGCCTGCCTGCGGAGGCTCCCATGGCTGAATCCCGCAGTACGGTCATCACCGGTCTTCGCTACCGCAACGCACCAGCGGCCATCGACTGGCTCTCAAAGGTCTTTGGCTTTGAGCGGCGCGCCGTCTACGAGGGTCCAGACGGAACCATCGGTCATGCCGAACTTACTCTGGGCGGCGGAATGATCATGCTCGGAACCGGCAAGGACGACGAATTTGGGCGCGGCTTCAAGACACCGAAAGAACTCGGGGGCTTTGAGACCCGAAGTGTTTACATTGTGGTGCCAGATGCCGATGCTGCGCATGCGCGCGCCGTGGCCGCTGGAGCCGACGTCATTCGCCCGCTGCAGGACACGCCTTATGGCAGCCGCGAATTCGGCGTAAAAGATCCCGAAGGCCATACGTGGGTTGCGGGAACCTACGACCCATGGACCGCGCGCGGGTAGCTTCTCCGCCTGGAATCAGGATATTACCCTGCTCTTCTCGATTGGTGGCAGGTGCTGGTTCCCTGTGCAAACGTCCATACGTTATAGTCGTTTCGTAACTCTAGAGAGGTTCACTTGAGGTCAAATCAATTGCTTCTTCCCCTTGTGCTTATGTCCTTTGCTGTCCCCGTTGGCTTTGCCCAACACGGTCAGTTGCTGGTCGCCCAGAAGGGCGATAAAAGCCTGGCTATTGTGGATCCCGTCGCCGGAACTGTGCACGCCTCAGTTGATGAAGGCGGGACAACAGGTCATGAAGTGGCCGGTTCGCCCGATGGCAATCTGGCGATTGTGCCAATCTACGGAAATTCAGGCGTGGGCAGACCGGGCACCGACGGCCAGAACATCGTGGTCATCGATATCGCCTCACAGAAAGTTGTGAAGAACATCCAGTTCGACCATGGAGTGCGGCCGCACTGTCCGGTCTTCGGTCCGAGAGATGGAATGCTGTACGTGACGACCGAACTTGACCATTCAATCACGATCATCGATCCGAAGACATGGACGGTTGTGGGATCCATTCCAACGGGACAGCCTGAGAGCCACATGTTGACGATCTCCCATGATGGGCTGCGCGGATACACCGCCAACGTAGGCCCGGGCACGGTGTCAGTGCTGGATATGAAGGCGCGTAAAACGCTCGCCATTATTCCGATTTCCGGGAATACGCAGCGGATCGCGATTTCAAACGATGATCGCTGGGTCTTCACCGCCGATCAGACCAAGCCACAGATGGCGGTGATCGATACAGCGACAAACACGGTGAAAACATGGGTTCCATTGGATGGGCTAGGCTACGGCGCCGCAGTTACCAAGGATGGAAACTGGCTGCTGATGCCGATTCCCGGCAAGAATGTGGTTGATGCGGTAGACCTGAAGTCGATGAAGGTAGTACACGCAATAGCAGTGGGCGCCGACCCGCAGGAAGTGCTCACTGCGCCTGGCGGAAAGAAGGCCTACGTCTCCTGCATGGGCAGCAATCAGGTGGCCGAGATCGATTTGACGACTTGGACGGTAACGCGAACGATCGCCACCGGCAAGGGATCCGACGGACTGGGCTGGGCTGCGTCGCATTGAGCTCGTCATCAGCAAATCGACACTCAACTACCGCAGCCCGACAATGAGCAGAACTGCGAAGACGGAAGAGAGAGCCAATGCTCGTTGGCCGACCGTCGTAAGCGGCATCTGGAGCGCGGCGGAGTCGCGTTGGCGATAGAGATCGTATGCATAGCCAGCGGCGGCAATCAGCAGCGCCAGCGCAATCCAGCCATGGCCGAGGACACCGACTAGGATGGCCGTCAAGGCGAGAGCGAGAACCGTGATCTGGGCCGCGCGACGAAACTCCTGACTGCCACGAGCGGCGGAGCGCAGTGCGATGCGGGCGTCAAGTCGAGCGTGCACGACGAGAATTCCGGCGGATGCCTGCAAAGCCAACAGGAACCACAACCACCAGCACCAGGGCTTGATGGTTCCTGTAGCCGAGAGCGAAGTGGCGAGCGAGCTTGAGGTAAGAGCAACGGCGCTGGCAATTTGGAACAGAGTTGAACGTTGACGGTTCCTGACATTGACGACGATGGCGAGTGCTGAAAACACCGCAACGCCAAGGCCCAGGGCAACAATCGCCTTGAAAGGCCAGACTGCGAGGAGCACAAGTCCGCTGACTGCGAGCAAGGCAGTCCAGCCTGCGAACCAGCGCGCCGCGATTGCAGTTTCAGGATGCGGCTGCTTCCAGACAAAGCGCTGCCGGGCCAGCACCACCAGTGGGTCCTTGGCGGCAAGGGCAGCAAATGCCGCCGTGAATGTTGCGAGTTCGGCCCAGTGCCAGCCGCGTGCGAGGATTGCGGCGCAGAAAATGGGCGTAAACAGCATAGCCGTGGCTCCGTGCTCGCGCGGCAGGAACATGAGCTTCTTTTGGGTTTCCTTCGGTCTGTTCAGAACGGCTTGGTCCTGCATGACGATTCTCCGATGGGTCTTCACTGTCAGGTTCGCATCGTAGGAGAACAGGTGCAGTGACTTAAGTCATAGATACAGAAGCTGGCACGGCCTAAGGTTGACTTGGGAAGGATGCCATGTCGACCTTAACCGCGCAACCAACCAAGGCCGCATCAGCCGGAAACGTGACGGCCAGACAAAAGAAAGCCCTGGTTCGCAGAGCGCAGCCCGATCGCTCACAGCAGATCCGCCGTGCAGTGCAGTTTGCTTTTCTTTTGCTCAACGCAGTGATTGGCGCTCAATTCGTGCTCTGGGTGCGGTCGTTCGAAATCGCGGGTGGCTTCACTTCAATCCAGCGCCCCGCAGGCGTGGACGGGTGGTTGCCGATTGCCGGCCTGATGAACCTTCGATCTTTTCTTGTCACCAGGCAGATCCCGGCGATTCATCCGTCGGCGATGGTTCTGCTCTGCGCTTTTCTACTGGCGAGCCTGTTGGTCAAGAAATCATTTTGCTCGTGGCTCTGCCCGGTCGGTACGGTCTCAGAATATCTATGGAAGCTGGGCCGTAAAATTTATCGGCGCAATTTCACGATTCCGTTCTGGCTCGATTTGCCGCTAAGGAGCCTCAAATACATTCTGCTGGCGTTCTTTGTCTTTGTCGTTTTTACGATGTCGCAACAGCAACTCGGCGAATTTCTCATGTCGCCGTTCAGCATTGTGGCAGACGTGAAGATGTTGAACTTCTTCAGGTACATCGGCACGGTCGGAATCGCGGTGATCGCGATTCTTGCGTTCCTTTCACTCCTCATCCAGAACTTCTGGTGCCGTTTTCTTTGCCCATACGGCGCACTCATGGGCCTCGTCTCTGTTCTGAGCCCGGTGAAGGTTCGGCGCGACCAGCAAGCGTGTATCGACTGCGGCAAATGTAATAAAGCCTGCCCGTCGAATCTTCCCGTGGACAGACTGGTGCAGATTCGGTCCGTCGAATGCACCGGATGCATGGAGTGCGTCGCCGTCTGCCCTGCGGAAAATGCCTTGCAGCTCTCATTGCCGCCGCGCACGCACTCGGATGCAGTTTCAGCTCGATGGAGGCTGCGCGCCCTGAATCCGCAGGCGATTGCCGCCATAATCGCGCTTGTGTTCCTTGGGCTCGTGGGCGCTGCGCGCTTGAGTGGGCACTGGCAGACCAACATCTCCCGGGAAGTCTATATGCAGCTTGTGCCCAACGCCGAGAACATCGACCACTGAGTCGAGCCAGCCAATGTAGGCGGGGGTGCACCTGGGTTTTTGTACCCCCCCCCCCCCCCCCCCTTATTCTGCGGCTAAATACCTCTAAGGAAAGGGTTTATCGTGGGGCATCTGCGCCAAATGTGTCATTCCATTGAAGATCGCCGCAGATGTGTCAGGGCAAAGGGGTTAGAGCGGTTTTGATTCAAGTCCTGACCTTTGAAGTTCATGCGAGGTGGCATTTTCTTCCACCCCGGAGACGAACACCTGTCGATCACCCCAGGAAGCAAGGACCGCTCCCTGGGGACCCCGATTGTCGCCGGGGACGCCGGAGAGAAAAATGACCCTTGGCGTCCACGTCTCTGTAAAGAGCAGAATCGAAACCGCTGTAGGGGCGATTTCCGGGGAACGAGAGGATTTTGGGCCGCTGCGTCCCCGGAAAATTGCCTATGTTGTGATTGTGCGCCGTCGCCAAGTAATTATCTGCAAAAGAGAAGGCCCGGGTTTCGGAAAGATGCCGGGTCTTCGGGCGTAGCTCAAATTCCCACGCCGAAAGATCGCAGCCAGTGACTAAAGTCGCTGTGGCGACTGCAGCGGGTCGATACCGTGAGTTCAGGAGATGATTATGACTTCAACTGCAAAGACGGTTCGCGAGATTGCCCTCGAACAACCGCATTCCATCCGTGTTTTCGAGCGGCTCGGTATCGACTACTGCTGCGGCGGACGTAAGCCGCTGGCTGAGGTTTGCAATGAACGCAACATCCCCGTGGACGAAGTACTCGCAGCCCTCGACGCCGCGGCCAACAGCACTGAGGTCTCGTCGGTTGACTGGACCAAGGGTCCACTGGGACAGCTGATCACACACATTGTGGCTACGCATCACGCATACGTGAAACGAGAGTTGCCTCGACTTGCCACGCTGGCGGAAAAAGTGGTGAACCGTCACGGCGACACCCAGGCTCATCTGCCGGCGCTTCAGCGGGCGCTGGCGCAACTCGATGATGAGTTGACACAACATCTGGCCAAGGAAGAAAACATCCTGTTTCCTTACATCGCCGGGCTTGAGGTTGCTCAGAGCTCCGGAAGCACCCAGCCGTCATCCTGTTTTGGAACGGTGGCTAATCCCATTGCGATGATGACGCGTGAACACGATGCCGCCGGCGGGTTGCTTGCGGAGATGGACCGTTTAAGCGCCCACTTCACGACACCGGTCGGTGCGTGTCCCACCTATCACGCGTTCTACGATGGCCTGAAGGAGTTTGGGCAGGATCTTCACCAGCACATTCATCTCGAAAACAACATCCTGTTTCCAAGAGCGATCGAGATGGAAGCATCGGCGATGAGCACCGTCGCTTAACCCCCGGCTTAGCTGATCTTTCGGTCCCATGACTCGAGCGCTCTCTTGAACTCGAGCATGAATTTCCCTGAGTCGGCGCCGTCGATGGTGCGGTGATCGAAGCCCAGACAGCAGTACTGGACTGACCTGATGGCAATGGTGTCGTTGCCTTCCGCGTCAGTAAGGACGACGGGCTCCTTGCGCAAGCCGCCAATCGCGAGAATGGCGGACTCCGGCTGGTTGATGATCGGCATGCCGAATTCGCCGCCGAAAGCGCCGGAATTTGTAAGGGTGAAAGTGGATCCGCCGGTCTCGTCGGGCATGAGCTTCTTTGAGCGGGCGCGGCCGGCCAGGTCGGCTATGGCGCGGGCCAGTTCAACAAAGCTGCGTTGCTCTGCCTGGCGGATGACCGGCACGATGAGTCCCCACTCGAGTGCCACGGCAATGCCGAGATTGATGTTCTGGTGGTAACGGATCGAACCATCTTCAACCGATGCATTGACGATGGGATATTTGCGCAAAGCATCGACAGCCGCGGCGGCAATGAACGGCATGAAGGTAAGCTTGACGGCTGTATGGTGCTCGAAGGTGGCCTTCTCGCGTTCGCGGAGGCGGGCGATGCGCGTCATGTCGATCTTGTAGACCGTGTGCGCGTGTGGGCTCTTTTGCAGGCTCTCCACCATTCTTTGGCCGATAATGGTGCGCATCTTCGACATCGGTACCAGGTCCCCTGGTAACTGCGGCGTCGGCGAACTGGCCGATGGAGATGCCTGCGGTGCCGCTGCTTGCGCCTTCGGGGCGGCCAAATGGTGCAGGATGTCTTCTTTGGTGATGCGGCCATTGGCGCCGGTACCTTTAACTAGCGCAAGATCGACGTTGTTTTCAACGGCAATCCTGCGCACCAGCGGCGAGGAACGAACATCCTGCGATGGAACGGAAACCGCGGAGGACGAGTACGCCTGGACGGGCGACACCTGTGGCGCGCCGACCTGCGTGCTGGGGCCGGATGTTCCCGGACCACCAATCACTGCAACGACCGTATTGATCTGAACAGTGGATCCTTCAGGAACCTTGATCTCACTGAGGATTCCAGCCAAAGGCGCAGGAATTTCTGCGTCCACCTTGTCCGTCGAGATTTCGAAGAGCGGCTCGTCTTTCTCGACGCGCTCACCAGGCTTCTTGAGCCATTTGGTAATGGTGCCTTCGAATATGGACTCGCCCATCTGGGGCATGACGACGGGGGTGCCGCCGGAAGAGGTCAATGCGGCGGGCTCGGCTGCCTGCTCAGCCGGAGCTGTCTCGCCGCTGTCCGAAATGACAGCAACCACTGTGTTGATTCCTAGCGTAACGCCTTCGGGAAACTTGATGGCGGTGAGAATGCCTGCCACCGGCGATGGAATCTCGGCGTCCACCTTGTCGGTGGAGATTTCGAAGAGCGGCTCGTCTTTCTCGACGCGATCACCTGTCTTCTTGAGCCATTTGGTAATGGTGCCCTCAACGATCGACTCGCCCATCTGGGGCATGATTACGTCGGTTGGCATGAATCCTTCTCTCCGCACATCGGAACTCGTTTGCGGGCAGTTCCTGCCGGATTATAAATCGCTGAGCAACAGGTTTGTTGGGCGAGGGTCAACCCTGAACTGGACGCTCTTTGGTGTTCAGAAGTCGTTCGACCTCGCGTGGAACCTGGAGCGGCGTATCCTGCGCCGGAAAATCGGGTACGGCTTCAGCCTGGGCGCGCAGAAGATGAAGATTCTCGACGGCCAACACCTGCTCACCAAAAACCATGCCAAACTGGCGGGCTGCCTGATGCGCAATGGCTTCGAGGGAAGGAAGCTCAGCCCTTTGGCCTTCTGGCTTGTGCTCAATTTCAAGCGCGAGACTGGTGACAGGTCGGTTGGTGATGCCGCAGGGATTGATAAGGGCAAAATCGCGCAAGTCGGTGGTGACGTTGAACGCAAAACCGTGCGAAGTGATTCCGCGCGAGACGTGGATGCCTATTGCGCCAATCTTGCGCTCTCCTTTTGGGTGGTCCTTTTCCATTGAAGGGCAACTCGCGTCCAAAGGGCTGCCGTGCGCAGCACACCAAACGCCCGTGAGGCCGCAGATTCGCCCGGCGGGTACGCCGAATTGTCCGCAAATACGAATGAGGGCCTCTTCCATCAGGCGCACGAAGTCAACGGGGCCAAGCCGGCCGCCGCTGGAGTTTTTCAGGCTGCGCAAGTCAAAGATGGGGTAGCCGATCAGCTGACCGGGACCATGATAAGTGACGTCGCCGCCGCGGTTGATCTCGTGGAGGGTCACGCCGCGGCTGGCCAGAAGCTCATCTGACGCCAGAATGTTGCTACGGTTGGCATTGCGTCCAAGAGTAAGGACTGGCGGATGTTCGAGGAGCAAGAGGACGTTGTGAACCCGTCCCTGGAGTCGCAGCGCTGCTATCTCCGCCTGGAGCCGGAGGCCCTCGTCGTAGGCGACGCGGCCGAGATAGAGATATTGGATCATCGCTGATCGTGATTGTAACGGTCGGCGGCCTTAGCGGCAGCCGCCGACCGGGAGTGGAGCCTGCAAGCAACCAGGTCTACTTTTGAAGGAGGCCGGCAAAGTTGGAGCGCAGGGGATAGAAGACGAGAAGCCAAAGCACCGCCAACACAAGCGGGATTGGGAGGCCGCTTGGCGCCATCAGCGCTTGATAAAGGAAGATGTTGAACAGGACTGGAGCCAGCAAGGCGAGGCCGAGCGGCACATAGCGATTAAAGAGAAACAGAATGGCAGGTACCACCTCAAAGAGTGCGACCACGTTGATGTATTTCGTGGAGACCAGCAATCCAATAAATTGGCCAGCGTCTCCCGTGGGCATCGTCATGGGAAGGAAGCGGAGGTAGTGGTTCATGCCGAAGACCAGAAATGCCAATGCCAGCAGGTAGCGCGCAATCAAGGAAACAATCTTCATGAAGTTCTCCTTCTCTCGGAGTGTATTCGACTTGGCCGAGACCAGACTGCTGGACACCCTTGCGGAGAGAAACTTTAGTTCTTCCACAGACGTGTGGATGAGCCAAGGGATGGGGTGGATTCAACGGATTGAGTTTGAAGGTGTTTGAGGGAAGAGGGTCAGAATGTAAATCGCGGTACACTAGGGACTGGCAGGAGGACTGGGCGGTCGCTGCCGGGAACTGGCGAAAGCCGGCTACCGGGGGAGGAAAGTCCGAACTCCGCAGGGCAGTGTGCCGGATAACGTCCGGGACGTGAGCGTCAAGGCTCATGGACGGCCAGTGCCACAGAAAAGATACCGCCTCGGCTACCCCTCCATTGGAGGGCTTCCGGAAGGGCCCCTCAGGTTCGCCTGTACGGCCATTCCCGCCGGGGTAAGGGTGAAATGGTGCGGTAAGAGCGCACCGCTCCGTCTGTAAAGCCGGAGGCAGGGTAAACCCCACACGGAGCAAGACCAAATAGGGAGGGAAACGCCCCGGTCACGGGTAAAGCCAAGAGCCAGGCGGCGTTGCGCATCGGCCCGATGCGCTCAGGCGGCTCAAGCAATTGCCGAAACCTCCGGGTAGGTCGCTGATGAGTGTCCGCGGTAACGCGGCGCCTAGAGGAATGACCGCACACGACAGAATTCGGCTTACAGGTCCTTTTGCCGAATACTCATGACAGCCCCGGTGGATAGACTCCGCTGGGGCTGACCATTTTTGGGGTGATGCCGCCTTGCGACGCCGATCCGGTACCATCAGATCATGTTGCGTGTGAAGCGGTTGGACGAGGCAGCACAGCTGCCAGTGGTGGCGCATCCGGGAGAGGACCTTGGTTACGATCTTTTCGCGCTTGAAGACATTGCCCTGGCTCCGCGCGCCACAGTGAGGGCGCGGACGGGCATCGCGGTTGAAGCGCGTGACCCTGAGACGGGCGCTCAGCTTGGTTTGCTGGTGCGGGACCGCTCGTCAATCGCGGCCAGAGGAATTGCAACTACGGGCGGAGTGATTGATGCGGGTTACCGGGGCGAGATCCTGGTGCTGATGACCAATCTGGGCGAGACGGCGGTGGTGCTGAAGGCCGGCGAGAAAATTGCGCAAATGATCCCGGTCCCCGTGCTCACGGGACACGTCAAAGAAGTGGGGACACTGGAATTGTCGGCGCGCGCAGAGAAGGGATTTGGGAGCTCCGGCTCCTGAGAGGCACAGCCAGTTCCCATATCCATGAAGCGGAACCGGCTAGGTTGGCTGCGCGTATCCTTTAAGCGGGGCTTCGGGGCACGTTGTGCCCTGCGGATGGCGGATATCTCATCATTCTGGGTAAACCAGGCAAGGAAAGCGGGATCATGCAATTCACTGAGGCACTGAAACTCGCGCTGCAGTCGCTGTGGGGCAACAAGATGCGCACGATTCTCACGCTGCTTGGCGTGGTGATGGGCGTGGCGTCAGTGATCATGGTGATCACAATGGTGAACGGCGCCAACTCGTACGTGGCCAACAAACTCTCAAGCCATGGCGCGGATGTGTTCTCAGTATCGCGCGCAGCCGCGGTGATCATGTCGCCCCAGGCATATACCAAATACCAGAAGCGCAAGATCATCAATATCGAGGACTACGAGGCGGTAAGGGACAGCTGCAAGGAATGCGCCGAAGTGGGTGCAATGCTGAGCCAATCAGGAGGCGTGCGATTCAATGGGCAGTCCACGACCGGAACGAGTATTCGCGGACTCACCTGGACGATGCTGGACCTGAACAGTACTGAGATCGCGATAGGGCGCGGCTTTACGCCGGCCGATGATGAACATGCGGCACACAGCGTGATCGTCGGTTACGACATTGTTGATAACCTATTGGGAGACAGCGATCCGATCGGGAAAGAAATCCGCGTAGACGGGATTTCTTACAACATAGTGGGCGTGGGCGCGCGCCTGGGCAAGATGTTCGGCCAATCGATGGACAACTGGGTTGCGGTGCCGATCACCACATTCCAGCAAACCTACGGCACTCACGATTCGGTGAGCATTTATGCGCGCGGCAGTGGCGATGCCGCGGGGATGGACCGGGCTGAAAACGACGTAAGAGTGCTGATGCGCGCACGCCGCCACGATGCTCCGGGGAGCGAAGACGACTTCGAGCTAGAAACCAACGACACATACATGGACATCTGGAAACAGTTCACTGCGATCTTCTTTGACGTGGTGGTCGGCATTGCATCCATATCGCTGGTGGTCGGCGGAATCGTGATCATGAACATCATGCTTGTAAGCGTGACGGAACGGACGCGCGAGATTGGCGTGCGCAAGGCGCTTGGCGCACGGCAACGCGACGTGCTGATGCAATTCCTGATCGAAAGCGCGACGATGGCGCTGACTGGCGGAGCCATTGGCGTCATTGCGGGAGTCTTGGTCGCCAAGCTGATCACTCTCATCATTGGCTTCCCAACCAATGTGCAGTTGTGGAGTGTGCTGCTGGGATTGTTTGTCTCCGGGGCGACGGGGATCTTTTTTGGGGTTTATCCGGCAAGCAAGGCGGCCAAGCTCGACCCGGTGGTTGCATTGAGGGCTGAGTTGTAGGGGCATCCAGGAGCTGCATCTTATGGCGCAAGGACAGGCAGGCGAATCGGTAAAAATGGCTCTGGATACGCTGAGGACGAACAAGCTGCGTTCGGGCCTGACGATTCTGGGCATTGTCATCGGCGTGACCACCGTCATTACGATTTCATCAATCATTAACGGCTTGAATAACCGAGTGGCCGAATTTGCCGATTCGCTGGGTACTAATGTGTTCTGGGTATTTCACCTACCTTTTGGACCTGAAAAGCTGACAAGCGAAGAGCTGACGCGCAAAAAGCTGACGCTCGACGACGCCCTGGCGGTTCGTGACTTACCACACGTTGTGGCCGCAGACGCAATGCAGCGCTACGTGCAGGGATTCTTCGTTGGCGGCATCAGCGTGAAGTACGAGGGCCGCAAAGTGGCGGGCTCAATTTTTGAGGCGCACACCGCGCAGGTGGCAGACACCACGAATACGACCCTGCAGGAAGGGCGGTTCTTCACGGATGGAGAAGATCAGCGTCATGCCAAGGTGGTTGTGCTGGGTCACGACACAGCGGAAGATCTTTTTTCCGCCGGAGAGGATCCGATCGGCAAGGAAGTGACCGTGGAAAGTAGTCTCTATACTGTCATTGGCATAATGGATCCGCGCAAGCAACCCATTGGAACGGGAAAGAACCCCAACGATAACTCGGTCTTTTTCCCAATCAACACATTCCATGACCTTCATCCGGAGGTCACCGACCTGATGATCAATGCCAAGTACGACGACCCGAAGAACAAGGATCTGGTTCAGGAAGAGATTCGCGAACTGCTGCGCATAAGGCGCCACGTGAAGACGCAAGCCGACGACAACTTTGATATCTTCGGGCCGGACTCGCTCACCGAACTTTGGGGCCAGATCACAGGTGGGCTGGTTGCGTTCATGATCGCCGTTTCCAGCGTAGGGCTGATGGTGGGTGGCGTGGGCGTGATGAATATCATGCTGGTGAGCGTGACAGAACGCACCCGCGAAATAGGAATTCGCAAGGCGATCGGAGCAACCAAGCGGACCATACTCACGCAATTCACGACCGAGGCCGTTACTCTTTGCGCGTTGGGCGGCGTAGCCGGCATCCTGGTGGGAGCGGTACTTACGTGGATTGTCTATTTTCTCCCGATTGGATTGCCGGCAACGGTTTCAGCGATGTGGGTGGGGATTGGGTTTGGTGTTTCTTGCGCTATTGGATTGCTTTTCGGGATTTATCCGGCGTGGAAGGCGGCAAATCTGGACCCGATCGAAGCGCTGCGATACGAGTAAATCTACGGACAGGCGCCGCGGGTCCGAAATGACTGCTCTGGCGCAACACGCAAATGTAAACTTGCTTCTGTGATAGCGCACGAGTTTGCCCATGCTGTCGAGATCCTGACCACGGTTCTAACCGTGGCCGGGATGGGGTATTTTCTGGCAGCAATGCTGGCAGCGCGGATTTATCTCAATAGCCGCCGCAAGCCTCTGGCCGCGTTCTCCCCGAACGTGAGTGTTCTCAAGTCACTCAAAGGAATGGACCCCGGGATGATGGATGCGTTCCGGAGTCAATGTGCTCAAGATTATTCGGGTGAGTTTGAATTGCTGTTTGGGGTTTCGTCGCTCGACGATCCCGCGGTAACGGCTGTGGAGAGGCTGAAGGTCGAGTTTCCAAATCATTTGATCAGGCTTATCGAGTGCCCGGAGCGGCTGGGAAGCAACGGCAAGGTGAGTACGCTGATGCAGCTATCGGCGCATGCGCGGTTTGATTTTCTGCTGATCAACGACTCTGACATCACCGTCTCGCCCAAGTACCTGGAGCGGGTGATGGGGTGCTTTGCGCCGGAGGGTCAAAGCGCTCAAAAGGCGACCGGTTGGGCTGGTGACTGCGCTCTATCGCGGGCGTGCGCACGAAACGTTGTTTTCGCGGTTTGAAGCGCTGGGGATCGCGACGGACTTCATGGCGGGACTGCTGGTTTCAAAGGTGATTGAAGGGGGATTGAACTTTGGCCTCGGGTCGACGCTGGCGGTGAGCCGCGAGGCGCTGGAGAAGAGTGGCGGGTTGCTGCCGCTGGTGAACTACCTGGCGGACGACTACCAGTTGGGCGTTCGCGTGTCTAGAGCCGGTTACCGCGTGGCGTTATGTACGGAAGTGGTGGAAACCGGGATTCCGGCATACGACTGGAAAGGCTTTGTTGACCATCAGTTACGGTGGGCGCGGACGGTGCGGGATGAGCGGCCCGGCGGATATGCGGGACTGCTGGTGACGCACGGACTTGGACTGGCGTTGGTGAATGTTCTGGCCAGCGGCGTGAGCCCTTTGAGCTTGTGGCTGCTGGGGTTAAGCTTCTTTCTGCGGCTGGCGGAGGCCATGACGGTGGGCGCTGAAGTGCTGGGTGATCACCAGGTGCTGCCGAACCTGTGGCTGCTGCCGCTGCGCGATGTGGTGGCGATGGGGCTGTGGGCCGTTGGGCTTACCGGAAACACAATTGTGTGGCGTGGGGAACGGTTCAGGCTGAAGGATGGGAAGCTCGAGAAAACGGAAGCTGGGGGCTAGGTTTCAGCTCTCAGTTTTCAGCTCTCAATTCTGTGTCGCATTTTGCGCGCACGAAGTTTTCCAGCGGCTGTGGGGGGTTGATTTGAGCGCGAAACAACGCCTGAGACGCTACGATTTGGCAGGTGCGCCGAAGGGGTTGTGAATTGTCCGGGACCGCACGGCGGTTTCTCAATGAAATGACGCGCGCTTGACGACACATGATGTGCCTAATGGTACAAAAATGGTCAACAAAAAGACGTTTTTTGACGAGTTTTAGCGGCTTTTTGCGCCCTGTGATTCTGTGAAACTGTGAGGTTTTGGGGGTGAAAGGCAGGGAGATGGGATTAGGAACGGGGAGCTGACGAACGCGGGCCTCTGAAGGCGGCTGTCAGGTTTTCTGGTTCTTCGCGGCCCTGGGAAATGTGGGGATGGGATTCGAAGACCCGCTCATCGCGATAGTGCCCACCGACCCAAAGGGTACCCCGACGGGGCACAGCTTCCCACGGCTCAGGGTGATTCTTCGGGGCTGATGGGCGGGCCACTTGCCAATCATTCCCCGGTCCCCAAGTGCGAGGGACCGGGGGCACCCGGCTTCCCGCGGTGCACGATGGATGAGCCGCGCGGCGATGTGATTCGAAGACCCGCTCATCGCGATAGTGCCCACCGACCCAAAGGGTACCCCGACGGGGCACAGCTTCCCACGGCTCAGGGTGAATCTTCGGGGCTGATGGGCGGGCCACTTGCCAATCATTCCCCGGTCCCCAAGTGCGAGGGACCGGGGGCACCCGGCTTCCCGCGGTGCACGATGGATGAGGCGCGTGGCGATGTGATTCGAAGACCCGCTCATCGCGATAGTGCCCACCGACCCAAAGGGTACCCCGACGGGGCACAGCTTCTCAAGACTCAGGGTGAATCTTCGGGGCTGATGGGCGGGCCACTTGCCAATCATTCCCCGGTCCCCAAGTGCGAGGGACCGGGGGCACCCGGCTTCCCGCGGTGCACGATGGATGAGGCGCGTGGCGATGTGATTCGAAGACCCGCTCATCGCGATAGTGCCCACCGACCCAAAGGGTACCCCGACGGGGCATAGCTTCTCAAGGCTCAGGGTGAATCTTCGGGGCTGATGGGCGGGCCACTTGCCAATCATTCCCCGGTCCCCAAGTGCGAGGGACCGGGGGCACCCGGCTTCCCGCGGTGCACGATGGATGAGGCGCGTGGCGATGTGATTCGAAGACCCGCTCATCGCGATAGTGCCCACCGACCCAAAGGGTACCCCGACGGGGCACAGCTTCCCACGGCTCAGGGTGAATCTTCGGGGCTGATGGGCGGGCCACTTGCCAATCATTCCCCGGTCCCCAAGTGCGAGGGACCGGGGGCACCCGGCTTCCCGCGGTGCACGATGGATGAGGCGCGCGGCGATGGGATTCGAAGACCCGCTCATCGCGATAGTGCCCACCGACCCAAAGGGTACCCCGACGGGGCACAGCTTCCCACGGCTCAGGGTGAATCTTCGGGGCTGATGGGCGGGCCACTTGCCAATCATTCCCCGGTCCCCAAGTGCGAGGGACCGGGGGCACCCGGCTTCCCGCGGTGCTCGATGGATGAGGCGCGTGGCGATGTGATTCGAAGACCCGCTCATCGCGATAGTGCCCACCGACCCAAAGGGTACCCCGACGGGGCACAGCTTCCCACGGCTCAGGGTGAATCTTCGGGGCTGATGGGCGGGCCACTTGCCAATCATTCCCCGGTCCCCAAGTGCGAGGGACCGGGGGCACCCGGCTTCCCGCGGTGCACGACGAATGAGGCGCGTGGCGATGTGATTCGAAGACCCGCTCATCGCGATAGTGCCCACCGACCCAAAGGGTACCCCGACGGGGCACAGCTTCCCACGGCTCAGGGTGAATCTTCGGGGCTTATGGGCGGGCCACTTGCCAATCATTCCCCGGTCCCCAAGTGCGAGGGACCGGGGGCACCCGGCTTCCCGCGGTGCACGACGAATGAGGCGCGTGGCGATGGGATTCGAAGAACCGCTCATCGCTATCATGCCGCCGACCCAAAGGGTACC
>CAVXVM010000179.1:0-7785 GCA_963765025.1 uncultured Acidobacteriaceae bacterium | reverse complement strand
TATGTTTATGTGTGTGGTTCCCTTTCAACATTCGTGTTATTTCAATCGGCTGTGGCGCTGGGGCCGGAGATGTAGGTTGCAAGCATCGGCGGATTCTGGCAGCGGCTAAAGTACTCGGGCAGCGTTTCAACCACCTGGCTGGCATAGAGGATGCAAAGATGCCAGTCGGGGAGCAGCGTAATGACTCGGCGGCCTTCGGTTGCCGAGTGATGCAGGACGATGGTTCCGGAGTCGGCGACGGCGCAAAAGGCAGCGGTGACGACGCCCTCGGCTAGTTCGATCTCGGCCGAGGAGAGATCGCGGTCAATTCTCCAGTCGAAGCCGGGAGCAAGCCATGAGGCGGGCAGGCCGGGAGGAGCGATAAAGATGCGCTTGCCGCAGGACTGGAGCTGCGCTGCAATGGTGGACGGAAGATCCTGCGGAGCGCACTCGACGATTTCGGCATCGTATTCGCGGAGGCGCTCGATCATGAGGGCGAGCCGGTCTTCGGCGTTGAGGCTACCGGCCCGAACGTAGGTGCGGGGGAGCGTGGCGTAGGCAGATTCGAGGTGTTCGGCGGCAACCGACCTGGTGTTGGCGCGAATGCGGTCAAGAATCTGCTGCCGGGATTGTGCGGGCGCGCTCATTTGGCCTCCCCGGTTGGCTTGAGGTCGCGCTCGGCCCACCACTCGTGGAAGGTCTGGCGCGGAAAGCCGCGCAGATCGCGGGTCTGGGTCCACTTGCCACCGATGGAGGGGAGCGAGTGAATCCAACCGTCTTTGCGCGTAAAGAAGCGAATGCCGATGCGGCCGAAAAACTGGGCTGTGTGGAAGAGCCAGGCTCGCGAGAAGAGCAGGTTGGCGACGCGCAGGCCAAGATACATGGGATCGAAGAAGCGGCCGGCGGTGTGGCGCTCCTGATTGACAACCTGGGAACGCAATTCAAGCAGGACTTCAGGAATATTGATCTTGACCGGGCAAACCTCGTAACACGCGCCGCAGAGCGATGAGGCGTATGGCAGCGTTTGCGCGTGATGCATTTCCATGAGCTGCGGAGTGAGGATGGCGCCGATGGGGCCAGGATAGACAGAGCCGTATGCGTGGCCGCCGGTCTGCCGGTAGACCGGGCAGGTGTTCATGCAGGCAGCGCAACGGATACAGCGGAGGGTTTGACGCTCGGTTTGTTTGGCCAACATCCGGGAGCGTCCGTTGTCGAGGAGGACAATATGGAAACGCTGGGGCCCGTCGCCGGGCGTAACCCCGGTCCAAACCGAGGTGTAGGGATTCATGCGCTCTCCGGTGGCGGAGCGGGCCAGCACCTGGAGCATCACTTCAAGGTCCTGGAAGCTGGGGAGCACCTTCTCAATGCCGGCGATGGTAATCATGGTGTGCGGGAGGGTAAGGCACATGCGGCCGTTGCCCTCCGACTCGACCACGACGACGGAGCCGGTTTCAGCAACAAGGAAGTTGGCGCCACTGATGGCGGTGGGGATCGAGAGAAACTTCTGGCGCAGATAAGTGCGGGCGGCGGCAGTGAGGGCGTGGGGATCGTCCGAGAGATCCTTGAGGCCCATGGTGCGGGCAAAGATTTCGCGGACCTGGCTGCGGTTGACGTGGAGGGCCGGGACGACGATGTGCGAAGGCTCGTCCTGGCCGAGTTGAAGAATGATCTCCGCCAGATCGGTCTCGTAAGTGCGGACGCCGGCCGCTTCAAGGAAGGGATTGAGCTGAATTTCGGCGGAGGTCATCGTCTTGATCTTGATGACTTCAGTGGCCTGCTCCTGGCGCAGGATGTCGAGAATGATCTGGCGAGCTTCGGCCGCGTCGGCGGCCCAGTGAACGACGCCGCCGGCCGCTGTGCAGTGGGCTTCAAAGAGCTCAAGATACGGCGCGAGATTCTCAAGGACGTGGCTGCGGATGGCGGCGCCTGCGGAGCGGAGAGCCTGCCAGTCCGATTTTTCCTGAACGAGCTTGCCGCGCTTGGCCTGGATGACGTCAATGGCGTGTGCGACGTTCTTGCGCAGCTGAGGATTGCGCAGGACGGGCAAGACGGCCTTGGGAAATGGCTCGGCGTAGCGCGGGTCGAGTACCGGATGGTCGATCATGAGACGACCTCCGCCGGCGACGCCTCAGTAGCGGCGAGGATTTGCGCCAGATGAATGGTCTTCATGCCTGCGTATTGACGGTGCATGGCGCCACCCAGATGCATGAGGCAACTGTTGTCGAGGGCAGTGCAGTATTCTGCGCCCGTCGACATGACGTCCTGGAGCTTGACGGCGAGCATGGCGGAGGAAACTTCAGCATTCTTGACGGAGAACGTACCGCCAAAGCCGCAGCAGCGATCGAGATTGGCGAGCGGCACCTGCTCGAGTCCACGGACCTTGTTCATCAGGCGCCAGGGCCGGTCGCCGAGATGGAGTGCACGGAGGCCGTGGCAGCTGGCATGGTAGGTGACGCGATGCGGGAAATAGGCGCCCACGTCGTCCACGCCGAGCTTATCGATGAGAAACTCGCTGAGCTCGTAGACGCGTGGGAGCAGTGCGGTAAATTGCCCACGCAGTTCTTCGTTGCCGAGTTCGGCAAAAAGGCCGGGATACTGATCGCGGATCATGGCGACGCAGGAGGAGGAGGGGATGACGACGGTTTCAACGTCCTGATAAAGGCGGACGAAGCGCTTGGCCTGGCAGAAGGCTTCGCCGCGGAAGCCTGTGTTGGCATGCATCTGTCCGCAGCAGGTTTGCTGGGGACTAAAGTCGAGCGCGACGCCCAGTCTTTCCAGTAGTTTGACCACTGCCCGGCCAGTCTCAGGATAGAGCGTATCGTTATAGCACGTGATAAAGAGCGAAGCCCGCATGGTTGAAGCAGCCTAAGATAAGCTGCACCTCGGAAGAGGAATAATATACGATCGGAAATGTATTGTCTATTGCAATGTGCGATTTTCCAGACCCCTGAACTGCGGGCTCTGGATGCCATGTTTTACCCTCTGCCTGCCGACGATCCGGAAGCCCAGTTTAACCGCATTCTTTCCCTCCGAGGCGATCAGGCCGACTTCTCCTTCAGCCGTCTTCCCCGCCCTTGTCTGCCTGCGCACGAATTCGGACTCCGGGATTTTCTCTGCCCTCTATCTTCTGCGGTCAACGTTCATTGCCGTAGCGCGTCTAAATAAGCTGGTTGCTCACTCCGTCTCCGTTGACGGCATTCCCAACCTCCACTCGCCGTCACAACTGTTCCTGGAACACAGTTTCTTACTAGGCAATGCACAAAGGCTCATGGGGACGAAATCTTCTTTCTCTGGGGGAACGTACCCCTGGTGACTGCACGCAGCGGTTGACAGCAATTGAGCAGTCTTGATCGTCTCAAGGAGCAGCGTCCAATTATGATCGCAAAGTGGCATGGGCCGACCTGGAAACAGTCGCGAACAAACTTTTCCCGGTATTTTTACGTTTCCAACCGCAACTAAATTGGATTTTGGAGTGTTTTCTTACGAAGAAAGGTTCAGGAATCCTGCCATGGCAAATCTGCGTACGCTCTCCCTGCGTGTACTGACCGGCGCGCTGCTTTTCACAACTGCATTGACTGCGCAGCAATTCGCACCCAAGGTACGGATCGTCGACCGGATCGATGAAAGCAACCTGGTGGCCCTGAAGGGCAACACGCACCCGCTTGCGAATGCGAAGAACGATCTGGGGCGGGTGAGCTCCAACCTCCCGATGACCGACCTGATTCTGGTGCTGAGCCGCGACGCCGCAGCAGCAGGCGGCTTTCGAGAAGTTCGTTGCCAGCCAGTACGATTCCAGTTCGCCCAACTTCCACCAGTGGCTGTCTCCGGATCAGGTTGGCGAAAGTTCGGCCCGTCCCTGACAGACATTGCCGCCTATCACGAACTGGTTGACCGCGAATGGATTCACCGTGAGTTCGGTAAGCAAGGACCGCTTGTCGATCCGCTTCACTGGAACGGCTGGAGCGGTCACGAATACTTTCCATACTGAGATTCATAATCTGGAAGTGAACGGGGTGGCGCACATTGGCAATATGAGCGACCCGCAGATTCCCTCGGCGCTCTCTCCGGTTGTGGTTGGCATCAAGTCTCTTCACAATTTCTTCCCGCAGCCGCTGCATCATCTGGGCAACAAGGTCACCCTGGACCGGGAATCAGGAAAATGGAAGCCCATTGCGCTTGCCGGCTCGAGTCCGAGCGTACTAACAAAGTCAGCGTTCCCGAAAAAGGGGCCGCGTCCGGAGTTCGGCATTAATTCGCCGGCAACCTCCAACAACTTAGCCAACCTCGAAGAGGATGTGACGCCCTACGACTTTGCCACCATCTATAACGTACTGCCGCTGTGGAACGCGGGCATCGATGGCACCGGGCAGACGATTGCCATTGCCGGAACCAGCGCGATTGACATTGGTCAAAGCATTGCCGGAAGCAACGGGCAGAACGATGTGGCAACCTTTCGCGCGGCTTTCGGACTGCCGACGGGGAACGCGGCCAATACGCCGAAGCTCCAATCAGGCAACAGCAATCCGCTGACGGTGTGCACGGATACAACGGGGAAAGTCCCCTTCTCAACCAACTCGTGCGAGATGGGCGATCTGTTTGAGAACTCGCTGGACGTCGAGTGGTCGGGTGCGGTGGCGAAGAACGCGCAGGTCATCCTGGTGTCGTCGTATCCCACGTCGGCGACGGACGACGGCCTGTTCGATTCGGAAAGCTATATTGTCAACAACCTGACGGCCAGGATCATGAGCGTGAGCTACGGCGGGTGTGAGCTGGGCAACGGCACTGCGGGAAACGTGGAGTACTACAACCTGTGGCAAACGGCGGCCTCTGAAGGCATCGCGGTGTTTGTGGCCACAGGAGATTCCGGCTCCCCGGGTTGCGACCAGGGGGGCGACAGCTACTACGGGAACCCTTACTCGGCGCAGTATGGTCTAACGGTGAACGGCCTTGCATCAACACCGTACGACACAGCCGTCGGCGGCACGGACTTCAGCTGGTGCAAGCCTGTTTATAACTCCGCAGGAAATGCGATTAACGGCTGCCCGTCTTCAAGTTCAAGCCAGGGCACGCCTGCCTACTGGAATACCAGCAACAGCACGACAACGGGAGAAAGCGCCGCTGGCTACGTGCCGGAAATCCCGTGGAACGACACATGTATGAACCCAATTCAGGCGGCGTTCCTTGAGAGCCTTGCACCGCTGGTGGCGCAGGGCACGGGAGCCGCAACTCCGACGAGCCCCGAGGGCGCGTGCAACTTTGTTCAAAACAACTGGAGTGCGATTTATAACGACTACCAGGGCTACATGATTGCCCAGTTGGTCGACACCGTGGGCGGAGGCGGTGGCGCAAGCAATTGCGTGGTCAACAACGGCAGTGCGGTTAGCAGTTGCACGGCAACCACGGTGGCCACGAACTCGGGCACAGTGACCCTGGTGAACGACGGCTGGCCCAAGCCCTCCTGGCAGACAGGCGTGACGGGGATTCCGGCCGACGGAGTGCGCGACATTCCGGACGTGAGCTTCTTTGCAGGGGACGGTACCTTAGACAGCGCAACTCTAGTCTGCGTTTCGGCGGCGGGAAGCTGCGTGACCTCGTCAACCGTGTCGACGAATCCGGTGACGACGGAGCCGATAGCACAGGAGGTTGGCGGGACATCGGTTGCGACGCCTGAGATGGCGGGCGTGATGGCCCTGATCAACCAGCATTCGGGCGCGCCGCAAGGCAATCCGAACCTGCAGCTTTACCAGCTTGCCGGCAGGCAAACCTACTCCGGGTGCAGCGCGGAAAGCGTTTCGACCTCAACGAGTTGTTTCTTTAATGACATCGACCAGGGCACCAACGCTATGCCCTGCGATTATGGCGCCTATATTGGAGGCACGGCGTACAACGGCACGGGTTGGGTCCCCACACAGGAGGTCGCGGGCACGCTTTCTCCGAATTGCAAGGCTGTGAACTCGGGCGACATGGTTGGGACCCTGGTCACCTCAAGTGGCGCGGAAGCCTATAACGCCGCTACCGGCTTTGACCTTGCAACGGGCCTGGGGTCGATGAATGTTGCGAATGTGGTGAACGCGTGGGTATCTGACGCGGGCACGAATGCAACCACGATGACCGTGCAGCCAACGCCCTCTACCATCACAATTAACCAGGCAATGTCTGTTGTGGTAAGCGTGACCGGCTCGGGAGGCACACCGACCGGGACAATTACGCTTATCGTCGGCAATTTCAGCGCGACGGAGACGATCGGGAAAAGTCCCTGCACGAGCAACACGAATTGCAGCTTCTCAATTCCCGCGAACAGCCTTGCACCGGGCAGCAACATTTTGCTCAATGTGAACTACAACGGCGATTCAACCTTTGCGACCAACAGCAAGACAACCACCGTCAATGTGAACGTAATGACACCCACTGTGGGCTTGAGCGCTCCCTCCACAGGCAACGTTGCCAATGCTATCAACGTCACGGTCACTGCGAGCGGCCCTTCCGGGTCAGTAGCGACACCGAGCGGAACCGTATACCTGAAGAGCGGCTCCTACACCTCGACCACCTCATCGCTGACCAACGGAAGCGCGGTCATTACCATTCCTGCCAACTCGCTCACTGTGGGAACGGACACGCTGACGGCGGACTACAGCGGCGACACAAACTATGCGGGGAACACTGGCACGACGCAGATCACCATGTCGCAGACGGTCACGTTGACGCCGACCATATCAGTGACGCCAACACCCAGCAGCATCGACACGGGCCAAACACTGACCGTAACGGCATCGGTGACCGGCGCTGGCCCAACGCCCACGGGAACCATCTACGTGAAGAGCGGCAGCTACACCTCTTCCACAGAGACCATCGGCACCAGTCCCTGCACGAGTAACGCGAATTGCGGCTTTACCGTTCCCGTGAACTCCCTCGGCGCAGGAACGGATACGCTCACCGCCTACTACAGTGGCGACACAAACTACGCCTCCGGTACCGGCACGGGCAACGTGACCGTCACACAATCGGCGTATGCGCTGACGGGCTCGACGCCGACAGCTGTTGCACCCGGCAGTTCAACCACCTCGACGATCACTGGCCAGGCCAGCACCACGAACTACTCTGGCACGGTGACACTGAACACCTGCTCGCTGACTTCGTCTCCATCCGGCGCCGTGTCATTGCCAAGTTGCACGGTAAGCGGCACCGTCACGTACAGCTCCGGCACAGCGAGCGGGAGCGGGACGGCAACGGTGTTCACAACGGCAGCAAGCACGGCGATGATCCAGCCGAATTCCGGCAAGGGATGGCTGGGCACCGGTTCCGGCGCAGTTTTGGCACTGCTGATCTTCCTCGGCGTTCCCGCGCGGCGTAAGAGCTGGCGCGCCATGCTGGGCGCACTGGCGGTTTTGGCTGTGCTGTGTGGCATGTCAGCCTGCGGCGGCGGCGGCAGTAGCAGCGGCGGTGGTGGCACGAGCATTTCCGCCACAACAGCCGGTAGCTATACATTCACGGTCTCCGGCAAGGGAAGTGATCCGTCAGCCACCGCCGGGACCGGCACCTTCACCGTTACGGTGAACTAAAATTCACGAGCGCTGCAAAGACGATGGCCCTTCCTTCGGGAAGGGCCATCGTCTTTTTGAATTTGCTCTCTTATTTTTCTTCATGCCCGGGTGCCCAAACGCGAGGCATTTCCACCCCACGGACGGAGACCTGTCCGCGGGACCACTGGTCAGCGCGCGCTGGCTGGGGGAACAATTCCGTTCATGCGCAGATACTCCACCATCTGGCCGTAGTGATCGTTGGCGTGAGCGACGCAGAACATGGCCA
>CAVXVM010000178.1:0-9593 GCA_963765025.1 uncultured Acidobacteriaceae bacterium | reverse complement strand
TTATGTACGTATACCTGGACCGCCAGACGACGTATTGCTGACATGACTAGTGTCAGTGGGAAGATAATCGACACGTCCGGATTCACTGCGTGACTGCCGAGGAAGGCTTGCACCATCGGAATGTTGTCAACCACCCTGGGCATCAGCAGCGCCGATGAAATGCCGGCGACCATACCCCAGAAGTAGCCGTACCCGTTAAAACGCCACCAGTACCACTTCAGAACGTTTGAAGCGGTGTAGCCGCCCCACAAACCAGAGACGATCCATAACACCACCGAGTTCACCGACGTCACGTTCCAGCCGAACATGACGCCGATGACCACAACGGCAAACGAACTGAGATAACTGAGTCGGACATAGGTCTTTGGTTTCGCGTTCGGATTGATGAATCGCTTATAGATGTCGTTGACAAAGTATGGCGGCGCCGCGTTAACCGTGGACGCAAAGTTCGACATGAATGCCGCCAGCAAACCAGCGATCAGGAAACCTAGCAGGCCGACCGGCACGAAGCGTCCAAGCGCATAGGGCAGCACAAGTTCAAAGTCCATGTTGGGGCCCATGGCGCGGAGGTTGTCACTGAAGAACGTGGCAGCGAGCACCGTAAGTCCGGCGATCAGAATGTAACGTGGAAAAGTGAGCACGACGTTGACCCAGGCGCTCATCATCGACGCTTCGCGGGGATTCTTGGCCGCTAGCACGCGCTGCATGTCGTAGTTGGGCGCGGGTCCGGCGGCGCTCACCAACACACCCTTGAAAAACAGCATCATCACAAAGAAGCCGAACAGACCATAGCCGTCCTGGGCGATCTTGCCGCTGGCCGAGGGAAGCAATTTGGACCAATCCAGGCCCAGGTGCCAGCCGAAGAATACCTGGTCCCAGCCTGCGGGCACCATCCTGTGCAGACTATTCGGGGCCACCTTGAGCATGGCAATGATGCCCACGGCAAACGAAGCGATTGACAGGATGATGAATTGCATCACTTCGGTAATGACGACGCTGATCATGCCTCCCTTGATCACATAAATAGCAGTAATCGCGATCAGGATCAGCGCATACTCGTTGGGCGACAGATGCCAGGGCAGAAACGTCGCGGCAAACTTGCCGATGCCCTTGAATCCATAGGTAAAGAAACCGATGATGCTGACGAATGCATAGATCACTACGATCAGGTGCGATAACTGGGCGCCGCGCCCCGTGCCAAAGCGTGTCTTGATCCACTCCGCGCCGGTCATCACCTTTGATCGGCGCAGCCAGGCGGAGAGGTACACCATCAGGAATATCTGGTTGAAAGTGGGCCAGAGCCAGGGTATCCACACGCTCTTCAAACCGTAGATGAACATCCAGTAGACCAGCAGCATCGTGCCGCTGATGTCGAACATGCCCGATGCATTCGAGATGCCCAGCACGTACCAGGGCATCTTGTTACCACCGAGGAAATAGGCTTGCATGTTCTGCGAAGCGCGGTGCGAAACCCAGTAGCCGATAAGCACTGTGCTCATCAGATAGGCAACGATGATGATGGTGTCCAGAACATGAAGTTGCATCGGATCTCCAAATCCCTACTGTCGGCGCCGTTTTCCGCTCGCAGATCTCAAGAACAAGTAAATTGCCGACGGCACGATTCCCCCTACGGCGGAAATGCCAGTGAAGCGCGAAAAACGGAGAATCGTCTCCCGTTTCTGCCCGTTCCGGCAATGAACGGGAACGCGCCGGTGGTGCATTTCGTAACTTAAAGCACGGGTATTTTTGCGAATACGCCGCGATCAAGTATAATCACGATTCACCATCTTGAGTAGCTAAAACGCTCTGGAAAAACGTTTGAGTAGCAATCATGTAGAAAACGATTTCTGATAGAGAATTTGCCTCAAAGGAAGCTGCGCCATGAAATTCGGGCATTTCGACGATCTAAACCGCGAATATGTAATCACACGCCCTGATACCCCTTTGCCATGGATCAACTACCTTGGCTGCCAGTCCTATTTTGGAATTATTTCGAATACTGCCGGAGGCTACTCGTTTTATCGCGACGCACGCCTGCGCCGGCTGACCCGCTACCGGTACAACAGCGTGCCTTTGGATTGCGGCGGGCGCTACGTGTATCTGCGCGACGACGATTCGAAAGAGTTCTGGTCCCCATCCTGGCAGCCCACGCGGCATGAACTTGAGGACTACACTTGCCGCCATGGCATGGGCTACTCCGTGGTCGGCTCCAGCTTTAAGGGCATCGAGGCCCACACCCGCTACTTTGTTCCGCTCAATGAGAGCCTTGAGATCTGGCAGCTGACGGTTACGAATCGCCGGACGACGCGAGCGACCCTCTCCGCCTTCGGAAGCATCGAGTTCTGCCTGTGGGATGCCCAGGACGACTCCAACAACTTCCAGCGCAACTTCTCCATCGGCGAGGTGGAGATCGAAGATGGCGTCATTTATCACAAGACCGAGTACCGCGAGCGCCGCAATCACTTCGCCTATTTCGCCTGCTCGCGCTCCGGAGCTGGTTTTGACACACAACGCGAGGCGTTTCTCGGTCGCAACCGCGGCTGGGACATGCCCGCAACCGTCGAAGCCGGTCAATTGACCAATTCAGTCGCGCACGGCTGGTCGCCCATCGGCGCGCATCAGGTCAGGCTCGACCTCGCCCCCGGAGAAACGCAGCAGATCGTCTTCGTACTTGGTTATCACGAGAACCCCGGCGAACAGAAGTTCGATCCGCCCGGCTCACAGACCATCAACAAGAAGTCAGTCAAGCCTGTCATCGCCAGGTACCTCGACAACAAGGCCGCCGACTTGGCCTTCGAGTGTCTACGCGACTACTGGAACGGTGTTCTCGGCATCTTCCAGGTGGACACGCCCGACATCCACACCAGCCGCATGGTGAACATCTGGAATGCCTATCAATGCATGGCAACTTTCAACATGTCGCGCTCAGCGTCATTTTTCGAATCCGGCGTTGGCAGAGGTCTCGGCTTCCGCGACTCAAACCAGGATCTGCTGGGCTTTGTGCACATGGCGCCCGCGCGTGCCCGTGAGCGCATCCTGGACCTCGCTGCAACGCAACTTGCCAGCGGCGGGGCCTACCACCAGTACCAGCCGCTCACCAAGCGCGGTAACAACGACATCGGAGGCGGTTTCAACGACGATCCACACTGGCTTATTGTCGGCGTTTCAGCCTATCTGAAGGAGACAGGCGACTGGAGCATTCTGGACGAGCCGGTACCCTACGACAACGAGCCTGGCTCCGAGGCGCCGCTCTACGACCATCTGCTGCACAGCTTTCGCTACACACTGGAGCGCCTGGGGCCGCATCGTCTGCCCCTGATCGGCCGCGCCGACTGGAACGACTGCCTCAACCTGAACTGCTTCTCATCGACGCCAGGTCAATCTTTCCAGACCACCACCAGTAAAGACGGCAAGGTGGCAGAGTCGGTCTTTATCGCCGGCCTGTTTGTGCACGCCGGTCGCGAATTAGCCGCGATAGCGAGCCATCGCGGGCGGTGTTGCGAAGCCACCGCCTGTCTCGACGAGGTCGCAAAGATGGAGCAGGCTGTCCTCGAGCACGGCTGGGACGGCGATTGGTTTCTGCGCGCATATGACGACTTCGGCGACAAAGTGGGTTCCAGGGAATGCACGGAAGGCAAAATATTCATCGAATCGAATGGCTTTTGCGTGCTGGCAGGAATCGGCCTTGAGGACGGCAAGGCAGCCAGGGCGCTGGCCGCCACGCGCGAGCATCTGGCCACTCCACATGGACTCGTTTTGCATCAGCCGGCGTATTCAAAGTACTACCTCAATCTCGGAGAGATTTCGTCCTATCCGCCGGGGTACAAGGAGAATGCAAGCATATTCTGCCATGTCAATCCCTGGGTGATGATTGCTGAGACGCGCCTTGGCAATGGCGACGACGCGCACGACTACTACACCCGAATCAATCCGTCAGCGCGAGAGGAGATCAGCGATGTGCATCGCTGCGAGCCTTATGTCTACGCCCAGATGATCGCGGGCCGGGATGCGCCCAGCTTCGGTGAGGCCAAGAACTCGTGGCTCACTGGCACCGCCGCCTGGAACTACTTCGCCATCACTCAGTGGATCCTCGGCGTGCGCACTACCTATGACGGGCTCCAGATTGCGCCGGTCATTCCCGCCAGTTGGCCCGGATTTACCGCAAGGCGCACCTTTCGCGGAGTTGTCTATGAAATCTCCATCGAGCGGAAAGGAGTTGGAAACAAGATTGCGCTCACCGTGGATGGGAAGCCAATCGAGGGCAACATCGTGTCGCCTCCCACAGACAACCGCAAACAGATTTTGATCAAGGGAATCTTAAGCTAAGGCGTGCGATCTGCCGGGGGCATTTCTGCCTTCCAGTTTAAGTTATTGATAAATATGGTAGGCACGACTGGACTCGAACCAGCGACCTCTTCCGTGTCAAGGAAGCGCTCTAACCAACTGAGCTACGCGCCTGTGGTGCAACATCCCTAAGTTTAACAGGAACGGTCCGATCCGTGAAACTCGATTGCTTCCCCTTGTGCGCAATGCTGTACCATCGTTGACGAGCGATTGAATTTTCTTTGCCTGCAATGTCCCCAAACGCTCTTTGGGATCTCGCGCAGCTCTGCTCTCAACGCAAGTCTGCCACTACCAAAGCGCCTTAGCCGGCCACGCAGCCTGCCTGGATTTCTTTCAATCCGTACAGTTGCACCTTGTTCAACCAGCCATGCCAGACGAATCGAGCCCCCGACTCAATCCGCTTCGCACCGTGCCTAACCTGCTCACGTTGATGCGCATTTGCCTCGCCCCTTTTCTGGTCGCGGCCCTTCTCGAAAAGAATTATCTGCTCGGCTTTGCGCTTTTTGTGGCTGCGGGACTGACCGACGCGCTCGACGGAACCCTTGCGCGTGTTCTCCGGCAACGCACGGTACTCGGCCAATACCTCGATCCGGTTGCCGACAAGCTCCTGCTCAGCACCATCTTTCTGGTGCTGCTCCATGAAGGCCTCATGCCCACAACGGTCACCGTGCTGGTCTTCGGCAGGGATGTTGCCATCCTGCTGGTCGCGGCCCTGCTCTACGCGGCCGTGGGGCGGCGCGAATTCAAGCCCAGCGTCTTTGGAAAAGCCAACACCATAGCCCAGGTCTGCGCGGTCGCAGCGGTTATTCTGCACCAGCTTACCGATGCAGTCTGGGTGTGGGATTTACGCCAACTGGCCCTCGCAGCCACGATCGCACTGACCGTGATCTCCGGGCTGCATTATGCATGGGTCGCGTCGCACCGCAGCAACACTGCGGTCTCCAACGGTTCGGTTGCAAAGTAGAGTCGCGCTTCGTGCGCTATTTTAGGCGTCGTCTGAGACGTCCTCGGTTTCGGCGGTTTCTTCAATCTCCATGTCGCGGAACTCTTCGGAGTCAAATACCTCGCCACACTCCAGGCACTCGACAAATTCCGTGTCCTCGTGTCGGGAGACAATGCGTACTTTAGGATGTCTGCAGGCGGTTGCCATCGTCCTTGGATTCAGTTGGAGTAGGTGCTCTTTCCCGCAGATTGTAGCGATCTTTTCCGCAAATTAAAACGGATTTTTGTTGAATCTTCGACGATTGGCCAATTTTTTTCCTCTTCCGGGCCCGCTTCCCACCCCGCCCCCTTGAAATGCCGACACATTCGGTCCTATACTGAATACGGACCGAAGAAGTCGGATATTGAATGCTCAAGCTGACCAAGAAGGCCGATTACGGGTTGATGGCGCTCAAGTACCTCGCCGAGCACCCCGAAACCACTGCGCTCAGCGCCAAGGATGTTGCTGACGCTTACGGCATTCCAGCCCAGTTGCTTGCCAAGATCCTGCAACTATTGACCAAGCACGGCCTGCTTCGCTCCCATGCCGGCATGAATGGCGGATACGCCCTCGCCCGGGATGCCCGAGAAATTTCAGCCTACGAGGTGATTCTTGCCATCGACGGGCCGTTTTTCATCACTTCCTGCACCAAGGGCTCCAAGTCGTGCGATCTGACCCCCAGTTGCACCATCAAGGAGCCTCTGGCGCGCGTAAACGAGACCATCGCCGGGGTGCTCAAAAGCATCAGTATTCAGGACCTGGCTGAAAATGAACAGTCCGCGGTCAGGGCTCGTGAAGCTAAAGCCTTGGTTGCATTGACGTTGTAATCAGTTTTCCCCTCCGCCAAGAGCGGAGATGAGCAGATGAGGATGGAGATCAGAAGATGAGTACAGTTACCGGCAATATCGAAGTTCCCGCGGGCGTCAAGCTGCCCATATATATGGATAATCACGCCACCAGCCCTCTCGATCCGCGGGTTTTGGAAGCGATGATGCCCTACTTTACCGACAAGTTCGGTAACGCAGCCAGCCGCAACCACTCCTTTGGGTGGGAGGCCGAGCAGGCCGTCGAACTGGCCCGCGAACAGATCGCCAAGCTCATCGGCGCCACCGCCAAGGAGATCATCTTCACCTCCGGCGCCACCGAGAGCAACAACCTCGCCATCAAGGGCATCGCGGAAATGTACCGCGAGCGCGGCAACCACATCATCACCCAGGTCACTGAGCACAAGGCCGTCCTCGACACCTGCAAGCGCCTTGAGAAGTACGGCTACCGCGTCACCTATCTGCCCGTGAAGGCAGATGGCCTCATCGACATCGAAGACCTCAAGCGCGCCATGGACGACAAGACGATCCTGGTTTCCATCATGGCCGCCAACAACGAAATCGGTGTCCTGCAGCCCATCCGCGAAATCGGCAAGCTCTGCCATGAGAAGGGCGTCATCTTCCACACCGATGCAGTGCAGGCGGTGGGCAAGGTTCCGGTCAATGTGATCGCCGACAACATCGACGTTCTTTCCCTCTCCGGCCACAAGATTTATGGCCCCAAGGGCGTGGGCGCTCTCTATGTCCGCCGCCGAAATCCGCGCGTGCAGATCGCCGCGCAAATCGATGGTGGCGGCCACGAGCGCGGCATGCGTTCAGGCACGTTGAACGTGCCCGGCATCGTCGGTCTCGGCAAGGCCTGCGCAATCGCCCTCGAGGAAATGGATTCTGAAGCCGCCTATCTCCGCGGCCTTCGCGACCGGCTCAAGGCAAAGCTCGAGTCCGCGCTCGACTACGTGCAGGTCAACGGTTCATGGGAGCATCGCCTTCCCGGCAATCTGAACATGAGCTTTGTCTACGTCGAAGGCGAATCGCTGCTGATGGGCATCAACGACGTTGCCGTTTCAAGCGGATCGGCCTGCACCTCGGCCACGCTCGAACCGTCCTACGTCCTCAAGGCCTTGGGCCTCGGCGACGACGTCGCACACAGCTCCATTCGTTTTGGTCTCGGCCGTTTCAACACCCAGGCTGAAGTGGACTACGTGGCAGACAAGGTCATCGACATCGTCAAGCACCTGCGCCAGCTTTCACCTTTGTACGAGATGGTGCAGGAAGGCATCGATCTCACCAAAATCCAATGGGCGGCGCACTAGGCGCGAAACGAATTTCAAGGCATCGGCAAGCAAGCCTGCCGAATCTAACAGGAGTAAGCGCGGCTTCCCCGCGGGAGGAGTAGCAAATGGCATACAGCGACAAGGTAATCGATCACTACAACAACCCGCGCAACGTGGGCCAACTCGACAAGAGCTCTACTGAAGTGGGCACGGGCCTGGTGGGCGCTCCCGAGTGCGGCGACGTCATGCGTCTGCAGATTCGCGTCAACCCCGAGACCCAGGTCATTGAAGAAGCCAAGTTCAAGACCTTCGGCTGCGGCTCGGCCATTGCCAGCTCGTCGCTGGCCACTGAATGGATCAAGGGCCGTACCGTCGACGATGCGCTCGCGATCAAGAACACTGACATTGTGAAGGAACTGTCTCTTCCGCCGGTCAAGATTCATTGCTCGGTGCTCGCCGAGGACGCCATTCGCGCGGCCATTGGCGACTGGAAGAAAAAGAACGGCGTTGCGGAAGCTGCTACGGCGGCGACCACCGCAGCGCACTAAGAGGCTTCCCCTCTCCGCTAAGGGGCCGCAGCCGAAAGGCCGAGGCCCCATTTGAGGCGAGTGGGAACTGAAAGCGAATAGGCAAGCATGGCCAACATAGTCTCAATAGAATCGAAGCCGGCCGAAGGCGCATTCGCTGCGCCTCCGCCGCACGAGGTTAAGCCGGCTGGCGCGGCGGCCGCCCAGGGCCTGCAGGTGCCCGCTGTTGCACTGAACGTAACTGCCCGCGCGATCAAGCGCATTCGCGTTGCCATGGCCAAGGAAGGCGTCTCGCCTGAGGAAGGCGGACTACGTCTCGGCGTCATGGGCGGCGGCTGCTCAGGCCTGTCCTACTCCATCAAGTTCGATACACAGCCTCGCGAACGCGATCGCATCTACGAGTTCGACGGCGTGCGCGTCTTTGTCGATCCCAAGTCGTTTCTCTATCTGCACGGCATGACGCTGGACTACGAGGAGACGCTGATGCGGCAGGGATTCAACTTCATCAATCCGAACTCCTCGCGATCCTGCGGCTGCGGTTCGTCCTTCTCGTCCTAAGTCGCTCGCTGGAGTCAGTCATGTTGAAGGTTATCGATTCGGCAGTTCCGGTCGCGTGCTGGTCCTGCTCTGTGGCGCACAATGACGTCACTCTGTTCTGCCCGCATTGCAGCAAGATTCAGCCCCCTCCCGGCGGCGATTATTTCTCGGTCTTCGGTTTGGAGGAGCGGCTTGACCTCGATCTCGCGGCCCTCGAGCACGAGTTCCACCGGCTTAGCCGCAAGGTTCATCCCGATCGCTTTGCCCGCTCCGGCGACAACGAGCGCCAATGGAGCCTCGCTGACACGGCCCTGCTCAACGACGCCTATCGCACCCTGAAAGATCCGCTGCACCGCACCGAATACCTGCTCAAGCTGCGGGGAGCCGAGATTGGCGAAGAACACAGCGGCAAAGACCGGAAAGATCCTTCAAGAGTTCCAGCCG
This sequence comes from uncultured Acidobacteriaceae bacterium, assembly GCA_963765025.1. Lineage (GTDB taxonomy): Bacteria > Acidobacteriota > Terriglobia > Terriglobales > Acidobacteriaceae > Telmatobacter. The sequence continues at coordinate 661 of CAVXVM010000178.1, read as the reverse complement.
ATCTGCTTGAAGAAGTCTTCGAGCTCAACATGCAGCTCGAGGAAATGCGCATGGCCCACAAAACGGGCGAAGAAGATCCCGCATTGCAGTCCAGCCTCGAACAAGCCAAGCGCAAGTTCGACGGCCTCGAGCAGGAAGTCGATCAGGATCTGCGCAAGCAGTGGCAGTTGTGGGATAACGGCGACGCCGCAGCCCGCAAGTCGGCCGAAAAAACAATGGTCGCTCTGCTCGACAGGCGGCGCTATCTTAGCAACCTCGTACGTGACGTAACTGAAACTTTGGGAGCCGAGTAGAGATCCATGGCGGAATCGAACCAATCTGGCCGCGTTGTTGGAATTGACCTGGGAACCACAAATTCCCTCGTCGCATATATGCAGGGCGATGCACCGGTGGTCATACCCGGTGTAGACGGCTCCAATCTTGTCCCGTCGGTCGTGGCGCTCGATCCTATTCCAGCGGATGGCGGCCGGCCCACAGTCACCGTGGGCAACAGTGCCCGCAAAACCCTCATTGAATCGCCGGAGCGCGTCATCTACTCCGTCAAGCGGCTCATGGGTCGCGGCCTTGAAGAGATTCAGGATGAGCTCAAGCTCTTTCCCTTCCGCCTCGCCGACGACGTTGAGGCAGGCGAGGTGCCGCGCATCCAGCTTGGCGAACTCCG
>CAVXVM010000177.1:0-9942 GCA_963765025.1 uncultured Acidobacteriaceae bacterium | reverse complement strand
CCATGTTTATGTTTGGCGGCACCTCGTTCCGGCGTTTGCTCACGTTGGCGCGCATGCGGATTCAACAACGCGCGCGATTATTAATGCTGGATGGGCTTCTTGGACCGGGGAAACTGGGAAATTCCCGTCTGGCGCATCGTATGAGGTCTACGCGATCAATGAGGATGGCGAGCATGCCCTCCAGGTCTTCTTGATGGAAAAGCGAATGAAAGGCTCTCGCCCATGACCACCCCGCACGGAAGCGCCGAAGAGCCCGGGATGCTCACCCTGACCCAAGCCGCCGGCGGATCGGGGTTTGCGAACGCCGATTTCGCGATATCCTGCGGACCGGCGATATCCCCTACGTCAATCTCGGCGACCCCGGGAAGCGGACCGCCTATCGGTTCATGCCGGCCGATATCGACGCGTTTCTGTTGCAAAGGCGGACCACATGGCAAAAACCCGAGGTCTCTACCAGCGCTCCGGCGCCGGCGGGGGCGGCAAGAGCATCGTCTTCCCCAAGCCGTTCTACCAGCAGACAATCACCCCGGCCGACGGCGCACGCGACGTCCCCGACGTGGCGCTCTCGGCCTCGGACGCCCCAGCACCTTCACGTTTTCAGCCTTCTCAAGGTTCAGGCTGCCGAAGATGTAGGCTCCCGGCTCAAGGTAATAGGTCTCGCCGCTCTTGGGATTCAGGCTCTCGCGGTGCACGCCCGCTTCGACCACATGTACTTGCACATCGGTAGGCAACGGCTTGGGCGGCGCGCCCGCAAACACGAACAGCATGGCCGCGTGATTGAGAAAGTCGCCTGGGCGCGAGATGGAGAGCTTGGCCGGCGCAGCCAGCTTGAAGCTGATGGTGGCCCCATGGCGCACTGGCCGAAGTCCCAGTCTCCATGGCTGTATATCAACGCCCTTGTCCCAAAATCCGGCCTGGATGGCCGTAATCTCAACCAACACCGGCCCGGTGATGTCGAAGCTGACGAATTCGTAGCTGGCTGCCGCGTGCGCCACGTCGATCGGATGGCCGTTCACCTTGACCGTGAAGGCCGTCGATCGCATTTCTGATGGAACCGCCGCGGCCTCGACGCGGCCAGTGGCATGAGCGGCAAGAGGAACAAGAAGAACCACCCCGAAAAACATGCGAAAACCAAGCAACAGATCGAACCCCGGAAAAAGTATCGGAACGCAACTACTGTAGCACCGGGAATGAGTCAGCAAACATACGAGAGCGGCCCAGCGGATCCGATAGGCGCGCTAAACTCTCGCCTGCCAATGTTGCGATGTGCGCAGTGAGGTGCGGATCGCCCATGTAGTGGCCAGTAAAGCGAGGCTCCCGGAGGCCAGCGCGAGCGGGATGTACCAAAAGCCAAGAACCTCGTGCGCGGACGATCCGGGACCAGGGAACTGGAGGCCCGCGGACATGAAGTTCCCGTTGCCGTCGAGCCACAGGCCGGTGTGCTCCGGCAAAAAAGGCTTCACCAGTGCCGTCAGGACCAGATTCGCACCAATCACGTATCCGAACAATCCCAGTAAGAAGACCAGGACACCAAAGACGCCCTTGGTAGCGAGCCTGACCGAGGCGCGCAACAGCAACACGGGCGAGATGCTGCGGCTGGCCCGGCGAATCAGCAGGCCATCGCGATATTGGGCGGCCAACTCCTCTGCCGGTCCCAGACGGGCCAGAACACTCTCAATTGAAGCTCCGGACTCTTCGGCCGAATCGCGAACATGCGCACCGATTTCGCGAACAATCTCTTCCCGTTCGGCGATGGTGAGAGGACCGAGGTGCAAGCGGAGCGCGGTTAGATAGCGTTCGATCTGCATTTCTGTCGTCATTGGAGATTCTCCTGTCTTTCCAGTACCGGTTCAAGAAGGCGGCTGAGGCCGCGAGAGAAACTGGTCCAGGCTTCCGCCATCTGGCGCAAGCGCTGCAGGCCTGCTTCGGTAAGCGAGTAGTACTTGCGGGGGTGTCCGGCCTCGGCCTCAACCCACTCGGAGGTGAGCATGCCCTCCATCTTGAGCCGATTCAGAATGGGATAGATGGTTCCTTCGGCCAGCGCCATGCTGGAGTGGTTCTCAAGAAAACGAATGATTTCAAGGCCGTACAGGCGGCCTTGCCAAAGAGATGCCAGGGCCGCCATCTCCAAAGCGCCTTTCCGCAGTTGGGCCTCCCAGCGGTCAGGTGAGTCGCCGTCTGCTGATTGGCTTCTAGGTTTTGCCATAGCAAGATACCTCGTATAGCAATGTATAGTGCTATAACAAAACCTTGTCAAGCTTAATTGCAGATTTTATTTCTTTTCTGGCCGGAGTCTTTGGTTCAGATCCCCTCGCCCATCGAGACATACACGCGTAGTCGTTCCAGCTCCACGCGATAGGCGGTACGCTCGGCTTCTTCCGCCGCGAAGGGCTCTGCGCAGGGCTCTTCCGACCCCGCGCCCGTGCCTGCCTCAAGCGCATCCACGCGCGCTGCCAGCGCAATCAGCGCGTCTGACAGCGGGTCTTTCACATCGTGGGGATCGGTAATGAGTACCCTGTGTCCGTTGCGGTAGATGATGTGCGCAGGGACGCCCACAACCGTGGAGTTGGGCGGCACGTCCGACAGCACCACTGACCCCGCTCCCACGCGCGAGTTTTCGCCCACGGTGATGTTGCCGAGCACATTGGCGTTGTTGCCGATGAAGACGCCGTCGCAAACGGTCGGATGGCGCTTGCCGTGGCCTTTGCCGGTGCCGCCCAGCGTCACGCCCTGGTACATGGTCACGTCGCTGCCCACGATCGCCGTCTCGCCGATCACCACGCCGGTGGCGTGATCGATAAACAGCCGCCGCCCGAGCAGCGCGCCCGGATGAATATCGACCCCGGTATAAAAACGTGCGATCTGCGATAGCACTCGCGCCGGCAGATACAGCTTCCAGGCCCACAGCTTGTGCGCGATGCGGTGCAACCACACGGCCCACAGTCCCGGATAGCAGAGCAGCACTTCAAGCCGCGAGCGCGCAGCCGGGTCGCGCTCCATGACCGAGCTGATGTCTTCACGAATGCGTGCAAAGAAAGCCATGAGAAGCCGAATCCGAAAAACCTTTCAGGTGCAGAAAAACAAGTTGCGCCGGCGAAACGAACGCCGCTTCGCCGGCATTTGAATGAATTTACGCAGTAACAGCAATCTGCTCTGGCTGCAGTGCCAGCGCTTGCTGCCGCAGCGGCTCAAACAGCACGCTCGATAGATAGCGCTCGCCAAAGTCGGGCAGCACCACCACAATCAGCTTGCCTGCACTCTCAGGACGCGCTGCCACCTTCAACGCTGCTGCCACAGCTGCGCCTGAGCTGATGCCGACAAAAAGTCCTTCCTCCTTGGCCAGCCGCCGGGCCATTTCGACAGACTCGTCATTGGTTACTTGCACCACCTCGTCGATCAGTTTTGTATCCAGCACACTGGGCACAAATCCCGCACCGATTCCCTGAATCTTGTGCGGTCCTGGCTTGCCGCCGGAGAGCACCGGGCTGTCAGTCGGCTCGACCGCGATCGCCTTGAAGCTCGGCTTCTTCGGCTTGATGTAATTGGCCACTCCAGTAATGGTGCCGCCCGTGCCCACACCGGAAATCAGGATGTCCACCTTACCGTCCGTGTCATCCCAGATCTCTGGGCCCGTGGTGGCCAGGTGGATCGCCGGATTTGCCGGATTGTCGAACTGCTGCAGAATAAATCCGTTCGGCGTCCTCGCCAGGATCTCGTTGGCCTTGGCAATCGCGCCCTTCATGCCGTTTGGTCCCGGCGTGAGCACAATCTCAGCACCAAAGGCCAGCAGCGTCACGCGACGCTCAAGGCTCATCGTCTCGGGCAGGGTGAGGATGAGCTTGTAGCCCTTTACGGCTGCCACAAAGGCCAGAGCGATTCCGGTATTGCCGCTCGTCGGCTCAATCAGAATCGTTTTACCCGGCGTGATCTTGCCCGCCTTCTCGGCGGCATCGATCATCGCAAAACCGATACGGTCCTTCACGCTCGAAACCGGGTTCTGGCTTTCCAGCTTCGCCACGACGGTCCCCGGCAAGCCGGCCGCAACGCGATTCAGTTTTACCAGTGGAGTTTTTCCAATCAATTCAGTGACATTCGCGGCAATGCGCGCCATGTTGATCTCCTTTTCCGGGGCCAAATGCCCAGGCTCTCTTGTGAATGGATGTTTTTTGGGGATGGTGGAGTCGTCAATCGGGAAATTGCGCTCGCAGTTGGGCGCACGTCAGCATCTGAGCTCTCACCAGGACGGCGTTAGCGACATCGATGCATAGAAACAGGGTAGACCCGGAGGCTCGGATTGGCAAGCGGCTGAATGTTGTGAATCCATGGAGTTGGTAAAATGAAAGGAGGGAGTGAGCGCCATGGAGGGAAGAGCGATCGCCAAGCCAATCCAGGCTGAGACGCAGAGGTCCGGGTTGCGGCTTTCCGCCGAGGCATTCGAGTACCTGCGGAGGCTGGCTCGCACCTACGTCTGGTGGAAGACGCCCGATGAAGCGATGCAATTCCCCTCCCGGGTTGCCGCACAGGTAATGAACCTTGGAACCTGGGATGACCTGAATCTTCTTGCAGAAATTGCGGGAGAAGACTATCTCCGCGGAGTGTTGCAGCGATCCGAGGCTGGGCAGATGGATGCGCCTTCGTGGAATTACTGGCACTACAGGCTGGGGCTTGCCCAGTACGGAGAAAGGCGAGTGCCGCCGATGCCCGCCAGGGAGCTGAAGTGAGCAACTTCAAGCCACATTGGGAAGTTTTGCCGACAGAGCAACTTGAGATTTGGCCGCAGCTCGCAGCCAGCATAAAGATGGGATTTGTCATGTATGGCGGAACGGCGGTGGCACTTCGCCTGGGGCACAGAACTTCTATCGATTTCGATTTTTTTACGGGGAGGCCTCTCGACCGGGAGAATCTCGAATTTGGCTTTCCCTTTCTCCGCCATTCGAGAGTTATTCAGAGCCGGCAAGACACACTAACAGTTCTTGCGCCAGTAAGGACCGCTCACGTGAAGATCTCGTTCTTCGGAGGCATCGACATCGGACGTGTGGGGGTTCCTGACTGCACACCGGATGGAGTTGCGGAGATTGCCTCGCTTCGTGATCTTCTGGCTACCAAGCTAAATGTGATCCTGCAGAGAATCGAGGCGAAAGACTATCGCGACATAGCCGCGATGCTCCGTTCCGACGTAGAGTTGGACGAAGGCCTTGTGGCTGCATCAGCGTTATACGGTTTCACTTTTCAGCCCAGTGAGGCCGTAAAGGCGCTCACGTATTTTGACGGCGGTGACTTGGCAACGCTTCCAGAAGATGACAGAGTCCTGTTGACTAGGGCCGCCGCCAAGGCGGGCCGTTTGGCTGTCTCTGGCTCGGTATCGCATGTTTTGTCTGCGCAACCTGGCCAATCTTGAAATAGAAAACCGTGGGTCGCAGATTGCCTTTATGATTACAGGCACAGGACTTTCCAGCTCGTCCGATCATCCCGTGTTCCGCAACCCCGCCGAAATTCCGCTGATGGTCGCCGCAATGGCGCGGTTCACCGCCGGCGTGTCTTCCCCGGCCCGTTTGCGCCGCAGCATGTCCACCTGGATCAAATGCATAGGGTCCACATACGGATTCCGCAGCTTGATGGAGTGGGCAAGCACCTGGTTGGACTGCAGCACTTCCTTCTGCCGCGTGACGGCAAGAACGGCGCGCACGGTGCGATGGAACTCCGCATCGAACATGTCGTAAATGCGTTCGCGCAGTTTCGCGTCGCCAACCAGTTCGGAGTAAAGGCGAGCCGTTGCCAGGTCCACCTTGCCCAGCGCCAGCTCCACGTTCCTGATGAGGTCGATGAACAGCGGAAGTTCCTTAGCCATGGTCTGCAGGAGTTCCAGGGATCCGGGCCGGGAAAGATACTCTTCCATCGCGAATCCCACGCCAAACCAGGCAGGCACCAGCAGCCGCGACTGTGTCCATCCAAACACCCAGGGAATGGCGCGCAAGTCAGTCAGCTTGGGCGAAGAACTGCGCCGCGAAGGGCGCGAGCCGATCTTGGCATTCTCAAGCTCGCCCATCGGTGTGGACTGCTCGAAGTAAGTGAGTACGCCGGGGTCTTCGAGAATGTGCTTTTTGTAATACCCGAATGCCAGCCCGGACAGTTCGTCGAAGGCCGCCTCCCACTCCGGTTTCAGCACGCCGGTAAAATGGCCCTCGGGGTCGCGCGCATTCGGTCGCGCAAGTGCGTCAAGCGAGGCTGCAATCATCAGCTCAAGATTGCGCTCGGCGAGGACTTCGTCAGCGTATTTGAAATTCAGCACTTCACCCTGCTCAGTAATGCGTAACTGCCCGTCGAAAGAATCCATGGGCTGAGCAAAAATCGCGCGATGCGTCGGCCCGCCGCCGCGGCCCACCGTGCCCCCGCGGCCATGGAAGAGCCGCAGCTTGACGCCGGCCTCGCGAGCCACCACGTGCAGGTCACGGTGCGCTCTGAAAATCTCCCAGGTGGAAGTAAGCATGCCGCCATCCTTGTTGGAATCGGAGTAGCCCAGCATGACCTCTTGCCAGTCGTCCCAACTCGCGATCAACTTGCGATAGTCCGGGCGGTTCCACAACTCGCGGCAAACCGCCGGCGCATTGCGCAGGTCGTCAATCGACTCAAACAGCGGCACGGGCATCAGGCCGGGATCGCGTCCGGAGCCTTCCACTTTCACACCGCCAAGCCGCGCCAGCCGAACCACGGCCAGCACATCATCCACCGTCGAAGCACCTGAAATCACATACTGGCGAATCGATTCAGGCGAGCAACTGGCCTTGACCTCAGCTACGACGCGGAAGGTCTCAAGCACGCTCTCAGTCGCCTCCGAAAGTCCGCTCGGCAAGCTCGGCGCCATGGTGTCGCTGATGGTTTCCTGCAGAGCCGTCTGCAGAACCCGCGCATGCTGCCTGATGTCGAGCGTATGCAGATGCAGCCCGAAGGTTCGCACGCGCAGAATGAGGGGATCGATGAGCGTGCGCGCAATCCTGATGCCGCCGTTGGCTGCGAGCGACTCCCGCAGCACCTCAAGGTCGCTGAGAAACTCATCCACCGAGGCATAGACGGGCAGCACCTGCGCCAGCTTGTCCTGCCCTTTTGAAAGCGTGTAGGGCATCACCGGCATCGCCGCTCCGGCAGGGCCTGGTTCTTCAAGCGTCCGTTGCACGCGCGCCTTTACGCAGATGATGAAGCGCCGGTAATATTCAAACTCGTACTGCTCGCCAAACACCTGAGCCTCGGGCGTGTGCACCTGCGCCACATAAGCTTTGAGCCGCGCCGTCAGTGCATCGCTCACCGTTCTCTGCTGGGCGCTGGTCGTCAGCAGATCGATGATCAGGTCAAGTTGCCCCTGGTAGTAGAGCAGCAGATGTCCGCGTGCCAGTTTGATGGCGTCGCGTGTGACCTCGGGTGTGACAAAAGGATTACCGTCGCGGTCGCCGCCGATCCATGAGCCGAAGCGAAGCACCTGGGGCAGGGCGTGCGGTTCAATTTCAAGCCCGTACGCAAACTGGAGCGCCTCTGAAATCTCGCGGTACAGTCCCGGCAGCGTTTCAAAGATGGAAACGTCGTAGTAGTCGAGCCCCATCTTGATTTCGTCGTAGACGGTGGGCCGGCGCGAGCGCACTTCATCGGTCTGCCACAGGCTGGTAATCTCCGCCAGAACCAGTTCCTCAACGCGCGCCAGATCCTGCTCGGGGATGGGAATGCGATCAAGCGCTGCAAGAAATTCGCCGATGCGCCGCCGCTTGAACATCACGGTGCGGCGCGCCACCTCAGTGGGGTGCGCCGTAAATACCGGGATAATGAGCACGCGCTTGAGCCAATCGAGCGCCTCGTCCGCACCGATGCCCACGCGCCGCATCTCGTTGAGCGTTCCGGCCAGCGAACCGCGTTGCCGGCCAGCGCCTCCGCTCAGTTTGAGCGCAATACGCCGCCGCTTGCGATGGTTTGTCTCAGCCAGGTTGATGAGCTCAAAATAAAAGGCAAAGGCGCGCGTCAACAGGATCGCCCGCTCAGGAGCAAGCTGGTGCACCATCTCGAGCGCGCCGGCGGCATTCCGCGCCGCTTCTTCATTTCGTCCGCGCGCCTCGGCATCGCGCCGCTGAATCGTATCCTGCCGCAGCGTTTCCACTTCACCGAACAGCGCTTCGCCAGCCTGCTCGCGCAGCACCTCGCCCAGCAGCATGCCCAGCGAGCGAACATCGCGCCGGAGCGGCGCCTCTTTCAGGTCGCCGGTCTGCGCCTCGAGCTCTGCAAGCCGCTGCTGCCAGTTTTCAGGATTCCATAAAAGAGCCATCGTCTTTTGATTATGCACGACCGAAATAAGGAGCTCATCAGGGGGCGTTCCCTGATCTGCGCCGTTTATTTGCTGGCGTTGCGACGGAAGCAGTTGAGGCTGTGGTCGTTGACCATGCCGGAGGCCTGCATGAAAGCGTAGACGATGACGGGACCGACGAACTTGAAGCCGCGTTTCTTGAGCTGCTTCGACATTTCAACGGCCAGAGGCGTTTGCGCCGGAACCGGCCCTTCGTTCCGGATCGGCTTGCCGCCGACGAAATTCCATAAAAAGGACGAAAAGTCTTCGCCGGCTTTCTGCATCTCGAGAAAAATACGAGCGGCCTGAATGGTGGCTTCGATTTTGGCCCGCGAGCGGATGATGCCAGGATTCTGAAGCAGGCGTTCGATGTCGGCTTCTTTGAAGCGGGCGACCTTAACCGGGTCGAAACCTCTGAAGGCTTTGCGGAAGGCGTCGCGTTTGCGAAGAACAATAATCCAGGCCAGGCCGGCCTGAAATCCCTCGAGCATCAGCAATTCCCAGAGCGTGCGGCTGTCGCGCACCGGGATGCCCCACTCGGTGTCGTGGTAATCGCGCATGAGCGGATCGCTCTCGGACCATTTGCAGCGGGATTTTTCGGCGTTGGCGGTCATGGACTCGATGGTATTTGAGGATTAGGGCGCGCGCCAACGATCAGGCTTCTAGTTGAAGCATCAGATCTTCCCATTCGGCGGTCAGTGCGCTGAGTTGCGCACGGAGATCTTCGGCGAGGACAGTGAGGCGCTGAGTCTCGGCGGCGGAAACGTAGGCGCCGAGTTGCTCTTCGGTGTGCGTGAGCGCGGATTCGATGCGCGGGACCTCTTCTTCAAGGAACGAGCAGCGTTCTTCCATCTGCTTCTGCTTGATGGGATTCAGTCGGCGGGTCTTCTCTTTGGGCTCGGGGTCGGGGCCGCCTTCAATGACGATGGTGTTTGATGCTGGGCTTACCGGCGAAAGACCCGCAGGGGCGGAAGCCCCATTTTTTGGGGGAGCTGTTTTCGGTCCGGCTAAAGCCGTGCCCGGATACAAAGCGCCTTTCGAAGCAGAAGAACTTCTCGAAACTGAAGCGCTCTCCGGGATACGCTTGTTCGCGTTTTCGTTGCTTGTTCCGGCGCCGACCTGGGCCGCTTTCCAGCGCAGATAGTCTTCGTAATTTCCCTCATGGCTGGTGACCGTGCCGCCTTCCACTTCCAGCACACGCGTCGCCAACCGGTCAATAAAGTAGCGGTCGTGCGAAACAAATACTACGGTGCCGGAGAACGCCGCCAGGGCCTCAAGCAATACGTCTTTGGCGCGCATGTCCAGGTGGTTGGTGGGCTCGTCGAGGAGAAGAAAGTTTGAGGGCGACACCAGGATCCGCGCCAGGGCAAACCGGTTGCGCTCTCCGCCGGAGAGCACGCCCAGTGGCTTGAACACATCGTCTCCGCTGAAGAGAAAACAGCCAAGCAACGAACGCAACTCTACTTCAGGAACTTTTTTTGCTGCGCGGCTGATGTCGTCGAGCATGCGCGCCTCGCCGTCAAGCACCTTGTACTGGTCCTGCGCAAAGTACTCGCTCATCACATTGTGCCCCAGCTTGACGGTGCCCGCGGTGGGCGGCTCGTCTCCGGTGAGCAGCTTGA
>CAVXVM010000176.1:0-59034 GCA_963765025.1 uncultured Acidobacteriaceae bacterium | reverse complement strand
GGCGCCATGGGCGGCATCTCTTCAGGTGTGGCGGCCCCTGCTCAATATGACGCGCAAAAGCGGCCCATCACCGCCGGCGGATTCGTGAGCAAAGGGACGGTGGTCTTCGAGGACATAGCCAAACAGGCCGGCCTCACCAGCTGGAGCCACAAGATGGGAGCTCCGGAAAAGAATTTCATTGTTGAGACCAATGGCTCCGGTGTTGCCCTGCTCGACTACGACAATGACGGCTGGCTCGACATTTATCTTGTCAACGGCTCGACCTTCGATGCGCTCGACGGCAAAGAGGAGCCACCGCATGCCGCCTTGTTCCACAACAACCACGACGGCACATTTACCAACGTTGCTCTGCAGGCAGGCGTGACCAATGACCGTTGGGGCTATGGAGTAAGCGTGGCCGACTACGACAACGACGGCTGGCCCGACATCTTTGTAGGCAACTACGGCAAGAACCGTCTGTATCACAATAATCGCAACGGAACATTTACCGATGTTGCTGAGAAAGCCGGAGTCACGCTTGGCAACTGGTCCTCGGGATCCGCATGGGGAGACTACGACGGCGATGGGTTCCTCGACCTGTACGTTGCCGGGTATGTTCACTTCGATCGCGACAATCTTCCCATTTCCGGCAGCAAGGCCATGGGAAGTGCGTCTTGCCAGTATCGCGGCGACATTGTGAATTGCGGTCCGCGTGGCCTCAAAGGCGAGCCCGACCACCTGTTTCACAACAATGGCGATGGCACCTTTACCGACGTCACCGCCAAGGCTGGCGTTGAAGACAAGGATCGCTACTACGGCTTTACTTCGATCTTCATCGATCTGAATGGCGACGGTAAGCCGGACCTCGTGGTAGGGAATGACTCCACACCCAACTATCTCTACATCAACAAAGGCAACGGCACCTTTGAAGACGACAGCTACCTGTCTGGTTTCGCGCTCAACAACGACGGCCGCGAGATTGCGTCCATGGGCATTGCCGCCGGCGACTACGAGAACAACGGCCAGGTGGACTTCTTCGTCAGCGATTTCGGCGACGACTACAAAGTGCTCTTCCACAACGACGGCGACGCGAGCTTTACCGATGTCAGCTACCGCGCAGGCCTGGCGCAGCCCACCATCCCCTTTGTCGGCTGGGGCGACGGCTTTATCGACTTCGACAACGACGGATGGCTCGATCTGTTCATGGCCGCCGGCCACGTCTATCCCCAGGTGGACAAGCACGACTGGGGAACCACCTTTGCCGAGCGGCCCCTGCTGTTTCGCAATGTCCCCGATGGAACCACGAAGCGGCGCAAGTTCGAACTGGTCCCGGCGGTGGAAGGCTCCGGTCTCGCGGTCGTTGTTCCCGCGCGCGGAGCGGCATTCGGCGACCTGTTCAACGACGGAAAAATCGATGTGGTCATCAATCGCATGGACGGCCCGCCTGTGCTGCTGCGCAATGTGAATCCCGATCAGCACCACTGGGTTGAGCTCAAACTCGTTGGCGGTCCGAAGAGTCCGCGCGACGCAACATGCGCAACGGCCTATCTTACCGCCAACGGCATGCGCCAGCGTCAGGACGTGCTGGCCAGCGGCAGTTACATCTCATCAAACGATCGCAGGCTGCACTTCGGCCTTGGCGATGCAATAGATCCCGGCTCGGTCGAGATCCATTGGCCCTCCGGCGCAAAGCAAACCGTCAAGCTGCCGGCGGTCGACCGCATCTACACCATCACTGAAGACAAAGGCATTACCGGCGCGCTGTGCGCAGGCAAGCCATGCGCTGATCCGCTCGCAAAATAGGAGTTATAATCCGAGCAATCGGTCATGAACAAAATAACCGTTTCTTACAGGTCTCATGTCTTTGAAGATCAACTTATTTCAATGCGCTAAAACGAGAGTTACCGGCAAGATTCTCTGTCTCTTCTTGATGGTTCTTTTTCTGCTTTGCGCAACCGGCACGCGCGCGCAGCAGTCCACCCTTTGCATCTGGCAGGGAGCGTTGCGCAACGCAGAAGGCGCGCCAATCGCCAACGCCACGGTGCGGCTTGCCGGCGGCGGCAAGACCGAAGAAGCGAAAACCGGAGCAGACGGCGCATTTCGTTTGGCTGCACTTCCTGCAGGCCAATATCGACTTACGGTTTCCGCAAAAGGCCGTCGCGTCACCTACACGCAGGCTATTACGCTGGCGCCGCAAGGGCCGCCGGTCGCCCTTGCCCTATCCGATCGCGGTGAACTTGCGGTTGCGGTGGTCGAGGGGCAGTCAGCCACGGGCGGGGAGCAACTGGCAAGCCAGACCGTAAGCGAGCTGCCGCTAAACAAGCGCGACTTCAGCACGCTGCTGCTGCTGGCTGCCGGAACCATGACCGACGCCAACGGGGCCACTAACTTCACCGCGCAATTCGCCATCAATGGCCAACGCGGTGTTGAGGCGACATTTGCCATGGACGGCGCCGACATCAGCGATCCCGAGATGGGCGGCGCTACTTTTTCCAACTTCAACGTTGACGCGGTGGAGGGGATTCAGTCCAGCTCCGGCTGGATGCCGGCAGAGATAGGCCGGGGCGCTGCGGGTTTTACCAACATCATTACCCGCTCCGGCGCCAGCGGCTTTCACGGCTCGTTCTTTGAGTTTGTGCGCAACTCCGCCTTCGACGCGCGCAACTACTTCGATCACGCCACGCCTGTTTATCCGGGCAGAATTCCGCCCTTCCGCCGCAACGAGTTCGGTTTTACCAATGGCGGGCCGATCTTTATTCCACACATCTACGATGGCCGCGATAAGACGTTTTATTTCGCGCAGTTTCAAGGCTTCCGCCAGGTGCTGGGAACCACGCAGGTCATGCCTCTGCCGGATGCTTCGGAACGCGCGGGAATCGACAACGTAACTTATCCCGACGGTTCCACCGATACGCTCACCGTTCCCATCGATCCCGGCATCGCCGCAGTGCTTGCGCGTTATCCGCAGCCGAATTATCTGTCTGGCCCGTTTCAACAGCACACGTATGCCACAGCCTCCAAGGTGGACACGGATGCCAACCAATTCTCTTTGCGCATCGACCACAGATTTTCCGCGAAGGATCAATTCTTCGCACGCTTCAATCTCGATAATCTCAGTGGCCCCACCACCAACCCCGACCAGACTGCCATCGATCCGACGTTCGACGTTGAATACATCGACAGGCAGCGCAACGTAGTGGGTACATATACGCGCACGGTATCGCCGCGGCTCAGCTTGGAATCATCGCTCAGCATCCAGCGCTCTACGCCGGGATTTCCCACGACAAATCACACAGACCCCGCGGTCAAGTTCAACGACTCGCTCTTTGAGGCCTTCGACTCCCCTGCGGGTACGGTGATGCAGGCGTACGGGAATCTCTTCCAGCTGCGCCAGAATGTCCAGTACACCACTGCGCGCCATGCATTCAACTTCGGCGCTGAGATTCGCGCCAATCGTGACTCCACCTACTTCGGCATCAGCCCCAATGGCGAGTACGATTTCGGTGGTGGCACTGCCTTTGCCGGCGAATATATCCCTTCAAAGAGCGGAATGCACGATATCAACCCGGGCGATCCGCTTCCTGATACGCTGTCCAGTTTCCTGTCCGGCAGCCCGTTCGCCTATACGGTAGCAATAGCGCCGCCCTACTTTTCAAATGGCAATCACATCGGGCCCGCGGCCATTAGCCGCAACAACGTAAATGCCTACTTCCAGGATGCGTGGAAGATCTCCAGCCGCCTGACCCTCGAGTACGGTGTCCGCTGGGAGCTATACACGCCCATCAGCGAGCGCGCCCGAAGAACTGCCGGCTTCCTCTATGCAAACGGCGCGCAGGAGTACGTGGTTAATCCGCAGCCCGGCTACCGCACGGAATGGAAGGCCTGGGGACCGCGCATCCAGGCGGCGTGGCAGATCTCTGACAAGTGGCAAGCCCACGCAGGCGGCGCCATCACCGTCATCCCTCCTAACATCTGGCAGGACAATTTTCTCACCGGCTCAACTCCCTTCGCCGTGTTGCCGCGCCTGCTCTCCGCGTCCAAGGCGCCCATTCATTACGGATTTCAGATCACGCCGTCGCAACTGCCGCGCGCCTATACGCCGGGCGGAGCCGACATTTTTCCCAACGGGGTTCCCAACACCGTTGCGCCCAACACCGTGATGGACATCAATCGTTACGAGCAGGATGTGGCCGCGCTCACGCCGGGACACGTCGTCAGCGATTTGGTGCTCAGCGGAATTGACCGCAACTTTGGCAACGCTACGCTCTACACATGGACCGCGGGCCTGGAGCGCAAGTTCGGCAACCTCACGGCAGACGCCGCCTATGTGGGAACCTCCTCTGAAAAGCTGCCCCGTACGTCCTTCCCCAACGCATATTCCGGCGCGGATGCGGCCTTTGCGCCGCTCACAACCTTTGACAGTGCGGGAAACGTGACGGGCGGCATGGGCCTCGAGAACGAGATCACCGCAACGGCGCACTCCAACTATCACGCGCTGCAAACCTCGCTGTCAGGAAACGTTGGTCACCAGGGGCCCGGCCTGCAGGCAAGCTACACGTGGAGCAAATCCATAGACGACACCAGCATGGTGATCGGCGGCACTGGTTCCACGGGGGCCGTTGCGCAAGGGTTCGCGCAGAACCCCTACGACACGCATCCCGAGCGGGGACCGTCGACGTTCGACGTGACGCACGGCTTCAGCCTGAGCTTGGCCCAGGATCTGCATCTCGACAGCGCCGGCCTTCTGCGCCCCGTGCCCAGGAAGGTGACCGGCGGCTGGGAACTGCTCTCCATCTCGAGCATCAGCTCGGGCTCGCCCTTTACCGTTTTTTCCGGCATCCAGCAAACCGGCGCAGGCTCGAGCGGCGTCGATCGTCCCGACCAGATTGCCGTGCCCCATCTTTCCACTGCGCGCCAGGTGCGCGAGGATTATTTTGGCAAGGGCGTCAACAATGGACCCGCATTCTTCTCCATCCCCATCCACCTTGCCGGCGGCACCGGTCCAAACCAGGGCCGCTTCGGAACACTCGGCCGCAACTCCTTCCGCGGACCGGCCTACTACGACTTCGACTTCGCCCTCATCAAGGACACACCCTTTGGCCGGCGAAAAAGCGGCGCGGAGCGCATCGACATGCAGTTTCGCGGCGAGTTCTTCAACCTTTTCAACATCGTGAACATGGGCCTTCCCGCCAACATCATTGATGGCTCTGGTTTTGGAGAGATCAGCAAAACCGCCGGTACTTCGCGCCAGATTCAGTTGTCGCTCAAGATGATTTATTGATACAGTCGTGACGCGGTTCGGCATGTTCCGGTATCTGTACTGGTTGCGGACTTGGAGTGACCGATGTTTTGTGCCGAAGACTACCAGGCCGCGGTAAAATTCTTTCGCCATCGAATGATGGGCCCCATTGAAATTCGCCCCGATCCGGACTCAAGTCCCGGCGCAGCCAACTCCGGATCAAACCAGAAATGACGCAACAATGTACGAGGAGAAACGCAATGCAAGTTGAATCACGCACAACAGGTGTTTGGGCTCGCGTCCTTGCGGTCTGCGGGCTGGTGTCTTGTCTGGCGCTTGCAACAGTTGCCGCGCATGCACAGAGCATCGCCGGCCGCTGGGCCGCTTCAGGTCCCGCGCTCGACAACGGAGAAGTGCAGAAAACGATCCTTGAAGTCACGCAGACCGGCGACCAACTTAAAGTCAAAGTGCGCACCCCAGGCTATACAAGCGATGCCAAAGGAACCGCAACGGGAAACCACTTTGAGATCTTTGGCTCTGACGCCGCAAAGCCATGGTTTGTCGGCGATCTCGTAGGCGCCGAGCTGCACATCGTTCAGGACAACGGCGATCACTGGGTTGCCAAAGCCGCCACGCCGGCAGATGAATTTCCGCCGCTGCCCTACATCGACCCGCCTGCCCTGCACAAGTTGCCCTATAACGGACTCGCCAAAACTCCGCCCATGGGCTGGAATAGCTGGAATCTCTTTGAAAATAAAATTGACGACAAGACGGTACGCACCATGGCCGATGCCATGGTCTCAAGTGGCATGCGCAAAGCCGGCTACATCTATGTCAACATCGACGACACCTGGGAAGGCACGCGCGATGCCCAGGGCGTGTTGCATACGAACCACAAATTTCCTGACATGAAGGCGCTTGCCGACTACGTTCACTCCAGGGGATTGAAGCTGGGTATCTACTCCGGGCCCGGCCCCCGCACTTGTGGAGGCTATCCGGCCAGCTACGGCCACGAGGAGCAGGACGCGAAAATGATTGCCGAATGGGGTATCGACTATCTCAAGTACGACTGGTGCAGCGCTGGCAGCATCTACAAGAACGAGCAGTTGCAGCCCATCTATCAGCGCATGGGCGATGCGCTCCGGTCAACCGGCCGGCCCATCGTCTACAGTCTGTGCGAATACGGAATGGGCAGCGTTGAGAAGTGGGGCGCCGATGTCGACGGCAACCTGTGGCGCACCACCGGCGATATCAGCGACAACTGGACCAGTATGATCGGCAACGTCGAAACCCAGGTTTACACCGCTCCCTACGCCGGCCCCGGCCACTGGAACGATCCTGACATGCTCGAAGTGGGTAACGGCCACATGACCGACGATGAGTATCGCACCCACATGAGCTTGTGGGCGCTGGTGGCCGCGCCGCTGCTCGCCGGCAACGACATACGCACCATGAGTCCCGTTACAAAATCCATCCTGCTCAACAAGGAACTCATCGCCATTGATCAGGATGCGCTCGGCAAACAGGCATCGCCGGTAAAGAACGGCACCCTTGAAACATGGGTCAAGCCGCTTGCCGACGGTTCCGTCGCCGTGGGCGTAGTTAACATGGGCTCAGCCGCTGCCGAGGCTACCGTCAACGCAAAGGACCTCGGACTCAACGCTCCGGTGAAGTCAGCGCGTGACCTCTGGAGCCACAAAGCAGTTCACTTCTCCAACGGCACGTACAAGGCGTCGGTTCCCACCCACGGCGTCCTGCTGTTGAAAGTGTCAGCTCAGTAGAATTGCGCGCTTCGGGCTGCGTGTCGATGCACAATCGGCACGCAGCCCGAGCTTTATCCACTAAAGGCATTCATCCATGGTCCAGGCCGGGGTGGCTCCGGCGCGGCTGGCCACCAGGGCGCCCACTACATTGGCAAAGCGGGCAGTGCGCTCCATCGGCCAGCCCAGATCAAACCCGTGCAGGAATGCGGCGGCGAATGCGTCTCCTGCGCCCACCGTGTCCACCACATTTACCTTGATTCCTTCGTAGGTCTCCAGCCGGTCATCGAAAAACACCGCGCAGCCCTTGCTGCCCAGCGTCACGCAGATGGTCTTCATGCCGTGCGTAGCCGACCAGTGCCGGCAGAAAGCTTCAAGGTTGAAGCTGCCCTCGCCCAGCGTCAACGCTGACAGAAGCTCAGCCTCTTCTTCGTTCAGCTTGAGGACGCTGGCATGAGCTGAGAGCCGATGAACAAGCGGCAAATTCCAGTGTCCCTTGCGCAGATTCAGATCATAGAAACACTTCACGCCGGGAATCCGCTTCACGATCCGGCAAAGAATCGCCTCGTTTTCTTCTCGAGCCTGCGCCAGGGTTCCGTAATAAATCCAATCGGGTCTCAAGGCGGCAAGCCGAGCAAGCAGGGCGTCGTCGACATGCAAACAATCAAACGCCGCCGGCCGCTCAATCACGTAGCTCGCGTTTCCGTCGCCGTCGATCACCACGATGGCGGTTCCGGTTGCGTGGTCCGCGTCCGATTGCACAAACTCGGTCGTCAGGCTCAGCGCTTTCATCTCGGCAAGCGCACGCGCCCCGCGCTCATCAGCGCCAACCGCGGTCAGCAGCGCAACATGGTTTCCTAACCGCTGTGCATTTGCCGCAAAGTTCAGCGGCGCTCCTCCAAGAAATTCCTTCCGTTCAAATACGTCCCACAGGACTTCGCCGAGGCTGACAATCTGCACCTGATGACTTCCTTTCCACTCCGTCCTGCTCTACGCTGCCATTCACCAGTGTATTGCGCAATCGCTCCGCGAATACTGGGCCGAACCGGACCAAAGCGGATTATATGATTGCAGTTGAAAGGTCGTAATCATGACTTCCACGAAAAACACTCATGATTCCTGCAATTTATATCGACAACGGCAGGCCGGACTGTCTAGCATTTAGCTGCATTTTCGTTGATCGATTCCAGGACGCTGTAATCGTTTACGCCCATTGATTTCGGGCCTTTTTGAGCCTGGCAGTCAAATTCATTTTCGGAACGATTTTGTTCCGGCTTTCGAAACAAGGTAGACGCAACAAGGAGGATGTCCGGTTATGGTTAGGCAATTTAAGGTAGCTCTGGTTTTGATGGCGGCGTGTGTAGTGGCCGCGGCTCAGCCCGCCCAGGGCAATTTCGACGCGGCGACCAAAACGTTTCGCCTCGACGGCGGCAACAGCTCCTACGTCTTCGGCGTGAATCCGCGTGGTGAGCTGCAGCAGCTCTATTGGGGCGGCAGGCTCGGAACTCACGATGCCTATCCAGCCGCAGTGCCCATGCCGGATTGGGCCTCCTTTGACTCCTCTTACAGCAACACTCCTCAGGAATATCCAGGGTGGGGCAACGGTCTCGATGTCGAGCCGGCGCTGAAAGTCTCCTTTGCCAACGGCAATCGCGAACTGCTGCTGCACTACCAAAGCCACACGGCAACGGCGCAGGGCTTCGACATTGTTCTCAAGGACATTTCCCTCAACATCGTGGTCACGCTCCACTACTCCATGGATCCAGACACAGGAATCCTGGCGCGCTCGGCGACCATTGAAAATCATGAAGCGGCCTCCGTCACCGTGGAACAGGCCGCTGCCGCAGCCTGGGCCTTGCCCGCCGCGCACTACACGCTCAACTACCTCACCGGCCGCTGGGCCGGCGAGTGGACGCTCACCCAGGAGCCTATGTATCCCGGCGAAAGAGTCATGGAGAGCCGCCGTGGATCCACCGGCCACCAGGCCAATCCCTGGTTTGCCCTCGAGGGCGAAGGCGCAAGCGAAGACCACGGCGATGTTTGGTTTGGCGCGCTCGCCTGGAGCGGCTCGTGGAGAATCACCGTCGAGCAGGACCAGCTGGACGCAATCCGCGTGACCGGCGGCTTCAATCCCTTCGACTTCGGTTACGTCCTTCATCCAGGCGAATCGCTGGAGACGCCTGTCTTCTACGGCGGCTACTCGGCCCACGGTTTGGGCGGCGCCTCGCGCCTGCTCCACCACTTCGAGCTGCGCCACATTCTGCCGCTGCAGGCTTCCGGCGGCCAGGGCGCTGCTGCTCCGCCCGCAACGCCGAAGGTCCGGCCCGTCGTGTACAACTCCTGGGAGGCCACAACCTTCAACGTGACTGCGGCCGGACAGATGGCGCTTGCTGAAAAGGCCGCCGCTCTCGGAATCGACCGCTTCGTGATGGACGATGGCTGGTTCGGTCAGCGCAAAACCGACAACGCCGGTCTCGGCGACTGGTATCCAAACAAGCAGAAGTTCCCAGACGGCCTCAAGCCGCTCATCGACAAGGTGCATTCGCTCGGCATGGACTTTGGCCTTTGGGTCGAGCCGGAAATGGTCAACCCCGATTCCGACCTCTATCGCGCACATCCTGACTGGGTGCTCAACTTCCCTGATCGCCCGCGCATGGAGGAGCGCCAGCAACTCGTCCTCAACCTGGCGCGCCCCGACGTCAAGGCCTACGTCCTCGGTTTCCTCGACAAGCTTCTCAATGAGAACGACATCGCCTTTCTCAAGTGGGACTACAACCGCAACTGGAGCGAGCCCGGCTGGGATCAACTTCCTCCCGCCGAGCAGAAGCGCGTCTACGTTGAATACACGCGCAATCTCTACTCGATCTTCGCTGAACTGAGGCGGCGGCATCCTAAAGTCGAAATCGAAGACTGCTCCGGCGGCGGCGGACGCGTCGATCTCGGCATTCTGAAATACGCTGACGAGGTCTGGATCTCCGACAACACCGATCCCTTCGATCGTCTGGCCATGCAGGATGGATTCAGCTATGCCTATACTCCGCAGGTCATGATGGCCTGGGTCACTGCATCGCCGCACTGGCTCAACAAGCGCACCACTTCGCTTGAATACCGGCTCCTCAGCTCCATGCAGGGCTCGCTCGGCATTGGCGACGACATCAGCAAGTGGACACCCGAGGAAACAGCAACCGCCAAGCGCCTTATCGCCGCCTACAAACAGGTGCAGCCCACCATTGTGCAGGGCGACCTTTACCGCTTGATTTCTCCACGCAACGGCAGCGAGTTCTCCGCCACGCAAACCGTGAGCGCTGACAAGAGTCAGTCCGTTGTCTTCGCCTTCATCCATTCCACCCAGGAGGGACGCGGTTTTCCCGTTCTCAAGCTCAAGGGACTCGACGCCGCGGCCGAATACACGCTCACCTCGATCGAAGGAAAGCCGGGCGCTCGCGAGCCCTCTACCGCAAGCGGAGCCTGGTGGATGAATCATGGCCTCGTGATGAACGAAGACTTCCGTGGAGATTACCAGGCAGCCGCCTTCCGCCTCGACCGGAAGTAGTGTTGCCCGCAGGCCGCGTTCCGACCTTCAGCCGGCTTCACGGCATAAATCAGTCGCCCTGAAGCACATGCGTTGGCGTGCGTGTGAGCTGCGTGCGCCGAGGCAACCTTACAGCGGAGTTTCGGATCGAAAGGTAGAGTTCGGCGGAAGCATCGCCGTGGCGAAAGGAGACTGGATCATGCGCTCACTCTCTCGGAACTTCGCTTCAATCTTGCTTGCGTCAACGCTGGCCGTTCCCCTCATGTGCACCGGTTGTGCGGTCCACGCCTACTACGATCCCTATTATCACGACTACCATCCGATCTCCGGCGAGGTCGTTTACTACAGCCAGTGGGAACAAAACACGCATCGTTCCCATGTTGACCTCAAGAATCGCAGCAAAGACGAGCAGAAAGAATATTGGGATTGGCGCCACAGCCAGGGCGATCACCACTGATCGCTCCGTGCTCGCTGCGTGACGCTGTGCCCCGTACATCCGCAGTTTCATCGCGGATGTGCGGGAGACGGCCAACTGTCCCTCGTGCCGCACGCACCGTAAGGGCGACCTCGGGCTAATGCCCCCGCCAATCTCCGATAATCGCGAAAGCGCTTTTCCGCGGCCTGTTCATCCGAAACAGCCGGGCTCTCCCTTGCCGTTTGACCGCGACTGCTATCGCGGTCTAGCTTTCTTGCATGAAAGGTTCCACCACTTTTATTGTTCTTGCAACGTTGGCGCTCTCTTCGCTCGTCCCCGCACTTCAAGCGGCTCCTGCCTCAAAGTCGAGCGCGCCGGCAACCAGTATTTCTGCTCTCCGCGAGGGCTTTCTCAATCCTCCCGCGAGCACCAGGCCAATGGTGCGCTGGTGGTGGTTCGGTGCAGCCGTCGAGAAGCCTGAAATCCTTCGCGAGCTTCAACAGATGAAGCGCAACGGCATCGGCGGAGCCGAACTGGCCTTCGTCTACCCCATGGTTCTTGACGATCCCGCTGCAGGCCTCGTGAATCTTCCATTCCTGTCGCCGCCCATGCTTGACGCGGTCAATTACGCGCAGGCGCAAGGCCGTGCTCTCGGTCTCAGGATCGACGTCACCCTCTGCAGCGGATGGCCCTACGGCAGCAACTACACAACGCTCGAGCAAGCCGCCGGACGCCTGCGCACCGTTGAAGTGCCAGTCCCTGCAAATGCAACGTCGGTCGCTGCGCCGACCCTTGCTGAAGGCGAGTCGTTCATCTCCGCATCGCTCGTCAACGCCCGGCCGAAAGGGGTGTTGGCCGCCTACGCCCCCACGCGCAGCCGCGACACAGCAAACTCTCCGCTCGACTGGGACGCATCTTCTGCACAGTCCCTCGCAATTTCAAATCATGCAGTCACCGTTCCGCCCGGCGACAGGCCGCGTATCGTGGTCTTCTTTATCGCCGGCCATACCGGACAAATGGTCAAGCGTGCCGCGGTTGGAACCGAAGGATGGGTCCTCGATCCGTTCAGTCACCAGGCGGTTGCCACCCACCTTCAGAAAGTGGGAGAGCCGCTCGTCAAGGCCTTCGGAAGCACTCCGCCCTACGCCATCTTTTCTGATTCGCTTGAGGCCTACGGCGCCGATTGGACTCCCAACCTTCCCGCCGAATTCAAAAAACACCGTGGCTACGATCTCATTCCCCACCTTCCGGAGTTTGTCGCCGGGGGCAGCTCGCAAGCTGAAAAAATTCGCCACGATCTCGGCCGCACGCTCACCGAACTCATCGATGAGAACTACCTGACCCAGATCAACAACTGGGCCCTTGCGCACCACACAAAATTCCGTTCGCAAACCTATGGAGAACCGGCCGTCAGTTTCTCCAGCCAGAATCTTGTGGGGCTCGCCGAGGGCGAAGGTCCGCAGTGGCGCGCTTTTTCCACGCTTCGCTGGGCCACTTCCGCCAACCACGTCTTCGGCCACAACGTCAGCTCAGGCGAAACCTTCACATGGCTTCATTCTCCCGTCTTCCGCGCCACGCCCCTTGATATGAAAGCCGAAGCCGACATCGACTTCATCATGGGCGAAAATCTTCTCTTCTTCCACGGGTGGCCCTATTCGCCGCCCCAGGTCGGCGAGCCCGGCTGGTCGCTTTATGCCGCCGCCGTCTTCAACAATCACAATCCCTGGCATCCGGTCATGCCGGCAGTCACTCAGTACATCACGCGCATCAGCTATCTCCTGCGCCAGGGCGAGCCCGCCAACCAGGTTGCCGTTCTGCTCCCGACGGACGATGCCTGGGCGAGCTTTGCTCCCGCTCATGTCACCGTCAGCGGAGCCATGCAGAGCCTTATTACGCCGGCGCTCATGTCCGCTATTCTCTCCGCGGGCTATAACGTTGACTTCATCGACGCAGACGCCATCAATAAAGTCGGCATCAATCATCCCATCCTCGTTGTCCCACCCACTGATCGCATCCCCGTAGAGACGTTCAAGAAGATTCACGCCTTTGCCGCGTCCGGGGGCAAGGTGATTTATGTCGGCCGCACCCCGGACCTGGACGCGGAAGGCCAGCCGCTCGGCGCAAACTTGAATCTATCCAAAGATCTCTTCGATCCCGCCAAATCGACGCTGGTCGCCACCGAGAGCGAACTTGGGAAGGCTCTTCACTCCGCCGCGGCTCCGGACTTCCGCCTGCCAGACTCCGCCGGCCCGGCCCGCGATCAGCTCGGATTCATTCGCCGCAAGCTCGCCGGAGCCGACATCTACTTCGTCACCAATACCAGCAACCGACCCATCGACACCACCGCGGATTTTCGCACCCGGTACAAATTCGGCGAACAATGGGATCCTGACAGTGCCACGGCCGCTCCCGCATCTGCCGAGGCGCAGCCTCTTCATCTTTCACCCTACGAGTCCAGCGTCTTCGTGTTCTCTGCTGCACCTTCGACCGCCAAACCAATCGCCGCCGCGCCCGCCGCACAACTGGCCGATCTCAGCAACGATTGGCATGTCACCTTTGCCGCTACGGGAAAATCCGAAAACGAACCCACCCTCACCGACTGGACGGCCGATCCAGCAACAGCGCACTATTCCGGCGAAGTGGTCTACGCGCGCGACTTCACCATCGCGGCCAGCTCAACTCCCGTCTATCTTCAAGTGAAGGGCGGTGAGGCCTTGCCCGGCGCTCCCAACTCTCCGCCCGAGCACCCGGTCCTGGGCGCAGATGGCCTGCCCAATCCCCTCGTCACCCGGCCGGGTCCCGGCATGCATGCGTTCTTCGATCCGCCCATCCACGAGGCCGCGCTGGTCACAATCAACGGTCACGACGCCGGCGCGCTCTGGCACCCGCCCTACCTGCTCGACGTCACCAGCCTCCTCAAGGCCGGCCGCAATCACATCGAGATCCACGTCTACAACACGGCTCTCAACGCCTGGTCCGCATTGCCGCCCCATGACTTCAAGCCGCTTATCGCGAAGTATGGAGATCGCTTCCAAATGCAGGATATGGACAAAGTCACGCCCATCTCCTCCGGACTTCTCGGCCAGGTGGTTCTGCTCACCCAACCGTCAAAATGAATCCGACAGCAGAAAAGCAGCGAACCTAGTTTGATTCAGAGGCGGAACTGGAGGCGATCCCGCGCTCCAGCTTCTTCGACAGGAAGATGCTTGCCACGCAGAAACCAATGAACAGGTAATAGCCGGGCAGGATTTTCGAAGCATTCGTCGGGATCAGCACCTGTTGGACGTTCGGCATTTCGCGCAGGCCGTCCCACGCGCTTCCCACAACACCGTTGAACGCGACAAACGACATGAAGATCGCCAGCACCATCACGTCCGCCATGGACCACTTGGAAAGCTCGAACGCCAGCAGCTTCACCAGTCGGTTGGTGCGCAACAGCGCCGGCCGGAAGAGACTCACACTGAGCGCCAGCATCTTCAGCGTCGGGAAGACCACGCTGAACAGGATCACCAGCACGCCCACCACCGTCATCTCCGGCCTTCCCATGCGGAGCAGTGTCTCAGATACCTCAAGCACGGTCTTGCTGCGGTAGTAGAGTGACTGGTCCTGGAACTCGATGGGCGTGCCCAGCAGGGTTGCGTCAATCTTTGTGACGCGCACTTCCACTTCCATCATCGGGCTGAGCACGCCGCCGGCCAGCATCGCGAGGCAGAACAGCATCAGCACCACCACAGCGACCCGCGAGAGCGTCGGCCTGCCTGCCATCAGCAGGATGAATCCCAGCAACGCCGATGCGAGCACAATGAGATAGTCCTGAGTCAGCTTCCTGTCCGATTTCGCGATCTGCTTGCCGAGAGTAACTTCGCAAGCCGAGCCATTCGAGCACTCATAGTGCTTAGGATGGAGTTATAAGTGGTCATGTCCGTGTTGCCGAACGTGTTTTTGACCGCATCGGCCAGCACAGCGCGAATGGAGTCCTTAAAGCTCTTTTGCGTATCCCCCTTGGCCAGCTCCGCCATCACCACGTTCGTGTACTCCGGCACATGCGGACGGAGCGATGCGACGATCATGTTCACAAACATCGGATTCACGCTGGGCTTGCCGGGGGCCTTGGCGCTGGGCGCCGTCATCTGCGTCTTGATGTTGTCCAGCAGCGCGTAAAGCGACCGTTCGACCATGGGCCGGAGACTCCTGCTTTGTCCCTGCAAATCGATCTTGTCCACTTGCGCGTTGAGCATCGGTCCGATGATCGTGCGCCATTGGTCGGCGCTCAGGATTCCGTAGCGCGCGTTTGTAATCTCGGCCAAATCGGTACGGATGATCCGGCGCGCGGCCAGACCATCAACCGTCTTCCAACTGAACCAGATGGCCGGCACCAGCAAAATCACAGCCGCGGCCAGGCGGAAATCGAACGAACGCGCATGCTCGTTCGGTGACGGATTCGTCGCTGTTTCCATGTCTTCCACGATCGTGATACCGAGTATAAGATAGGCGCCGGTCGGTGAAGAATTCAATTGCGAAGAATCGCCTGGCGCGGATCAGCCCCGGCCTCTACAGCAGCTTGTTCGGTGCCGAGCAACGCCCAACTCTGCCCCGAACCGTCCGATTATGAACACTCCTTCTCGTTTGTGAACACAGCTCCGCGATGTTGAAATCGCTAACCGATTGATTCCAGATCGCTAGCGCAAAATCCCTGTGGCATCCTAAATGCTTACTCTCGCTGCAAGTCGACGTGTGGGGGGTCAGCCATTGAGAGTTCTACTCCAGGATCTGGGCTATGCATTCCGCCAATTGCGCAGGACGCCGGGGTTCACCGTTACCGTATTGCTCACCCTCGCGCTCGGCATCGGCGCCAACTCGGCCATCTTCACGCTGGTCAATGCCATCCTGCTGCATAACCTGCCGGTAACCGATCCCAAAACCCTCATCCGAATTGGCGACAAAGACGACTGCTGCGTCAACAGCGGCTGGAACGACGAAGGGGACTATTCGCTCTTTGCCACAGACACCTATGAGATGTTCAAGAAGAACCTGCCGGAGTTTGAAGAGCTGGCCGCGATGGAGTCCGGCTATGCCTGGCGCCCCGTTACCGTGCGCCGCGCGGGACCACAGACCGTGGCAAAATCCTTCACGGGAACCTTCGTCTCCGGAAACTACTTCCGCGTCTTTGGTCTCGCGCCGGCTGCGGGCCGGCTCTTTGTGGATGCCGACGACCAGAAGGGCGCACCCATAACCGCCGTGATGAGCTACGACGCCTGGCAGCAGGATTATGCGGGCGATCCGAGCGTCGTGGGAAGCGAGTTCTTCTTCAATACCAAGGCGGCCACGATTATCGGCGTCGCGCCCAAAGGATTTTACGGGGACCGCATCGACACCAATCCCCCCAAGTACTTCCTTCCCATGAATTCGATGGATGGAGTCATCGGCGCACCGTACTTCGCCGACCCCGATTCTGAGTGGGCCTATATCATCGGTCGCGTCAAGCCGGGAACTTCGCTGCCCGCCCTCCAGGCAAAGGCCAGCGCGCTGCTCAAGCAGCAGTTTACGCCGCTCAAGACGTTTACCGATCAGCGTGCACAGAAGGCCCTCCCCCGCACCCACGTGGTGCTCACTCCTGGCGGCGGCGGCATCCAGAACATGCAGGACAACTACAAAGACCACCTTAAGCTGCTGCAATGGATCGCCGCGCTGGTGCTTCTGGTTGCCTGCGCCAATATCGCCAACCTGCTTCTGGTGCGCGGCATGAGCCGCCGTGCTGAGCTTTCCATCCGCTCGGCACTGGGCGCACAGCGCAGCCGCATTGTGCGCCAGCTACTGACTGAAAGCGTTCTTCTCTCGGGACTGGGCGGCTTGCTCGGCCTCGCCGTCTCCTATCTGGGAGCGCACGCGCTGCTGGCGCTCGCCTTTCCTGATCAGCACAACATGCCGGTGACACCATCGCCTTCGCCGCTGGTCATCGGTTTTTCCTTTGCGCTCTCCCTTGTAACCGGCATCCTGTTTGGCCTTGCGCCGGCGCTGATGGCCGCACGCACCCAGCCCGCTGAAGCCCTGCGCTCCAATGCGCGTACCACCGCACATGGCGCATCCTTCCTGCAGCGCGCGCTCGTCGTGCTGCAGGCCGCGCTCTCCCTCGTGCTGCTGGTTGCCGCGGGCCTGTTTGCGCAGAGCCTCAGCAAGGCCGAAAACGTCGACATGAAACTCGACACAACCAACCGCTACATCGCCCACATCAATCCGCAAGCGGCCGGCTACAAAAACACTGAAGTCGAGCCCCTCTACCAGACCATCATCGACCGCTTTCATGCCCTCCCCGGCGTTGTCAAAGTCGGACTTTCCACCTACACGCCGATGGAGGAAAACAACTGGAGCTCCGGCGTGAAGATTCAGGGCGCATCCGATTTGAACAAGAGTGCTTCCTGGGTGAAGGGCACCCCGGAGTACTTCGACTCGGTCGGCACTCACGTCGTCATGGGCCGCGGTTTCACGTCGCAGGACACGCTCAATGCGCCTCCCGTCGCCGTCGTCAATCAGCAATTCGTCAAGACGTTCTTCGGCAACCACAACCCCATAGGTCATCGCTTCGGTTTTTCCGGACCCGGCCAGGCCGGGAACGATGGAGCGCATGAAATCGTCGGCGTGGTCGAGGACACCACCTACAGCAGTGTCTACTGGAAAAACCACGCGATGTATTTTCTGCCGCTCACGCAGCGCGCCGGCAGCGCCAACGATCCCGAAGACTCTATCGACAAAGACCAATCGATGTTCGCCGGCGCATTGGTCATCCAGACCGCTCAACCTATTCCCGGGTTCGAAAAGATCGCCGGCGACACGCTGGGCAGCATCAATCCCAACCTCACCATCGTGAAGTTCCAGACCTTCCAGCAGCAGATTGACGATCGCTTCATCTCGGAGCGGCTGATCGCGCGTCTCACGTCCCTCTTCGGGATGCTTGCGCTTCTGCTAGCCGCCATCGGCCTTTACGGCGTCACAGCCTATGCTGTAGTCCGCCGCACGCCGGAGATTGGCATCCGCATGGCGCTGGGAGCGGCGCGCAGCCGCGTCATCGGAACCATCATGCGCGGAGTCATGCTGCAAACCGTCGCCGGCCTTGCCATCGGCATTCCGGTGGCAATCTTCTGCGTGCGCTACGTCAAGTCGCAGCTTTACGAGATCACCAGCGTCAATGTGCCGGTCATGGCCATCGCCATTGGAGTTCTGGTGCTCGCGGCTGCCGTCGCCGGTATCATTCCGGCGCGGCGAGCGGCCTCCATCGATCCGGTACGCGCCTTGCGCATTGAATGAGCTGCGCTTTCATTGCAGGCTTTGGCAATTGCAGTCCTACGCCAAATCGAGTGAATCCTGGAGCCGAAGCGGAGCCTTGCGGCTTGCAGTTCTGAATCAAGACGATCGCGAATTGAACTTTGATGTCACGAGCTGCAAATTTGCGGAACTCGAAACGCTGCTGCAAATGCAAATCGGCGGAGCCGGAATAGGGCTTGGAACCGTGCTGGTCATCCTTCTGGTTTGCTATCTGCTCGGAGCGTTCAGATAAAGCTCGCGTTTGCAAGCACCGCGCTTGTTATCAGCGGAGCAGCTCATTTCATGCGCGATTCCCGTGTTCTTGATCAGCCAATTTAAGATTACGGTCTGATTAGATTGCCAATCAGAACGGAGAGGCCGTTCCATGCGATCTGGACGCCAATGCACAGCAAAATGAACGCAATCACGCGCAGAATGCCGTGCGCGGTTGAAGGCGGAATAACCTTGGTGATCTTCGGCGCGTATGCATAGCAGAAGTAAACGAGCAGGCTGAGCAAGACCACCGCAAGGAACACTCCAACATGGGCCTGAATATTTTTGGAAATGTCTTTATCCGAAATATGAGCTGTGAGAGTCAGCACCGCGACGAGCGTGCCGGGGCCCGATGTGATCGGAAAGGTGAATGGGTAGAAGACCTTGTGCTCAAGGTCTTCCAACTTTGTCTCGTCTCGCACCTCAGTTTCTTCCTGCTTGTTCCTGGAGTTGGCGCGTGCGTCTCTCTCGTTCAATACTGACCATCCCATTGCCGCGATAACGATGCCGCCGGAAAGCTGAACGATCGGAAGAGAGATGCCGAAGAAGCGAAGAATAGTCGCGCCCAGCAGCTCGATGATGACAAGAAAAATGACGTTATTGATCGCAATTCGGCGAGCCAGAGAGCGATAGACAGAGGCCGGCGCCTCGCCCGTCAGTCCCAGAAACACCAGGGCCGATCCGAGCGGATTGATCAGCGGAAGAAGTACGCTGAAGGCGATTAAGAAAGACGTCCAGAGCAGCAAGGTCATTCTCCCTTGCTAAATCTTAACTGCTCAGCAAGGCCCTGAGCCCGCGGACCATCTCGACTCAGCCTTCGGGTGCCATTCCCATCTGAACCTGCGATTTCCATCCCAGAGAGCAAAACTGACCAGAATCTCTTTGCGAGAGCGTCCATGGTGAAAACAGGAGACATCAACCATGTCTGAACAATTTCAGAACCCTGAAGCAACCAAGCTGGAAGACGATACGGTTTCGAGCGAATCAGACAAAAAGTCGATTGAGCGCATCGCTGAAGATGCTGCGCAAAAATCTTCGCTCAGAGAAAAGAAAAGCGACACTGACCACAAGATCTTCTCGATCTGACAAGCCGCCAGACATTCTGTTGAAACAGCCAGTCAGGCTAAAATGGAGCAAGAGTCATGCCGCGATGAGGCGGCCTGAAACAAATGCACAACAGCGAAGATCATCGTACGACCATCGATTCAAAAAAGTACCGCTCGACGCCAGGCAAGAAAGTCGACCTCAACAAGTGGCCGACGATCGAAGAGCCTCTGTGCAAGTCGACAAAGCAATGTCAGCAGCTTCTTGAAGAGCACGTTCATGAGTTGAGCGCTCTGCAAGAGCTTCACTTTGCTTCAAACAGTCACGCGCTGCTCCTCATCTTCCAGGGTATGGACAGCGCAGGGAAAGACGGCGCTATTCGCCACGTAATGTCCGGCGTCAATCCGGCAGGTTGTGAGGTTGTCAGTTTCAAGCAACCCAGCGCGGAAGAACTGGAACACGATTTCCTTTGGCGCACAATTTGCCGGCTTCCCGAACGCGGCCGGATTGGTATCTTTAACCGCTCCTATTACGAGGAAGTCCTGGTCGTCAGAGTGCACCCGGAGATTCTTCGTAGCCAGGGGCTCCCCGAAAAGCTGCGCACCAAGAAGGACATCTGGGAGCAGAGGTTTCAGTCCATTGCGGACTTGGAGAAGCATCTCCATCGAAATGGCACCGAGACCATCAAAATATTTCTCCACCTATCCTACGAGGAACAACGGAAGAGATTCCTTGCGCGGATCGACGAGCCGGAAAAGAACTGGAAGTTCAGCGCGGCCGACATTCACGAAAGGAAGTACTGGAAGCAATACATGAAGGCCTACGAAGATTGCTTCCGTGCTACCAGCACTCATCATGCGCCATGGTACATCGTTCCCGCCGACGACAAGGTCAACGCCCGGCTGGTCGTCTCTCAAATCATCGTGGACGCCATGAAGCGCCTCAAGATGGCGCATCCCAGGACCACCGCCAAGCGGAGACTCGAACTGCAGGCGATCAAAAAGCTCTTGACGAAATAGCGTCAACACAAGCTGCGGGCGGGCCCGGAAACAACAGGCGGAGAACCGCCGGCACGACGCCATCTTCGATGTATCGTTCATCGGCCATGTACTCCATCCGTCTCAGAATGCCAATTTCAGTGGCCCGATCATCCTGCGTGCCACGACATGCAAGACTATATTTGATCGAAGGCCGACAGGCCGGAAAGTTATGACTGATAGGCAAAAGGAAATCGATTTTATCCGCGTGCTCTTGCGTGAACAGAGCACACTCGCCCTAGCCACAACCGATGAACGTGGAGAGCCGTGGGTGACACCTCTGTTCTACATAGTCGATGACGACCTGACCCTATTCTGGCTTTCATCCAAAACCAGTTCGCACAGCATCAATCTCAAGCGGTCACCCAGGGCGGCGATCAGCGTATATCGGCAGGCTGAGAGCTGGAAGGATATTCAAGGTGTGCAAATGCGCGGGTCGATAACCATCGTTGCCGACAAAAGACGCCGCAGCCATTTGATCAAGACGTATTGCCGGCGATTTCAGTTGGGAGCTGTCTTCAATTTGGCTATCAGCCGATGCGATCTGTTCGCCTTTCGGCCGGAATTTGCCCGTTATATCGATAACTCCAGGATGTTTGGAGCAAGAACGGAATTCAAGCGCGACGTTCTTGAAAAGTGGACCGTCCTTGCCCCGTAACATCCACTGGGAAATTACGAACTTTGCTTCAACTGCTGACCACTTGACGATTGCGCACTTTGAACTACTTCACGCTGAATGTTGCTCGAAGCGGAAGATCCTGTGACGACCCTCCAACCAGAATGGTGTATTCGCCCGGAACAAGGATCCATCCATCCTTCTCTTCATCAAAAATCGAGAGGTATTTCGGGTCAATCTCTACGGTGACCGTCTTCTTCTCTCCTGCATCGAGCTTCACCTTGCTCCAGCCCACCAAACGCTTCGGAGGCTCAGCGGCTGCGCTTGGCAGCGATGCATACACCTCCGCAACCTCCGCTCCGGCACGCCCCCCGGTGTTGGCAACGGTAAAGGTGGCCTCGACCGTCTTGCCCTGAGTCACCGTCAACCCTGAGTAGCCGTAACTCGTATAAGACAGACCATAGCCAAACGGAAACAGAACTGCCTTCTTCTCCGCGTCATACCACTTGTAGCCGACCTTGAGTCCTTCGTCATATGCAACCTGGAATGGCGGCAGGCCCTCCGCTCTCTGCACAGGCGAAACCGGGCCCGAGAAACGCTGCGACGCCAGGGGCGGCTTCACCAGCGTCGGATGCGGCAGATCGGCCTCGCTCTTCGGGAAAGTGTTGGGAAGCTTGCCACTCGGGTTTACTGACCCGAACAGAATATTGCCCAAAGCATTGGCGCCGTCGCTCCCCGCAAACCACGCCTCGAGGATCGCTGAGGGAGCATCCACCCACGGCATCGTCACCGGACTTGCCGTCTCCAGCACTACGACAGTGTGCGGATTCGCCGCGGCAACCTGCGCAATCAGCTCGTCCTGGTGCAGGGGAAGAGAAAGATTCGGGAGATCCATGCCTTCGCTCTCCCACTCGTAAGCAAATACGATTGCGACGTCCGCGCCCTTGGCCGCTGCAGCCGCGGCATTCGCATCTGTGCCCGGATCATAAGTCACAACTGCATGCGGCGCTCGCGCTTGAATGGCCTTCAGCGGCGAAGTCGGAAACCAGATCTCTTCCTGCCAGTGCGTGGCTCCCTCGCCCGGAGCTGAAATGGCATTGCCTCCCGGAGGATCCACCTGCGCCGACCCTCCACCGGAGATCATCCCCACATCGGCATGAGCGCCAATCACGGCAATGGTGTGAACTTTCCCCGCGTCCAGTGGCAGCACGGCCCGATCGTTTTTCAGCAGGACGATGCCGCCTTCCTCAATCTTCCGCGCAACCTCCAATCCCGCAAGTGGATCTACCACGCTCCGCTGACGCGGAAAATCGACAATTCCCGCTGCAAACTCTGACCGCAAAATACGATGTACATGCTCGTCCAGCTCAGCCTCTGGAATCCTCCCCGCCTGCACGGCAGCCTTGAAGCGCTCACCATAAAAAAAATCGCCGGGCTCCTCGTTATCCAGTCCTGCCGCCGAGGCCTTTGCGTCGCTATGCGTTCCGCCCCAGTCCGACAACACGAATCCGGGAAATTGCCAGTCCTTCTTCAACACCTCATTCAGCAGATACTTGTTTTCGCAGGCAAAGTCCCCATTCACGCGGTTATACGAGCACATCACCGCAGCCGGGTGGCCCTGGGTAACGCCGATCTCAAAGGCCAGCAAGTCAGTCTCCCGCGCCGCCCGCTTGCTGATGCGGACATCGGCTGAACTGCGTCCGCTTTCCTGATCGTTGAATGCATAGTGCTTGATATCGCCTATCACGTGCTGCGACTGCGTCCCGGCGATCAGTCGTGCCACTAGCGTGCCGGCCAGAACCGGGTCTTCGCCCAGATACTCAAACGTCCGCCCGTTGCGCGGCTCGCGCGTAATGTCCACTCCGCCGCCCAGTGACATGTTGAACCCCTGAGCCCGCAGCTCACGCCCAATCAGCGCGCCATATTCAAACGCAGCCTCGGGGTCCCAGCTTGCCGCCGCCGCCACGTTGGCCGGCAAAGCCGTTGAATACCGCCCGTTCGAACCGCTGGCGCGGACTCCATACGCCGCGTCGCTCATGTCGATCCCCGGAATACCCAGCCGTTCAATTCCAGCCACGTATCCCGCCCCGTGGTTTGATGCCGCGTTCAATAAGGTGACTGGTTCATCCTGGGGCATCCCATTCCCATGCAGCAATTGGATCTTTTCGTCGATCGTCATCTGCTTCAGCACCAGGTCAGCGCGCTCGTCCGGAGTAAGGTTCGCGTCCATCCACGGACCCTTGACCTTTTGCGTCTTCGCATTCTGCGACAATCCTGGCACAGCCAGAAAAGAAAGATTTAAGAACACAAGTGCTGAAATTCCGAGCAATCCGCGGCGAAATGAATGTTTCATCTTGTCCTTTTGAGACCGGAGTCTCGATCGATTTAGGCTAAGCCTCTAGATCACCAGTGTATGACAGCAACGCCGGGCTAAATCATTCCGCAATGGACTGATCCAGGTTCAATCGACAGTTGCAATTCGCAATCTCGTCGGATTTCGGAAAGCCCCGCGTTACGGTGATTTCCGCATGGTATGGACCTTGAGCGCAGTTGAGGGCACTGGAAGGAATTCAGCTGAAAGGAGTTATCTGTAATGAATGATTTCAAGTTGCTAGTTATCTTGTATTTGCGTTTAAGTCCAATCAGGTAGGCGGAATATCTGGCGGAGCTCGCAGTCAACTGCGAACCACTATCAAGATTGAACATGGGAGGGGCCAGTGCGAGCGGGTAGCGAGCGTCTGCTCCATGCAATGGCGGAGAGGGAAGGATCTGAATCGTCTCATAATAGAGGAGTGACACATCATTTCTCTGAAAATACCTCCGAAAATACTTCCCCGAAGCTTACGCTGTGATTCTTCATATGCTGCTAACAAGGAATGAAACAGGGAATTCTGTGGACTTGGCGCCACAAACTACAGGGGGTATGCGTTCATCAAGCGGAATATAAGAAATTTACTCCGTCGGGGGCAAATTTTAAGAGACAAACCAAGCAGGGAATTATCACCTGGGTATAGGGGAATTTGAACTCCATGATGACACTGGTTGGAGTGCCCGATGATTTCTCAAATGTCTCTTCTCCAATGGCACAAATCGAATCGGGCCCACCACATATTTTCACGCTACAATCTGAGCTGTCGGGCGAGCAATTCGTTGAGGTGTGAGCCGATTATGCGTTTTATCTCTCAATCGTTTCGCACAATGCTAGTGATGGTTTCCGCCGGAGCGGTGGTTGCGGCGGCAGGATGCGGCGGTGGCGCTTCGATGCTTCCGTCAGCGCAGGTGCCCATCACCGTTTCTCTCACCCACTCGACGGTCAATTTGTTGCAGGACGGGACTGCTGTCATCGATCCAATCACAATTGCTTCAAGCAGCGAGACCGCGTTAGTCGTCGTTTCCGGCCTTCCCGCCGGGGTCCAGGTGAATTACGCATCGACTGATACAAACCCCTCTGGGACACTCACTTTCGTTGCTGGCGCGGACTCGCAAGCTGGTACATCTACGCCCACCGTGTCTGTGTATTCGGCAGGGCAAACGGCATCAACCACGTTTACCTTGATCGTGGGCTGATCGTGGACGGTTGCGAACGGCGGGCCATGAATGCAATATTCATTCCACTCACCCTTTTCTAAGCGGGAAAACCATGGCAAACACCACCCTTTCTAAAACACAACGCGAAGAGCTGCTCAAAACTTTGCATGCCCGTTTTGAGAAAAACATGAATCGCCATAAAGGCCTGGAATGGATAAAAGTAGAGGCAAGACTGAACGCGAACTTTCATGCGCTCTGCTCGCTCCATGCAATGGAAGAAACTGGCGGAGAGCCGGATGTGATCGGTCAGGAGAAAGAAACAGACCAATACATTTTTTGTGATTGTTCAGCCGAAAGCCCCAAAGGCCGAAGAGGTGTCTGTTACGACCGTAAAGGGCAAGAGAAAAGAAACAAAGATGGATTGCATCCGGCAGGTAACGTTCTGGACATGGCAGCCGCCATGGGCATCGAGCCTTTAACGGAAGAACAATATCGGGCGTTGCAGAAACTCGGAGATTTTGACACGAAAACGCAGAGCTGGTTGAAAACGCCTTCTGCTATTAGGAAACTCGGCGGCGCAATCTTTGCCGATCGCCGCTTCGACACTGTCTTCGTCTATCACAACACCGCACCTTGTTTTTACAGCGGCAGGGCGTTTCGTGGCTCGCTAAGAGTCTAGATTTAGCCAGTGGAATTCAGCAATCAATTGATCTTTTCTCGTGTTTCCGTAGGGGCTTTCAGACCCTGAAGGGGAAGTCGATTCGACCAGGGAACACGCGCGAGCTAGCTATGCTTGGCGTTGGGCGAATGCCCGGTTGCAATTGTTGCAGCAAGCGCAATGGACCACGCAGCGGACCGCAATCGATTGGCACTGCGACAGGGATCTTGATGTTTCATGCCATGCGAGCTGGCAGACATTTGCGGATTTTGGGATTGTCTTACGAAGCTCCACTGCGATATCACTTGATTCATGTTTTCAAACTCCAGAGTGAGAGCGCATCTGAACGGTAATCCTGCCGACCGGCATGGACTAATTCCAGGGGCATCCTTTCTGTTGCTTGTCAGCTCGCTTGCACATGCGGCCTCCGGATCGCCGGTGTCGCATTTGGCGAGCCCCCTCGATTTGCGATGCTCGGGTAAAAGCGAGCCCTTGGCAGTTTCGGAAGCACGCCCGGTGCTCTCGTGGCAATTGGCGGCGAAGTCGCCCGAATTGTTTGGGGTCTTCCAGTCGGCCTACCGCATTCAAGTGATTTCCGCAAATGACAGCTTTGCCGCACCCAAAGACATTCTTTGGGATAGCGGTGTGGTCAAGGACAGAGCGACTTCAGGGATTGCCTATGCGGGACTCATGTTGAAGGCTCAGCAAGCCTATACCTGGCGAGTGAAAGTGTGGGATGAGCAGCAGCATGCGAGCGGCTGGAGCAGCCCAGGCCATTGGACCCAAGCGCCAGAGTGGCACGCGGTCTGGATCGCCGCTCAACCTGACAACAGCGGAGATGACGATGGCCCCCTCCCCATCTTCCGAAAAGGCTTTACGCTCAAGCATCGAGTGGCACGGGCGCTGCTGTACGCGTCAGGGCTGGGGCAAGATGAGCTGCGCATCAATGGCAGCAAGGTGGGCAATGACGAGCTGACACCGGGCTGGAGCGAATACCGCAAAACTGTCTACTACGACGCATACGATGTGACTCCACTTGTGCGCCAAGGGCAAAATGCGTTGGGAGTGATGCTGGGCAACGGTATGTACCGAGTTCTGCATACTCCCGAGCGATATACCAAGTTCGAGGGAAGCTACGGGCAGCCAATATGCGCAGTGCAACTGCACATAGAGTTCGCGGATGGCAGCTTTGAGGAAATAGCAAGCGACGGAACATGGAAGACGGCGCCTGGACCGATAACATTCTCATCGACCTACGGTGGAGAGGATTTTGATGCCCGGCTGGAACCGCGGGGATGGGATCGAGCAGGGTTCGACGATCGTGCGTGGCGTGCAGTCAATCTTGTTGATGGACCTGGTGGCGCGATGACGCCCGAGAATGCACCGCCCATCAGGGTGATGCACACGTACGCGCCCGTGAAAGTGACGAAGATCAAGCCGGGTGTAACGGTATACGACCTGGGGCAGAATTTCGCCGGCTGGCCCGAGATTAAAGTAGATGGGCCGCCAGGTTGGGTGATTCGTTTGATCTCGGGCGAACTGCTCGACAAGGATGGCCAGGTGCTGCAGCGAAGCTCGGGACAACCACAGTGGTTCTCTTACACGCTTCGCGGTTCAGGCGTCGAGACCTGGCACCCAAGATTCAGCTATTACGGGTTTCGATACGTTCAGGTAGAAACCAGTAATTCCGGCGCAGGGAATCGCGGGGGGCGTGTGTTGCGGTTGGCAGGAAGCGCCGTACATTCATCGTCGCGCGCAGTGGGCGAGTTTGCGACGTCGGATGAACTGCTGAATCGGATTCACAATCTGATCCTGCGCGCCATTGAAAACAACGCGGTAAGCTTATTCACCGATTGTCCGCACAGAGAGAAGCTTGGCTGGCTTGAAGAGACGCACCTGATGGCGCCGTCGATGCTGTACGACTTTGATTTTTCCGATTTGTACGCCGCCACAGCGCGCAACATTGCCGACACGCAACGACGCGAAGGCGACAAAGCTGGGATGGTGCCCGAGATTGCACCACAGTACGTCGTTTTCGATCCCGCTAAACATGACATGTTTAATGACTCCCCAGAGTGGGGAAGCGCAGCAGTGCTCGCGCCTTGGGTCGTGTTTGATCGAACAGGAAATCGCGAATTCCTGGAAGCGCAGTACAACGTGATGCGTGCCTACACCAGGTATCTAGGTGCGCGGGCTCAGGATGGAATTGTCGATTACGGGCTCGGAGATTGGTACGACATTGGCCCCGGCGAACCGGGATTCGCGAAGCTGACAACGGCCGGTGTGACCGGGACGGCTATCTACTACCAGGACCTGAAGACGCTGGAACGAACAGCAGAAGTTCTTGGCAAGACGGACGAGAGCCGCGACTATGCCGAGCAGGCGAAAGCTGTACGTGCGACATTCAATGCACGCTTTTTCGATGCAGTGCGTGGCATCTACGACAAAGGCAGCCAGACCGCTCAGGCCATGCCGCTGGCACTTGGTTTGACGCCGGAGAAGCAGCGGGCGGCCGTTCTCGATGCATTGGTCGCGGACATTCGCGCGCACCAGAATCACACGACATCCGGCGAGGTGGGCTTTCACTATGCAGTCGAAGCGCTGCTCGATGGCGGACGTTCAGATGTTCTGTTCGACATGCTGGAACGAACGGACGCGCCGAGCTACGGATATCAACTTGCGCAAGGAGCTACGTCGCTTACCGAGGGGTGGGATGCAAGCCATTCGCAGGATCACTTCATGCTGGGGAGCGCAGAAGAGTGGTTCTATCGCGGACTCGGAGGGATCAACCTGAATCTTTCGCGCGAGGGTGCGGACCGGCTTGTGCTGCATCCAGCGCTGGTGGGGAAGATTGCGTGGGTGCGCGTGCGTTACCACTCAGCTATTGGACTGGTTGAAAGCAATTGGCAGCGCGGAGCGCATGAAACCGTCTATACATTTGTCATTCCGGTGAACACGACCGCAAGAATCGTCGTTGACGCGGATGCTTCGGGCGCAGTCGCAGTGAACGGCTTGCCTGCAGCCAAGGCCCCAGGAGTGATCGCCACGCAAGCTGGGGACGGCAGGGTTGAATTGACAGTCGAGTCTGGGAAGTACCTGGTTCGCGCTGAGAATTCCACGCGGTAGGTATTCTTTTACCAGGGTTTTGATCGCGCGACGGATATGCCTCGTACTTCATGCGGCCACTTGCCGGATACAGCGCAGTAGAAGTGGTAGAGGATTCCATCGCTGAAGATTACACAGGGCTTGTGAGCGAAGGTCTCGTCGACAGCGCCGGGTGCACCCCGGTCAACCATGACTTCGTTGACCTTCTGGAAGTGGTAAGGTTCATGGCCCAAGGCGAAAAGTTCGCGGGCCACGCCGCGGCGATCGAAGCCGAAATAGTACATGCCCCAGAGGCTATGGTGGCGCACGACGAAGGGATTACTGGCAAAGCGGCTATCCCAGGAGTCGGTTTCACCATTTGGCAGGATAGGGTTCCCTTTGTAGCGCGTCCAGTGTTTGAGATCGCGCGAGGTGGCGACGCCAGTCTGTTCGTGCCAACCTCCACCCGCGCTTTTGGGCAGAGGATCGGTCTTGGCGTTGTAGTAGAGGCAATACACGCCGTCGTGCTCGATGAGGTTGGGTCGGTAGAGGCCGCCGTGCTCCCAGGGCGCGCCGTCGGCAGGAAACAGAATCGGGTCGGTCAACTCCCAGTGCAGCAAGTCGCTGCTCCAGGCAAGGCCGATGACTGCGGCGCCTTCTTCGTATCCAGCATTGGGGTAGGCATGCCAGGCGCCCAGATAGCGGCCATGCACTTTCTTCAATCTGCCGCTCGACGTGAGGCTGTCTTCCCGCAAAAGACAACTGAGTGCAATGTTGTAGCGCGTGTATTTCGAGTTGGGATCGCGGCGCGCCACGCATGCGACACGCTCCCACGTAACGAGATCGGCAGATTTGGCAAGGCCAGTCTGGTAGCCGGTCCCGTCGAAGCCAATGTACAGCATGTGGAAGGCGCCATCATGGAGAAAGACGAATGGATCGTCGACGGATTGGCAGTCAAAGGCGCCAGAGTCGGCTGAAGCGCCAAGAACGAGTTTGCCGTATTTGTATGGCGTCCGGAAGGGAGCGATTACGGAATTGCTGAAGACCTCGGTGGAAGATCCCGAGCGCGAATAGAGAGAAAGATCCGCGATGGACAAGGCCAGGGAAGAAGAGAATTTGCGTCGCGTGAGCACGTTTGTCAGAACTATCCTTTCAAGTGGGCGATCGTGCCGTAATCATTCAATGTACATCGTTTGAGGAGTCCCGGGATGCAGATGAACAAATGACTGACCGTGAGTTGGTCTTCCTCTTGGAATACTGCCGAATGGTCAGCGGGAAAGCGCGGCAATGTGACATCCCGTGACAAATTGAGTTTGCATTGGGGGAGCGAGTAAACCATCGGTCGCTGATATCCAATCAGTGGGGCCGCAGGAATATGCGGCCTCTCAAACCAGAGTTTGTTCGCTTCGCTATAATTCCATCCAGCGGAGTCCGAGGATGATGAGACTGATCCAGAAATTTACGCTGATTGTCGCTTTTGGTTGCATGGCGGCATTTGCTGAAATCGGGGCCAAGCCGGCAGTCACGCCGATTCAGGCGGAATTGATGGGGGATGTGCAAGCTCACCTCCTGCAGGTTGGGTCAACTGTCTACGCGCGCGTTCAACGCCGATTGGCGAGGTACAGATTGCGTCCTCGTGAACGGAGCGATTCTGGAGGGGCATGTGGTTGCGGTGGTTCCCCACACCAAAATCTCCAAACCTTCCGAACTCGATCTCGTGTTTACCAAAGCGCAATGCGGTCAAAAGGAGATGGACGGCTTCAAGTTGATGCTTGTTGCACTGGCGGCTCCGCCGCAGGATTACGACGTTGGCATCATCGCCGACCCAGCTCCGTTTACCACGAGCGGCTTCTCAGCCGCAGCCGGAACCAATGGGTTTACAAACTTTTCCAATATGCGCGCGAGTTACGTCCAGAACCTCGACAACCAGGTGGACCTGAAGCAAGCCGCGGCGGTCCCACACCTGCAGATGGGGGATGTATCTGGGATCAGGGGATTGATGCTGCGCGTTGGCGCCGGGCCGGAAAACAGTTCCGTTCTGAGATCGGAAGACCACGATGTGAAGCTGGAGAAGCGGACACTAATGCTGCTGGTTCCGGAGCACGACGTAATTCGTCCCATGCCGGCCGATCGTATGGCGGCTCCGCGAGCCGTAGCGGGCGCTTCCAGCACGGAGATTTCCACTGGCAAGAAGATGGAAGCACGCGTTCCAGACCTTCCGCCCGTTCCCGACATTGATCTTTGTGCGCCGCCGCAGTGCAACCAGGAGTTGCCGTCCGGCAGTGCGGACGAAATGGGAAAAATGGCGGCCAGCATCTCGATCAACCAATTCGGGTATGCGTCACGCCCGCAGAGGGCGATGCGCAGCTTCGACTTCGATGAGGCACTGGCCTATCTCGGACCCAAGGAACTGCTGGTTGCCTTTAATCCTCACTCACTCCTGTCCAGGCATAACCTGGGACCGGCAGGATCGACTGTACGCGTCATCCGCGCGCTTCTTGTGGACACCGACACACGACAGGTGACACACACTGTCGATTGGGAGCTGCCCGACAACGGCCAATACCTCTGGCCGCTGTCAGAGGGCCGCGTACTGGTGCATGTCGGCTCAGAGTTGCGTGTATATGGCGAGGGGCTCAAGATTCTGAATCGCGTGCCCATCGGCGGGCCGCTCGCCTTTGTCCGCGAAACCCCCGACGGCGCCTTCGTCGCCATTGGCGTAATCCGCGAGCGGTATACGCCGGAATTGCATGCCAAGCTTGTCCAAAACCTCGGTACCGAGCCCGAGGAAGATGTCGAAATCAGGATTCTGAATCGCGAGTTCGAGACCATTGCCACTTCGTCCGCGCGCTCCGGTCTGAGGGCCCCAACGCTCCTGAATGAGGGTCAGGCCAGGTTGCTGGCTCAGCCGAACATGCGCTACCGCATCTCGATGCTGGCCTGGGACAATCATGCTTCAACTGTCGCCCTGTTCAACTCCAGCTGTGTGCCCGATATGTTCAGCATTTCGCCCGACCTTCTCTTCATGGTGAGTTGCAATGAACCGAATGAAGAATTCGAGTACCGCGTGCTGCGTCCCAATGGAATCCCGCTGCTTAAGGGCATCGCAAAATCGAATGAGTTCGGTTATGCCGCAAGGGGAAGCGATGACCGCAAATTTTTCGTCATGAGAACTGTACAGTCCAGCCGCCCCATGTCGTCAGGTGCTGTGTTTAGCGCGGAAGACCTTTCCACTGAGAGTTTCAAGGTTTATCGCGCTGTAGATGGAAAGCGTGTTCTCTCCGTGATGGCTGGTTCTCCCTCATCGAGCCGGGACGGATTCGCCTTGGCGCCTGATGGCTCGCAACTGGCAGTGCTTACCCGCGACGAGATTGCACTCTATTCCGTGCCTCGCTAGTAATATCCGCAAGCTGCTGCATTTGTTGAAACGACGACCGTGAATTTGTCGAGCCTTCGCTTGAAGATGCCAAATCTCGGTTATTCTCGCGATATCTCCGTAGATGCGAATGCCCCGCGGCTGATCTTGGTGTGGCCTCTATTCGCTCTTCAGAACACAGACAGGATCAACACTGGAGGCGCGTGTGGCGGGAATCCACACAGCAACGAGTGCCACCGCGGACAGAACGATTGGCACTGAGACAAAAACCAGCGGGTCCAAGGGGCGAATGCCGAAGAGGAACCTTGCAACGAAGTGGTTGAGACCGAAGGATGCGGCGAGGCCCAGCATTACCCCTGTGAGAGCCAGCCGCATTCCGTCCCAGACGACAAGACCGCGGATGGCGGAACGTTCTGCGCCGAGGGCCATGCGGATGCCCATCTCCTGGGTACGTTGCGCGACGGAGTAGGCCATCAAGCCGTAGATGCCGATGGCGGCCAGCATCAACGCGACCGCGCCAAAAATCGTCAGCAGCAGCATCTGGAAACTCTGTCGCGCCGTGGAGTTCCCCATCACCTCATCCATCGTGCGGATATGCGCCACCGGGAATCCGTCGCTAGCGATGCGCAACTGCTCGGTGATGGCGGGAATGGTCAGGTGCGGGTCGCCGTGAGTTCGCACCAGCCAGAAAAGCGGCTGGATATTGGCGTAAGCTGCGTTATAGTCATCCGAGACCTGGGCAATGGGAACAATCATCATCGGACTGGCGGGCGTGGCTAGACCGCCGTCATGAAAGTCCGCAACGATGCCGATGATTGTTTCTATCCCTCGCTGTCCCCCTCCCTGTCCGTGGTCGATCTGCTTTCCTATGGGATCTTCGTCGGGAAAGTATTTCCGGGCGAAGGCCTCATTGATGAGTGCTACACGCGGCGCCCCGGCATTGTCGTCTTCCGTAAAGTCGCGGCCACGCAGCATGGGGATATTGAAAAGGTTCAGATAGCCGGGCGTAATGCTCATCCACTTGCTTCCGCAGCAGTTCTTTTCCACCGGACGACCGACAATGTGGAATCCTCCCGTGCCATCCTCGACATCGATCGGCCGCCAAAATCCCGCCGCCGCGAGTTCGACTCCAGGGATGGCATTGAGCCGGTCGCGCCCATTCCGCAACAGCTGAGTCAAGCCGGCTGTGCTCTGGTAGCGGTGGCCATTGAGCGACATCTCCATGGTGAGGACATTGTGAAAATCGAAGCCCGGGCTTACCTCGTGGAGCGCAATGAAGCTGCGGATAAGCAGCGCCGCGCTGATCAGCAGCACGAGGGCTAGAGATACTTCGCTGACGACAAGCAGCGAGCGAGCCTTTCCCTCGCTGAACCCGGTGCTGGAGCGATTGCCGCTCTCTTTGAGCGCGGAATTCAAGTCAGTGCGCGATGCGCTGAAGGCGGGGAACAATCCAAACAGAATGCCTGTAAGAAACGAGACACCAAGTGTGAAACCGAGCACGCGCCAATCGATGCCGATGGCGGAGCCGCCCTCGCCGATGCGAGGCAGACCGGCGGGACTGACGGCGAGCAGCGCTCGGACGCCTGCAAAGCCGAGAATCACACCGAGAACGCCGCCAGCCATGGAGAGCAATACGCTCTCAGTC
The DNA here is from genome assembly GCA_963765025.1 of uncultured Acidobacteriaceae bacterium. GTDB lineage: Bacteria > Acidobacteriota > Terriglobia > Terriglobales > Acidobacteriaceae > Telmatobacter. The sequence continues at coordinate 25,549 of CAVXVM010000176.1, read as the reverse complement.
AGCAACTGTCGCACGATACGCGCGCGGCCTGATCCCAGTGCCGAGCGGACAGCGAACTCGCGTTTGCGGCTGGTGGCACGCACCAGCATCAGATTGGCTACATTGGCGCAGGAGATGAGTAGCACGAGCCCAACCGCGCCCAGCATCATCAGCAGCGAATTGCGCGCGTCGCCGATGATACTGTCGCGCAACGGCCCAACCCTGGGGTGCGGATCCCACGCTTTCGGATATTCACGAAGAAACTCAGAGCTCAGGGCCGCCAATTTGGCGTTGGCTTGCGCCACCCTGACGTCTGGCTGCAGCACCCCGGTCATAAAAAAGAAGACATTCATGTCGGTGCTGGCAGGGTCAAACTGAAACGGCAGCCAGAGGTCGGCTTGCACGTCACCCACGAAATCCTTTCCGATTACGCCGACGACGGTGTAGGGTTCATTACCCAGAGAGATCGATTTCCCCACGATGGCCTGGTCGCCGCCGAACTTGCGTTGCCATAGGCCGTAGCTTAGGACAACGACTTGGCCGCCGTGGGGCGAGTCCTCCTGCGCGGTGAAAGTCCTTCCTAGGGCCAAGGGTGCGCCATAGACGCGGAAGTAGCCCTCTGTCACGTGAATTCCGTTGACTTGCTCCGGACGGCTGCCGCCGGTCAGGTTAAAGCCTGGACCCGCGTTGTCGAATGCCACCACTTCCTTGAATAGCTTCGTTTGCCGTTGGAAGAAATGAAACTCTGGAATGTTATGAAGGTTGTTGGCAATCTCGGCCGAAGGCACCAGAAAGTTCACCATGCGATCGGCCTCGGGATAGGTGAGAGGCTTAAGCAGGACGGCGTTGACCACGCTGAAGATTGCTGTGTTGGCCCCGATGCCCAGTGCCAGGGCGGCGATCGCGGTAGTCGTGAAAGCCGGCGAGCGGCGCAGTTGCCGGAAGGCAAAACTTAAATCCTGCATTATTTGCTCAACCATCTCCCAACCCCATTGTTTACTGGTCACATCGGCAACAAGCGGAACATTTCCAATTTCACGCCGTACCGCTACTCTCGCCTGATCCGGCGATTCACCCCGGGCAAATCGCTCTTCTTCCTACTCTATATTTCGATTCATCGAGGCCAACAGTCTTTTCATGAAGACTCCTCGCCGGTCTCCGGCATTCGAGTTACAGCCAGACGCCCAGATCCAATGAGAGGAATGGCGATGTGCTTAATCCAGGTATGAAGACCGCTGGGCATGATCCCGCTTGGCAGATCACCAGCACAGGAGGCGGAGAATGTGTGGTGGTCCGGGCTTGGCGTCGATGATTTCCGTCTCAATGACGGCCTCGAAATTTGACTTTCCTCTGCAACTGGCTTCAGAGGCGAGTGCATTCGGTAGTGCGACCGACGCGATCAATTCGCTTGCGGCCAGGCTCCCGTCGTTGCCGAGTCCTGCGTCAAAGAGCACCGGAACGCCTGTTGTGGGGTCGTCGACCTTGGCCACAACTGCATAGTCATTGTTCAATTGGTTCATCGGGATCGAGAAATCCGTCCTCCAGGGAACTGAATCAGGCTTTTTGGAGTCGACAATCGTTGCGACTGCAACCTGGTTCTTTGCCGGAGGAACAAACTCAATCCGATACCGCAGATCCTGGCTCAGCCGGAGTGTCCACTTGTTGTCGGCAGCTCCTATAAGAATGACTGGCTGCCTCCTAAGGTCGGTTAGCGAAGCCTGACTAGCTCCAATCACCCGAAAAGGAATGCCTTTTTTCCCCAGCAGGCTTGCAATCGAGGTGACGACTGAAACGTCATCAACGGGGATCGTTTCCTTATGGAGAGCTTGATAGGTGAAATCCTCTTCGGCAGTTGAGGCGCTGCTCGAAAACGGAATGTCGTGCGTCCCCAAAACGATAAGGACAGGTACATTCGAGCGCTGAAATGCATCCCAAATCCGTGGCACGTTGTTCTTGACTCGACTTCTCCAACCAACAACAGTGATTGCCGCGCTCACCAGAATGACGATCAGAAGAGCAATGAAGACCAGAAGCTTGCGACTTCGGGATCTTGCAGTTCCTTCCGTAAGCACATTTCCTGCTTGAATAGCGGCTGTCTCGTCGATTGGGTCATTGGAAAATGAATGTGCCTCCACAATCGCGGTTGCAGCCTCTGCTAAATCCCCTTGATCTGAACCAACCGATGCGACGATCTGTACGGGTTCGTTGTTTCGTCTAGCCGGGTGAATCCTGAATTCGGGAACATAGCTCCCCCTTGGGAGGTCAATTTGAATTGGGTGGGCAACTGAGGATTCCGCATAGAACTGGCTGATTCGTTTGCGCACCTCGTTGGATGTGACGCGCACAATCGAATCTCCGCCAGTGTCGTAATCGTTGGCCCGATCGAATACCCCGATTCCGACGGTCCGCTCTTTGAGTTCGCCCGCATGGCCGGAGAGCGTCTGCAGAACGACAAAGCTTAGAAATCTCTTGCATCGATTGCTCTGAGCAAATGAGGGCGCCGCGAGAATCAATGCAAGCTCAGACCTGACGGCAGCCTGAATTTCCGCCCCAAAAATGCTCGTCTCAGGCTTGTATGCTTCAGCTCCGCTAGCGTCCACCTTGAATCTCCTAGCCCGCCCGCATTCTCTTTACCAACGTCAGGAATCTTAGCACAAAACAGATAAGATTTGGTTCGTAAGTGTCTTAACGTCTCAAAACTAACTGGCTTAATATGAACGACTTGTCGCGTATTCAGCCATTAACGTACCTCTCTTAACCGTTGAGAACCTTGCATGGTGTTCCGATGTGAGCCTAGAGTGATCGGCGTTTCGGTGGGAAATATTTTTCCAATCTGAAAAAAGCGAACACGGCCATGCAATCCATTCGACGTTCCATGTATTCGAGAGGATCTGCCTGATCGTTTCCCGGGCGGTATTTCTTGCCCTTCGTTTCTTCGTCAAGAATCAGCTCAACGTAGTGCCTTCGAAAAGGAAAGAAATTGAGATTTAAGTTTCGAATCGTGATGCTCTCATTAGGCGCCGCAATCCTCGGTACTCTTGCCGGTGCGGACGCTCTTTCTCAATCGGTTCCGGTGGTCACCGGAGATGCTCGCGTAGACAAATTGCTGAGTCAGATGACACTGAATGAAAAAATCAAACTGATCGACGGAACGCAGGAGGACCCCGCGGTATACCAGGGGCAAGCCGGTTACATCGCCGGTGTTCCGCGTCTAGGCATTCCGGGACTTCGCTTTGCCGACGGACCGCCAGGAGTGCTTGCTCGCCATCCCTCTCATGCTGAAACTGCAACCATGGGAGTGGCCGCCACTTTCAATCGCAAAACCGCAGAGGAAAACGGTGTGGTGATTGGCCGTGAAGCGCGATCCCTGGGCATTGATGTGGCCTTGCAGCCCTTCGTCAATATCGTTCGCGACCTGGAGTTTGAGCGAGCCTTTAATACCTTCGGCGAGGACCCCTACCTGACCGGCGAAATGGCTGTGTCTGAGGTCAAGGGGATCCAGTCGGAACACGTAATGGCGCAGATCAAGCACTATGTGGGCTACGACTCGGAGAATTTCAGCACCTCGATCGACGACCAGGCCCTACACGAAATTTACGTCGCGCCTTTCGAAGCGGCTGTGAAGCGGGCCGACGTGAGCTCGATCATGTGCTCCTACAACAAACTGAATGGCGTGTTCGCATGCGGCAACAAGTCCACACTCCAGAAGATTCTCCGCGACGAGATCGGCTTCAAAGGCTTCGTTACTTCCGATTGGGGCGCGGTGCACGCAGTTGACTTCATCAATCAGGGTCTTGATATGGAGATGCCTGGCGAGCCAGGTCCTGGACCGCTCGGCTTCATGCCTACGTTCTTTGATTCTCAGCCGGTGAAACCCCCACCGCCGGTGAACCCGATGAACGACATGTTGGAAGGTTTCTTCGGCCACCTGCCCGAAGAGCCCAAGCCGGTGAGGGGCGACTTCGGAGCATTCGGCGTCAATCTTGACCCGAGGAAAATGCCCGAAGCATTGAAGGATGGCTTGGTCAACGAAGAGACCATCACTCGTGCCGCTGGCCGCGTGCTCTACGAGATCGTTCATTTCGGCTACATGGACGGCCAGCAGAAGCACACCGTCACCGCACATGCGATCGAGGAGAATGCGAAAGTCATCCAGCACACCGGCGAAGAGGCCGCGGTCCTACTAAAGAACGACGGCGCGCTCCCGCTCAAGACCGCCGACATGGACTCGACTGTATTGATTGGACCGACGGCGTTGCAGGTGGACTCGATCGGCATGAGTGGCGAGCGTTCAGAAGGCCTGCCCTACCGCCAGATTGGACCGTATGAGGCGCTCAGGAAGATCACGGGTAATTCAAAGATTCAGATTGCCGTCGCAGACGACATGACCGGCACTACGATTCCTGCCGGCGTTTTCTCGCACGACGGCAAGACCGGCCTGGTGCGCGACGGCGGCAAAGCCGATCCGCAGATCAACTTTACGACCAAGGGAGGAAACGCGCTGCCGGAGAACTCCAGGATCACTTGGAAAGGCACGTTAACTGTGCCGTCCGATGGCGAATATTGGATGTACCTGCAGGCGCTGGGAACCAACGCCGGCCTGAAGGTGGACGGCAAGCGCGTTTGCCATACCGGCGCGATGCAGGGCGGCGTGCACGGCGATATTCTGCAGGCCAACATGGACAACGTGGTTCCGACCACCGACCAACTCGATAACGTGCGCCGGCCGCTGGAACTCAAGGCCGGTCCACACGCGATCGAAGTGGCAGTTGATCCTGATACTTCGTCTGCTCCCGTGCAGGTACGCCTGAATTGGTACACCCCGGAGCAGCGCAAGGCAGATCATGACGGGGCGATTGCCGCGGCGAAGAATGCCAAGGTTGCAGTCGTGTTTGTATGGACGCGCCTTCATCCAACCTTTGGCCTGCCCGGCGATCAGGACAAGCTGATTGAAGAGGTGTCAGCCGTCAACCCCAACACGATTGTCGTGCTCAACACCAGTCTGCCCATTGCGATGCCCTGGTTGGACAAGGTGAAGAGTGTCCTGGAAATGTGGTGGCCGGGCGATGAGGGTGGATGGGCGACGGCGAACCTTCTGACTGGCAAGACGAGCCCCGCCGGCCGAATGCCTGTGACCTGGGGCAAAGCGCTTACAGATTATCCCGCGACCGATCCCAGGTACCCTGAACGCTCGAAAAAAGGTGTGGATGGCACGACCACTTACTCCGAAGGAGTGAATGTAGGCTACCGCTGGTTTGATAAAGAAGGAATCGCTCCGCTCTACCCTTTTGGCTTCGGCTTGAGCTACACCAGCTTCGACTATTCCGGGCTTGCGGTCAACAAGACCTCGGATGGCGGTCTCGACGTAACCGTCACCATTAAGAACACTGGCGGGATGGATTCGGATGAAGTGCCGCAGGTCTACTTAAGTGCGCCGAGCGACATACCGGAAGGAGTGCAATTTCCGGTGCGCGCTCTGGTCGCATTCGACCGCGTTCTCATCAAGAAAGGTGAATCTCGTAACATTACTCTCCACATTGCGTTGCGCCAGCTTCAATACTGGTCAACAAAAGATGGTAGATGGATCACTGCTTCTGGCAAGCGAACTTTGAGTGTGGGCGCCTCGTCTCGTGACCTGCGCCTTAATCAGGAAATCGACTAGCGCAGCTTTCCAGGAATCCACTGCGGAATCCCAAGGTTTCTGCAGTGGTAATGGCCAAATTGAGTGGCGCCGGCAGAGTGACGGCCGCTGCTTATTTGGCAGACTAAGCAAGGCAACTCACCAGAATGAATGGCCGAATCGACCGGCGGAGTTCAGCAGGACACGGAGGTAAAGAACATTGAAAAGCATTCATCGTCGCTGGCCGCGGGGATCAGGAACATCAATTTCTGTGTTACCTCTCCCGACATGGGGATCCGTTCTTCTTATTCGAATCTTGGTGTAACACCGGGGCTGGCGGGCTGCACATGTATGGGAGCCTTGCAAAGGAGGCGGAAGCGCTTTTACCCCCTTTAGCAGCTCTTAACCTGAAGAGCTAAGTGGTTTATTTCCGTCAAAAAACCCATGCTCTAACGCTCTTATCCTCAGATTTATCCGTAAAGACCTTTGCAGCGGTTGATTTTCAGTCCTATATTTGCCGGGTTTCAAACCAGAATAGATTTCAACCGGTGTAATGCAGGCAGTGATCGCAGGAAAGCATGGAGGGTGGCTTCAACGAATTTATGTTCCCCGCTTGCAGTAAAGCCAACTCCAAAAAACACGCCAACCCACCCGGAAAGCGGCTGGGGCCAATGGGCGTGGCAAACGTGGCGGAAGGGAAGTCAGGACCGCCCCCAACAAAACTGTAAGGAGGCTAACAGTGAAATTGCTTAGGCAATTTGCAGTGCTGGTATCAATGGTGCTCTTGGGCCATGCACTATGGGGCCAGGCAGGCGCCACCGGTACCATCATAGGAACCGTGACAGACGCGACGGGAGCAGTTATTCCCAACGTGAAAGTAACAGTCACGAACGTGGCAACCGGTGTCGCATCACAGACCGTGTCCAGTTCCGCGGGCGACTATCAGGTGCCGGCGCTGAACCCGGGCACGTACAAGGTTTCAGCCGAGTCGACTGGTTTTGAGAAATCGGTGACAAACAGCTTCGTGCTGGCGGTTGACCAGTCGGTCCGCGTCGATCTGGCCTTGAAGCCCGGCGCGGTAACGGAAACTCTTGAAGTGACAACGCAGGCGGTGGCACTTGACACCGACACCGCGGCGATCTCCCAACTCGTGAGCCAGCAGCAAGTGGCGGAGCTGCCCCTGGACGGGCGCAACTTCGTGCAACTTCTTTTTATCAGCGCTGGGGCTGTAACGTTCGGCGGCGAGCAGGGCACCATGCGCCAGGGCGAAGGCGACGCGATCAGCATCAATGGTGGGCGGCCGGAGGGCAACAACTACACACTGGACGGCCTGACCAACACCGATACGGCCATGGAAACCCCGGCCGTGATCCTGTCCCAGGATGCGATTCAGGAATTCAAGGTTGAGAGCGGCGTCTATCCGGCTGAATACGGATTTTCCGCCGGTCAAGTCAATATCGTCAGCAAGAGCGGCACCAACTCGCTGCATGGATCGGTCTTCGAGTCCAATCGCAGTTATCATTTCGACGCCAAACCCTTTCCCACGGCAAACACATACCAGGCGGGAATTGCCACCTCAAACTCGGTCCTCGAACTGAACCAGTTCGGCTTCGTTGCTGGCGGGCCGGCTTATATTCCCAAGCTTTATGACGGGCGCAACAAGTCCTTCTGGATGGCCAATTATGAAGGCTGGCGCATGAATAACGGCGGACAGTTGCGTGAATCTGAACCCAACCCGGCAGTGCTGCAGGGAAACTTCGCGGCGGAGACGTATCCCAATCTTTCGGCCACGAACCCGATTCTCACCGGCGGCACGTTGCCTAACTACGGAACGCCAGCGTGCGCGGCCCTCCTTGGCCTGGGCTACAACTGCATGCCAATCAACCCGCTCACCGGACAGAATTTCCCCAACAATGCAATCCCTACCGCTTCGATAACCTCTCGCATCGGCTTGATGGCAACCTCCAACCCCTATTGGGTTACGCCGACGGTTACCGGCCAGCCGGAGGGCGAAACCAATTTCATCAAAAACATCCCCGGACCCTTGACCCAGAATCAGTACACGTTCCGTGGAGACCAGGATCTCGCCAAATTTGGCAAGCTCTTCGGCCGCTACACCCACTCCAACTATGTGAACTCCGGCAACTACAATTCGGGCTCGCCTACGCTCGGGCTTGAACAGTATTTCGAGCAGGGAGTATCGTGGGAAGTTTCCCATACCATCAGCGTTGGCCAGAGCGGCGTGAATAACGCCCGTTTCGGTTATCTTTCCTCCAACGCGCCTGAGGGTTCCGCAGCCCCATCTTCTTCGGCGATTTCGACTCTCAACGAGGCCAACACGTTCAAGGGTTTCGGGCCTTTGCAGCAGACCTGGCCCAATGTGGGCCTGACGAGTTACGCCAGCGGCGGTGGCCCCGTGAATTCCTACAGCGGGTCTTATAGTCCGCAGTGGGAATTGGCCGATTCTTTCACCAAGATCAAAGGACAGCACACGCTGGGCTTCGGCATCGACTATCGCTATTGGACCATCACCCGTAACCTGGACGACGATTTCTACGGCGATTGGAGCTTCAGCTCGAACACCATTGACAAAAACAGCCTTCCGATTTCGTCCGGCCTGCCGAATGCGGGACAGTCCAGCTGTCCCAATGCGCCGGTTTCCGTCAACGGAGGGACAGCTGCCCCCCTGTGCGGCTCCGGCAACGCCGTCGCCGATATGTTGCTCGGGTACTACTCCGGTTGGGGTGGATTCGTCCCTGGGCCGCTGAGCCCGACCACTGTGGCCGGCAACCCGCAGGACCACGTCTATAAGTATGTTGCTCCTTACGTGGAAGACAACTGGAAGGTCAATTCCAAGCTCAGCCTGAGTTTAGGCCTGCGCTGGGACTTCCGCGCCGCCACGTATGAAATCAACAACCACTTCTTCTGGCTCGACCAGACCAATCCGCAGGGCGGCCTGTGCTACGCCGACCCGAATTTGACGACGAATGGAGTAGCGCCTGGTGTGGGCTACAACGGCGGTCCGATCCTCCGCTATTGCGGTTCGGTGCCGCGCCCTGGCCTGAAGAGCCCCTTCGCGCCAAGGATCGGCTTCAACTATCGCGTCGACAACAAGACGGTGGTTCGCGCCGGCTACGGCGTCTTCTTCAGCTCGTATGAAGGCCGCGAAATCGACGACTCGGCGGATATCTTTCCATACAGCGTTCGCCTAAGTCTCAGTCCGGGGTCGGTTCCAAATCCAGCGGCCGATCCTAAACTAGGCAACGATCTCCTTCCCGCTTACGGAACTCTGGGGGCGTTCCCGGTGTCGACGCTGTCGTTCATCGCAGTCATCGAGTCGGAAAACCCGCTCGATCCATACGTCCAAACCTGGACGATGTCTGTAGAGCGCCAACTGGCCAGGAACACCACCCTCGAAGTGAACTACATCGGAAACCATGGGACGCACCTGCTCAACCGGCGCGACATCGCACAAGCTTTACCCATTCCTTCCGCCAGCCTGGCGTTCTGCCAGACGCAGGACTCCGGTGGCAATTACATCAACATCACTAAATCGCCATGCACGCTTTCAAGCCGTCTGCCCTACCCGAATTTCAACGGGTTTTACATCAACAGCGACTTCCATGGCTACTCCACTTACCACGCAGCAAACGTCAAGTTCGAGCATCGTTCCGCTGACCTGGCTGTGACCTCAGTGTTTACCTGGTCCAAGAGTCTCGACGACAAGTCGGCGACTGCCGGGGCAGGCGCTACCGGTACTGGATACCAGGGCTTCATGAACAACCATGATCCGGGGCTGGATTACGGGCCGTCGGATTTCAACACGCCCTACAGGTTCGTGTCCAGCTACGTGTATCAACTTCCATTCGGACGCGGCAAACACTTTGCCAATCAAATCAGCCGGGCAGCCGACCTGGCTATCGGAAATTGGCAGCTCACCGGCATCGCCACGTTCCAAAAGGGATTTCCTTTCGGTGTTTCCGCGGCCGATATCGATGGCCTGACCGGCACGGTGGCACCGCGCGCAAACATCACGCCCGGCTGCGACGTCCACAAGAATAACTACTCCGGCGTGCAGGCGAAGTTCTCTCGCCTCAACATGAACTGCTTTACTCAGCCCGTGCTCGGAGTGTTTGGAAATTCCAGCCGCAACTTCCTCACCCAGCCCGGCATCAACAACTGGGACATGAGCATCGGCAAGGGCTTCTCGATTGCCGAGGGTGTTAAGTTCGTGTTCAAGGCGGATGCGTTCAACACCTTCAACCATCACCAATATGCCGGCGACGTGAACGGCCTGCTCGTTGCTGGATCGGGTGGCAACGAAACCATCTCCAACAACGTAGGCTCCTCCACGGGCGGCTTGATTACAGGTGCGGCAAGCCCCCGAATCCTTCAACTCGGCGGAAAAATCACCTTCTAAAAGAAGTCTCATTGCTAACTCCAACATTCCGCCACGCCGCAACGGCGTGGCGGAATTCTTTAGGAAACGAGAGTTATACTCGCGGGATGTTTAATACCCGGATACAAATAGTCCGTCTGATGGTGCTGCTTTGCCTCCTGCAGGTGGTCGCTCACGCGCAGGCCGGCAACAACGGCGCAATTGCGCAACTTACAGAGGAAGGGCAGGGCAATCTTGCGCAGGGCCATATTGCCGCGGCACAGGAAGACTTTGAAAAACTGGCGAAGCTGGAGCCGGGGGTTGCGGAAGTGCATGCGACGCTGGCCGCGCTCTGTTACCAGCAACGCGAATACCAGGAGGCCATCAGAGAAGTGCGCACGGCGCAACGTCTGAAGCCGGGACTGCCGAAGCTCGACAGCCTGCTGGCGCTTTCGCTGGCGGAGACGGGAGATTTCACGCGGGCGCTTCCGGGGCTTGAAAAGGGATTCAGGCAGACAGCTGACCGGGAGGTTCGGCGCATGTGCGGACTCGAACTGCTGCACGCCTACATGCAACTGCACCGGGACTTGGACGCGGTGGAAGCGGCGGTGGTGCTGAACCGGAACTTTCCGGACGATCCCGAGGTGCTTTACCACACGGGCCGCGTTTTCGGGAACCAGGCCTACGCGGCCATGATGCAGTTGCACGACAAATCGCCGAACTCTGTGTGGATGCTACAGGCACAGGGAGAGGCCAACGAAAGCGAGAAGAACTTTGAAGCCGCGCTGACGGCCTTCCGGCACGAACTGGAGATTGATCCGCAACGGACAGGTATTCACTACCGCATGGGGCGGGTTTACCTGACGCGCTACAGGGACGGACAGAAGGCCGAGGATCGAAAGGCGGCGGCGGACGAATTTGCCGCGGAGCTTGCGATAGACCCGGACAACGGGAATGCACGGTACGAACTGGGGGTGCTGGCAGCCGAGGACAACAACCTGGATGCGGCGCGGCAGTACTTTGACGATGTGCTGAAGCGGTTCCCGGATTTCGAGGAGGCGCTGGTGGGGCTGGCGGGCTGCGACCTGCAGATGCAGAAGGCCGCCGATGCAGTGGCAGCGCTGGAGCGCGCGACAAAGTTGCGGCCCGACGACGAGGTGGCATGGTACCGGCTGGCGCGGGCCCGGCAGGCGATGGGTGAACGGGATGAGGCGTTGAAGGCGATGATGGAATTTCGCAGGATACATGAAACCGCACAACAAACCAGCAGCCCACCGGCTACGGCGGACGAGGTCACGCCGCAAGCACTGGATTCAGACGCAAATCCACAATGATCTTCGACAATAACCGCGGTGCGATTGAATAAGACGTGGTTTCGGTCAAACGCAATTCTCTGAAAAGTCAGTTTGGGGTTTGACAACCCGCAAGGAGCAAAACCGATGAAGAAGTATGGAACTCACCTGGCACTCGTGGCGCTGATGATGGCCGCTGCAACGGTAGCCGGCCATTCGCAGCAAGCCAAGCCTGCCGAGCCCGCCGCGACCGCCAGCCTGGAAAGCGGATTCGCGCATCCGCCGCAGAGCGCGCGTCCGCGCGTGTGGTGGCACTGGATGAACGGCAACATTACGGAAGAGGGGATCAAGCTGGACCTTGAATGGATGCATCGCGTGGGGCTAGGGGGCTTTCAGAACTTCGATGCCGCGCTGATGACGCCCAAGGTTGTGGACAAGAGGCTGGCGTATATGACGCCGGAGTGGAAGCATGCGTTCAAATACGCGACGACACTGGCTGATCAACTCGGGATGGAAGAGGCCATTGCAGGCTCGCCGGGCTGGAGCGAGTCGGGCGGCCCGTGGGTTCCGCCGGCGCAGGGCATGAAGAAGTATGTGTGGAGCGAGACGGTGGTCGAGGGCGGCGCGCCTTTCACGGGCAAACTTGTGGCCCCGCCGTCGAGCACGGGTGCGTTCCAAAACATCGGCGTGCGCGATGCGCTGTCCGCGCCGGAGGGGACAAAGATTCCGCCCTCGTTCTATGCGGACTCAGTCGTGGTGGCTTACCGCCGTGCCGCGAGCGATCTTCCGATCGATTCGCTGCATCCGGCCATGAGCGCAAGCGCCGGCTCTCCGGACTACGCAATGCTGTGGGACGGCGACCTCGAAAAGACAACGAAGTTGCCGATGCCGGCGCAGGGCGAGAGTGCTTGGATCCAATACGCGTTTGATACGCCGCAGGCAATTCGCGCGATTACCTTTGTGATCAAGGAACCTGGCTTTATTGAGGCGATGGTTGCGGGCATCGGCTCTCCGGAAAAGACGCTGGAGGCAAGCGACGACGGAGTGAACTTCCGTCCGGTGGCAAAGCTGTCAGGCGGGAGCGCGCCGGAGCATACGATTTCATTCCCGGCGGTTACGGCGAAGTATTTCCGCGTGAGCTTCAAGGCGACGCCTCCTCCGCAGCCACCGGATTGGGCTTCTGGAATCGATCCGTCGTCATTCGGATTTGCAGCGGCGGCCAAGCCTAAGGACTTTGAAATTGCGGAGCTCAAGCTGCACCCTGGAGCGCGCGTGAACCGCTTTGAAGAGAAGGCGGCCTTTACCGCCGAACCGGATCTTTACGCGTATGCGACGCCTGCGATCGACAATTCGGATGCAATCCAGAAGGGCGACGTGATCGACCTGACGGCGAAGATGCATCCCGATGGCTCGCTCGACTGGACGCCTCCGGCGGGTGAGTGGGTCGTGCTGCGGTTCGGATATTCGCTGCTGGGGATCACGAACCATCCTGCGACTCCCGAAGCGACTGGACTGGAAGTGGACAAGCTGGACCGCCGGTTTGTGAAGCAGTACATGGAGAAGTACCTGGACAGTTACAAGGAAACGGTTGGCGCTGACATGATTGGAACGCGCGGCATCCGTTACGTAATCAACGACAGCTGGGAAGCGGGGTCGCAGAACTGGACTGACAACATGATTGCGCAGTTCAAGAAGCTGCGCGGCTACGATCCGGTGCCGTGGATGCCGGTGCTTGCAGGCCGGCCGGTGGAGTCGGCAGAGGCGAGCGACAGGTTCCTGTGGGACTTCCGCAAGACGATTGGCGACCTGATTGCGAACGAACACTATGGGCAACTGGAAGATACGTTGCACGAGTGGCACATGGGCCACTACGGCGAGTCGCACGAGTCAGGGCGTGCGTTTGTAGCCGACGGAATGGAAGTGAAGAAGTTCAACGAAGTTCCGATGAGCGCAATGTGGACGCAGGTCCCGGGGGTGAATCGGGTGCAGTTCGGCTATAACGCCGATGATCGGGAGTCAGCATCCGTGGCGCACATCTACGGACAAAACCTGGCAGCCGCGGAATCCATGACGGCCGCTGCGGCACCGTGGGGATGGTCGCCGTCGACGCTGAAGCCGACCGCCGATCAGGAACTGCTGAACGGCATCAACCGCATTGTGATTCACGAATCGGCACACCAGCCTCTGGTGGGCAAGGCGCCGGGACTCACCCTGGGACCGTTCGGCCAGTGGTTCAACCGCAACGAAACCTGGGCCGAGCAGGCAGGGCCATGGATCGACTACCTGGCGCGGTGCAGTTTCCTTCTGCAGCAGGGGCGGTTTGGCGCCGACGTTGTTTACTTTTACGGCGAGGACTCGAACCTGACTGCGATCTTCGATAACAAGTCGCCGGATGTACCAGCCGGATACGGCTTTGACTACATTAACGCCGACGCGCTGACGCATGTGGTGAGCGTGGCGGATGGCAAGCTGCACACACCCGGGGGAATGAGCTATCGCGTGCTGGCGCTGGACGCCTACAGCAGCCACATGTCCCTGCCTGTGCTGAAGGCCATTCACAAGCTGGTGGAGCAGGGCGCGGTGGTTTCAGGCGCCAAGCCAAAGGACGATCCGAGTCTGGCCGACGATGCGAAAGAGTTCAGCAAGCTGAACGACGAGCTGTTTGGCGACGGAACCGGCGTGCACCAAGTGGGCAAAGGCAAGGTGTACGCGGGACAGAGCCTGGCACAGACTCTCGATGCGCTCAATGTGAAGCCCGACTTTGATTACTCAAAGCCGACGGCGGACACGCGGCTTGAGTTTGTGCATCGCAGGCTGGCGGCGGGCGACCTCTACTTCGTTGACAACCGCAGCACGCAGGGCGCACAGGTGAAGGCGACCTTCCGGGTTGCGGGCAAGGTCCCTGAGCTGTGGCATCCGGACAGCGGCAGAATCGAGCCGGCAACGTTCACCATTGCCGACGGCCGAACGACGGTACCGCTGAACCTGGAGGCGTGGGGTACGGTGTTTGTGGTGTTCCGCAAGCCAACGGCGGAGAAGCAGCACGAGCAACCGGTGATGGAAGAGACAAAGCTCACGGCGGTGGAGGGACCATGGGCGGTTGCGTTCCCGCCGGACCGCGGCGCGCCGGCGTCGATCACGCTCGACCAGCTTGCTTCGTGGAGCACCAATGCCGATGCCGGCGTGAAGTACTTCTCCGGCACGGGAACCTACACGAAGACGGTGGACGCGCCTGCGGAGTGGTTCGCAAAGGGGGCTCACACCTGGATCGACCTGGGCAATGTGAAGAACCTGGCCGAAGTAGAAATAAACGGTAAGCCGCTGGGCACCGTGTGGCATGCGCCTTATCGCGTGGATGCAACCGGAGCACTCAAGCCGGGAGCTAACCAGGTGGTGGTAAAGGTGACCGACGCGTGGGTCAACAGGCTGATTGGCGACCAGCAACCGGGCGTGACCACCAAGTACACGTTCACGACGGTCAAGCCGTACCGTGCGAATTCGCCGCTGCAAGAGGCGGGTCTGCTGGGGCCGGTGACCATTGTGAAGGTGGCGGCCGCAACTAAGTAAAAGCTTAAACATGGCGCGCCTGTGCGATAACAAGAATCGCGCAGGCGTGGAATTCCTGATGCGAAACGCGATCGCGATTACGCCGACTACAGCGGTTTCGATTCTGCTCCTTACAGAAACGTGGACGCCAAGTGGCATTTTTCTCAAGAAAATGCCACCTCGCATGAACTTCAAATGGCAGCACTTGAATCGAAACCGCTCTAGTGTTCAACGGCACGGCGAAGCTGGTCAACGTTCGGCTACATCTCACCGAGAAGAGGATCTTGGGCCATGGCAAGACCGCCGAACTCACGGTACCAGCGATAGTAGGTTGGTGCGCAGATTCCCGCGGCATGGCACGCACGGGCGACATCTTTTCCCTTTGCAGCTTTGGCGTCGATCAATCGAACCAGCCTTACGATCTCCTCGGGCCTATGTCGTCTTCCTCTGGTCATCGGAATCGCTGCCTTTCTTACTGCCAACGGCGCCGTGAGGCTATGGCGCGTCGGCCACACGCTTACGCAGATGAAGAGCCGAGATTGAACTTCCTGAAAAAATACGCGGGTGTGCAGCCCCATGCATGGCAAAAGCTGTTGAGGTGGACGTCGCCGTAGGGTGAGGTTAGCGAGTTGGCGGGGTCGTAGACTTCCCAGAAGCTGTCCGCTCCGCGACGTACCATCTGGCCCCAATAAGAGGCGATAACGGCTTCTGCCTCCCGGTTGAGTCCGTGCATTACCAGGGCTTCAACCACGTAGTGGTAGAGGTAGGGCGTGGAGGGAGCAAGGATCTCGCGGCTGGCGACGGCGCGTTTGAGCAGCGTAACGCATTCGTCGGCCGGAAGCGCGCCGGCCAGCGTTAGCCATGCCTGGCTTGCCCACGACACCTGGCGATCGGGGCCGCTGACGAAGAGCCCGGCTGTCGGGTCAAGGAAGCTGCGTCGGGCCGCTTCAGACATCTTTTCGGCCTGGGTTGCGAAACGACGGGCGGAGGCTGTGTCTCCGAGGCGGCGCGCGAGAACGTGCGCGTTGCGCAGCGCGAAGATGATGACGCCCTGCATGGCAGCGTCGCGCTGGAGCGCCTCGTTCCAGTCGATGAAGATCCAGAGCGATTTGGGATCGACGAAGAGGCCGTCGGAGTTAACGTAGGCTGAGGCCAGTTCCATCTGCCGGAGAACCGAGGGCCAGAGATCACGGCAAGCGGCCAGATCCCCGCTTTGATCGAGATATTCACGCAGAAGGACGGCATAGATGCAGGCGTAATCGAGAATGACATCGCCGGCGCGCCGGGGCGCGGGCTTCTCAAACACGCAGGCGGTGAGCATACCGTTGTCCTGGGGATAAGCGGCGAGGAGGTAAAGGCATCGGCGGACCAGGTGATGGTTTGGAAAGGCGGCATAGCTGGCAAGAGCCTGAAGGCGCAGGTCCCCGATCCAGAGACGCTGATCGCGGCGGGGGCCGTCTTCAAAGACGGTCTGCATGCAATCGCGCAGAGTGGTGACAGCGACGCGGTCGATCTGGCGATTCTCGGACGATACTCCGGCGAGCAGGGGGAGGGCCTGAGCCTGTGCGGAGGAGATTGCGTGCGCCCGGATGTTCGAGAACTTCACTGAGAATTTGGGCGAAGTCGAAATCACGTCGATTCGGAGATAGCGAAATGCGTGCCGGCGAGGAACGGTGAAGGAGCAAGGCAGCGGGTCGAGATTGAAGACCTCGTCGGGTAGCCAGGCCTCGGCAAGAGTTCCCTTGAAGGGATAGAAATCTTCCGCCACATCACCCGGGACTTCGCCGAAGGTGAACCGGATGCGGGCCGGAGAATCGATATTGATGCCGATTCCTTCGACTTCGAGGCTGAGGAAACCGGTGAGATGACGGCTGAAGTCGAGCAACACGGTGTTGCCGGACTTGTAGATGTTCCTCTCGATGGCTTCGGCTTCAGGAGCAGACTCGATGCGCCAGCGCAGAAAGGTGCCGTCATCGCGAACGGTCCTGACAGTGCGCGGATTGGCGACGATCGTGGTGACGAGCGGCGGGATGTCAGCGGCAGCTTTGGCGAGGAACTCGGCCGACCGGCTGGCGGCCGACAAGGGCGGCGGCGCGCCATTTTTTTCAAGAACCTGATTCTGCAGAGAGTTTGCGGGGCTCGCGGCAAGCGCTGAATCCAAAGCGAAGCCGATGGCGGACCCCAGTACTGTTCTTCTCGTGAGCGTCATTTCAATTTCTCCGGCAAGAAAACGAGTGCCAAATGCGTTCCGTAGATCGGGACCGCTGCCAAACCGCCGAGCACTTCAAAAAGCGCGGGCCAAAACAAGGACGTGGCGGCGCGAAACAGGTCAAGGACGGGGTAACGACAGGTTAAGAGCAACGGATAAGAATTCGCCTTTACCTACTCTGGCGTTTCACTGATCGCCGACAATGGACGGCGGCGTCGAGGAGCGTGGCCGGCTTAAGACAAGGTGATTCAATCCCAATTTTTGGACTGGAGGCCCTCCCCCCACTCTCTGCCCCTGACGCTCACAGCTTTGACAAAACTGTTCGATTGGGGGAAACATTATTGTCTTCCGCAGAGCCCGTCCAGTGCCATACGGAAAGAAGAGGATAAGAAGGTAAATCGATTAGCTAAGTGAAAGAATTGAAAAAGGATATACAATCGGTTTTGTTGCCTTGGGCGTGGACGTTAAGAGGGCATGAACGGCGCGATTCTACCTGCGAAAAAGGACGGGTTGAGCTAATTCGCCGCCAACGGAAACGCTCGGGGGAGAGTTTGTTTGATCTCGCCTGAAGAGGCTTGAACGAGGCCATCGACCTATGGCGGTTACAGCACAAGGAGCACATCCTTTCAGCGACACTGAGAAGGCAGAGATTCTTCGCCAGACGGAGCGGTTGCTGGCGACCCGGCATTTCAGCGGCAGCAAGCGCTACCCGGCGCTACTGCGCTATGTGATTCAGCGAACGCTGGATGGGCACCAGGAAACCCTGAAGGAACGCACCCTGGGAATGGAGATTTTCGAGCGGGATCCGGGCTTTGACACTTCGGGAGATCCGATTGTGCGCGTCACGGCTTCGGAGGTGCGGAAGCGGATCGCTCAGTACTACCAGGATGAGGGACACGATTCGGAACTGCGGATCGAACTGCCCTCGGGTTCCTATGTTCCGCAGTTCCGGCCTCCGCATTCGCAGCTAGCTAAGCCGGCGCCCGAACCGGTGGCCAAGCCGGAGGAGCCGGCAAAGACAGCTCGCCGACGGAGAAGACCCTCGTGATCGTTCCCGCCATCCTGCTGGTTTTGATACTCATCTTTCTGGGACTGCGCTTTTGGGAAAGTCTGCGTTCCCGGGATGATTTGCTGAAAAGCTTCTGGAACGGAAACCAGACGGTGATTATCTGTGTGGGCGCACCGATTTTAGCAGTGAGCCAGCCGGGCGCAGACAACCCCGAAGTGGCGACGGCACTGGGTCCTCCGACGATGAACAACACGCTGATTCCGCTTTCGGACGCAATCACAATGGGGATTGTGCAGGATATGATCAGCAGCCATCACCGGCAATATCGCGTGCTGCTGGCCCGCCATGCGAGTCTTGACGACTTGCGGTCGGGGCGAACGGTCCTGATTGGAGCGCTCGACAACCCGTGGACCATGCGGCTGACTTCAAAGATGCGCTTCCAGTTCTACGGCTCTGAATCGGCGGGGGGCGGCATTGTCGATAGCAAGTCGAACGGCGTGAACAATTGGACCGTGGATTTTCACGTCCCCTATTCTGATCGAACGCAGGACTATGCGATTGTGGCGCTGACGCAAGATGATTTGACGGGCCAGCCGCTGTTGATAGCGGCGGGAGCTGGACCGAATGGAACGAGGGTTGCGGGCGAATTCCTGATGAGTGAGGACGACATGGCGGCAGTGAAGGCCATGGCGCCGAAGGGTTGGCGCGGTGGGAATTTTGAGGTCGTGCTGGCCACCCAGGTGATCCAGGGCGACTCGGCGCCGCCGCGCATCGTGGCTAGCCAGTTCTGGTAAAGATTGAGGGAACGCGCGATGGCGATGATCCGGGGCGAGAAAATTCGGCGTCCGGCGCCATATGAATACCGAATTCCTGCGCCAAGTCCTATCCTGATGGAGCTTCGTTTCATGTGACGAAGGTGTGCTTCCCAGGTAGGCCTTCAAGAACAGATTCGCTTTTCCCCGCGCCTTTGCGATACGGAGGCTGACTGCCCTGGAGCATGGCCAATAGGGGATCCCGTTTCAGCTCCCACAACTTAAGAGCGAGATGTAAGACACCCTTATTATTGCCAGAAGACTACCGAGACGGCGAATGGCGCGAGTGTGAGCTTCTCTCCAGACTGCTGAGAGACGCGGGCAGCGGTATCGCCCGTGGCCTCATCGACGGTGGAGACTGAGGCGGATTTTGCTTCGGTGGGAAGAGTGACCTCGACCGGGGTGTCCCGCTTGTTGACGAGAAGAATCTTCTTGCCCTCTGGCGTGGTGTAAGCCTGGGCGTCGATGTTCGCGCCGTAACCGGCCGTGGTGGCGACGAGGGTATCCCCGGGGTGGAAGTTGTCCTTGATGAGTTTGAGCACCCAGTAGCGGGCATTGGGCTTGCCGGTGTTGTAGTTCATCATCGATACCGATGGGAATTGCGACGGGTAGCCAACCAGCTGCGACTCGCCAATGACGTCGACGCCGAGCTTGGACTCTTCGATGAAGAGATAGCCATAGAGCGCGCCTGCGGCGTTCCAGTAGGCGTGCGGGATGTGGTCAGGCAGGGCGCCTTTCGAGTTGGGATTCTGCATCGCCGACATGATCTCTTCTAAGTCGGTCGGCAAGATCACTCCGAGCTCGTCGGTGTCGGTCTTCGTTGAGGGAGAGAGGCGGTCACGGATGCTGTTGATGAAGCGAATAACGCCTGTTGCGCCGCGTCCTGCGCATCCAGTGCCATGCTCATTGAGGAGAGTAGAAGGAAGCAGAGTTGTCTCGAAGGGGCATTCATCTTCAATTCGTGAATTCTAGACCCCTCGCGGTTGGTTTGTCAGCTCAGATCCGGGCTATCGATTGCTGCATAAACAACGCTCTAACGCAATGAAAAGGCTATAACTTCATACACCGAACTGGACGAAGAATGGGGGTCAGGTCAGGGGAGCCAGGAGGCAGCGGTGTTGGGGATCTCGTTGGCTTGTGGTGAGAAGGTCTCGTGTTGCACGAAGCGGCGGAACACTTCGGATATACCGAACCCTTCCGTCAACGACTCTGACAGATATCATGGTGGCGACCAAGGTTGGCAAGCGACGATCATGACATTGATCGCGATGTCGGCGGCGGCAGGAGCAGTAGGCATATCAGCAGCAAAGTCCGGCGTAATTGCGGCTGCTTCAGAACTGCTGAATTCTCATTTCGCTCAGTCTACTTATGTCATCCCTTCAATGCGCCGGCGACAAATATCAAGCATTTCGGCTGTCATCTTTCGCGTTTCGTCAGAAAGCTCGATTGCTCCGGGAAGCGCAATGCCATCGATCGCCCTACGCAACCGATCCACAACGTCTTCCAGAACGCCTTCAGTATCGCCTGTCCGCAAGCCCGCTGTCGTAGCGAGTGCGATGAAATCCGCGCGGCGGAGATTGTCATCCTTGCCATTGAGCTTGAGCGCGAGACGGTCATGCTTGAGATTCGGAAAAACGCGGGTCGCTACGGCGTCATAGAGCGGCGCCATCCGCACACTCCGAAATTGCTTTTCGCCGGGTGCGGCAATCTTGAGAAGAGCCAGGTTTTTGAGATGCATGTCCCCGTCGGCGATCAGCCACGCAAAGAGCGCGCGGCTGACGATGAGGAGGAGATCTTGTTCGGGCGCTGTCGAAAGGGGGCGGACGGCGCGGGCAACCCGTTCCATCGTGCCATCGTACTTCGCGCTCGTCGGCAGATTCAGGACGGTGCACATATCTTCCAGCGCCAACATGCGGGTATCAGTATTGCCCACACGAATATCGAAACGTTCGACGAGCAGGGCTGGCGGCATATTGTCCGGCATGGGAACAAGCGCCGTTGGCGGCGCTTCAAACCCCGCCGCCCGACCCAACTCTATGGCAATCCATTCAATAACAGGAAGGGCGTCGTTACCGCTGGTGCCTGCGGGCTTGAGGATATGCGTAAACGGCTGGCCTGCTGCTGGAGAAAGCACTCCTTTGTCGTCCAAATACATAGGTGCCTTGATCTGCACTCCAGAGAGGCGTGGTGTATCTGCACGCTTATAGATCTGCGCGAGACTGCTCTCGAAATTCTCTTCGATCTCCGTACGTCTAGGTCCCCGATATTCACCCGTGAACAAGCCTGCCCTCGAATAATCATCCAGCCGGGTCACCAGAATGTCCTGGGGGAGTGCTTTGAGTTCTGCCGCGTTCTCAACAATCGTGATATTGGACATATAACGCTTGCCGGACTTCAACAGCGTGCGTTCGTCCTTGTCATTGAGAACCTGCTCAAGCCATCCTTCGGGAAGGAGTGAGACGATGAACGGCGGCAGCTTGCCTGGCGTTGTCTGCCGAATGAGCGGCGGCTCCTGGACGTCGATCGGCTTCCAGCGCCACTCGAACCCATCATGGACTAGGTGCCCTAGCGATGTGCCGTGCCACGCGACGATGAGATCGAGTGCGGCCTGGTTCTTGACGGGCGCGGCGGTCGGCCTGTGTAACAGGTAACGCTCGGCGGCCGCTCCCTCGCGATACCACTCATTTTCCCGAGCGAGAGCCCAAACGGCATCGGCGGCGCCTTGTGCACTGCCATATTCTTCGACTAGTCGGGCAGCGACTCCAGCGCGCATCTCGTCGTTGATCGATGCGGCGTGTTCGCTCCGGACGCGGAACCCTTCAAGGAACCGCTGCCGGATCGAGGAGACTGAAATCTTGAACTCGCCCATGCCGTCGTCGATGATGGCTTCGGCGATAGATGGATGGGCGGGTGCCTCGTTCTGGATGATTTCTACTCCGCGGATACGCGTGCGTTGTTTCCGCCGGGCGCTCAGAAACAGGCGTCCGTCCGGAGTTGGCCCGAGCAGAACGGCGCTTGCCGCCGCTAGGTATGCATGAGGGTAAAGGTATCGGGCGATCCGGACGGCATGTCGGCTCGCGGTGGCATCGATATCGTCGCCAGCATCGACGTATACACCCCTCATAAGCCGGATCAGTTGCCCGGCTCCAGCCCTGCGGTGGCTTCGGGTTTTGTTTAAGGTTTCGCCCACGAGATGGAGAGGCATGTAACTTTCCCGTATTTAAGGTACGAGTAAGTTACCACATCTAGCTCGAATACTTCAAGTCTTGCAACTTACACGTTCCTTAAGTACGCGAAAGTTACAGTCACGCAAATCAAGATCGGAGCGTTGGTGAAACGTACTGCGTCGCGCCACACTATACATGCGGGGTTTCCGAAATGCCTGAACCGATTCATCCAGGTCTCTATATTAAGAACGAAATTATCCCTCCGAAGATGGCCGTCAAAGAGGCCGCCAAACTCTTAGGGGTGGGCCGTCCGGCGCTTTCGAACCTCCTAAACGGCAATGCGGCCCTTTCGCCTGAAATGGCCGCACGGCTCGAAAAGGCGTTCGGCGTTGACCCAAAAAAGCTTCTGAAGATCCAGGCCGAATACCACCAGCATCAGCAGCGCCCTCTCGCCCCGAAGCTGACCGTGAGTGCCTACGTTCCCCCATTTCTGACGATTACTGCCAAGAACATCGAGACATGGTCCGTTGGCAATCTGGAAGCCCGCTCACACCTTCCAGTGCTCATGCGAAAACTGGTGAATTCGACCGGCAAGGCCCTCTCGCTCGTCGACTTTCCGGGCTACGACCAGGCTGAGAAGAAGGAATGGGATGGCCGAGTGGATGCGGACGCGGCGAACCGGCTGGTGTTGGCTAAAAGACGATCACTTCGTCGAAGCCCTCATTGCCCGACCTTCGCACACCAGGCCCGATTCAAAAGTTCCACTGCTCTCTGCCAATCGGAGAAAAGAGCGATCTAAGGGGAGATTAGCTACCTGGAGAGAAGTTCTCTAGGGGAAGATTTATTCGGAATTAGCCCAGAAATCGGGGAGATTCACGCTGTCTAAGTTATTGATTATAAAAAACTAGACTGCGTGGCGGAGAGAGGGGGATTCGAACCCCCGATAGAGCTTTTGACCCTATAACGGTTTAGCAAACCGCCGCCTTCAGCCACTCGGCCATCTCTCCGGGTCCAGTTGGCATTATAGCGGATTTCCGCCTTGCCCCGTGAAATCGAACCCCGACCTTATCAATTCCCTGACCATTTCCCTAACCAATTCGTTGAAGCCTGCGCCCCGCCGCCGACGCCCGCCTTCGGCCATCACAAATTTCCCGCTTTCTCCGCGAAGCCGCTGTTGTTAGATTCACAATGTGTTTCCCGCTCAAAATTCACCCGGCAAAAAGATGCGGCTTCTGCCTCTCATCGCCGCCACCTACTTCATGGTGTCCGGCGGCCCGTACGGCATTGAGGACATTCTCGGCGGAGCCGGCTACGGCTGGGCCATCGCCATCCTCATCATCCTACCCATCGTCTGGAGCCTGCCCACCGCCCTCATGATCGGCGAACTGGCCTCTGCCATTCCCGCAGAAGGTGGATTCTACGTCTGGGTCCGCCGCGCGCTCGGCCCTTTCTGGGGATACCAGGAAAGCTGGCTCTCGCTCTCAGCCAGCATCTTTGACATGGCGCTCTACCCCTCCATCTTCGTTCTCTATCTCGGCAAATTTTCTCCCGCTCTCACTGCAGGCCCCAGGGCCTGGGCATGGTCTCTCGCCATCGTTCTCCTTTGCAGCCTCTGGAACCTCCGTGGCGCCCCCGCCGTCGGCGACGGATCCGTCGTGCTCTCCATCTTCCTGCTCGCGCCCTTCGCCCTCTTCATCGTTCTCGGCCTGCTCAAGGGACTCACCCTTCATCCCGTCCTTCAATGGTCCAGCACTGCGGTTCAACCACCGGCTTCGGCCCCGGCTCGGCCTTCTCCACTGCCGTTCTCGTCGCCATGTGGAACTACATGGGATGGGACAACGCCTCCACCGTCGCGCAGGAAGTCGAAAATCCCCAACGCAATTATCCTCGCGCCATGATCGTCGCCGCCGTCCTCACCGCCATCACCTACATCCTTCCGTTGGCTGCCATGGCCCTCGCCGGTCTCTCCTCCGCAAGCTTCTCCACGGGCGATTGGGCCAAGCCGCTCGCTCTCTCGGTGGCCCCGGCGTTTTCGGCGCATTCCTCGCCACCGCTATCGTCGTTGGCGGCTGCATCACCGGCGTCGGCATGTTCAATGCACTGCAGCATGAGCTACACGCGCCTCCCCATGGCCATGGCGCTTGACGGCATGTTGCCGCGCGTCCTCGCCCGCCGCAATCAGCGCGGCGTTCCCTGGGTAAGCGTGCTTCTGTGTGGCAGTGGCCTGGGCTCTCGCGCTCAATCTGCCCTTCGAGCGCCTCATCTCCATTGACCTGATTCTCTACGGCTCAAGCCTGCTGCTGGAGTTTGCCGCCCTCGCCGTTCTCCGCTTCCGCGAGCCCCATCTTGACAGGCCCTTCAAAGCAGGAAACAGGACCGTCGCCTGTCTGCTCGGCGTCGCTCCCGCCCTGTTGATCGCCTATGCGCTCTATGTCTCGCGCGCCGACAAGATCATCGGCACAACCTCGGCTCTACTCGTCGCCATCGCCGTCGGCCTGCTCGGCCCCATCCTTTATTGGGCAACAGCCATCCTGCCCTCGCGCCGGCAACCACCAGCCATCTGAATCGTGTTTTGAAAGGGGAGCAGCTTCAGCCGCGCCAATCGATGACCTAAATGAAATTGGGCTTTAGCCCCTGAGGGACGTTTGGCCCCTGGCTTTTCGTTCCCCGCCGCTGGTACTAGGTTGCCTGAATCGTGTTTTGAAAGGGCGCGGCTTTAGCTGCGCCACCTGATGACCTAAATAAAGCGAGGGCTCTAGCCCCTGAGGGATGTCCAGCACCGGTTCGACGTCATCTATCCAACCGCCCCTACTTCTTTTTCGCAACCTGCGCGTGATGCTTCATCTTGCCGTCTTCAAACTGCTTGGCGGCCACCACCACGCGGTCGCGCGCATACGCCGCATCGCGCCAGCCCTTCATCTCCACTCGCTTTCCCTCAAGATCCTTGTAGATCGAGAAGAAGTGAGTAATCTCCTTCAGCATGTGCGGATAGATATCCGTGTAGTTCCACACGTTCGTGAAACGCGGATTGTTCTTGCCCACCGCCAGAACCTTCTCGTCCAGCACGCCCTGGTCCATCATCTCCAGCAGCCCAATCGGCCGCACTTCCTGCACGCATCCCGGAAAGCTCGGGCTCGGCACCAGCACCAGCACGTCCAGCGGATCGCCGTCATCGCTCAGCGTCGACGGAATAAATCCGTAGTCGCCCGGATAGTGAACCGGCGAATGCAGGTTACGGTCCAGCTTGAAGACGTGCAGCTGCTTGTCGTATTCGAATTTCTGCGTTCCGTCCAGCGGGATTTCGATCACGCACCGAAACACCTCGGGGCAGCGGTCGCCTATCGGCAGTTCCAGGTAGTTCACCATTTCGATGTACGTCTCCTTCGGGTTGGGGAGCGTGGGTCCGCCGCCTGGAGTCGAGCTAGTTTCAAAGCTAATGGCTGTCGGGCAGCCCGATAAATCCCACTTTGAGGGGTAGTGAGCGGTGCATGGGGGAGCTGTCCCCGGTTTTCAACCGTTTCCGGCCAACATCCCGGA
>CAVXVM010000175.1:0-19393 GCA_963765025.1 uncultured Acidobacteriaceae bacterium | reverse complement strand
CAAATCCAGCCGATGAAAGATGTGCGAACCGAGGCGCCTGGCTCACTGGCCGCGCAGTTCACCCGTAGGCAGAAAGGCGATGCCATCCAACTGCGCGCCCGAGGCAAGCACATCCCTCACGCGCTCTGGGATTGGCGCCACCGCGAGCTGCGGCCGTCCTGACCAGGCGCAACGCATCGGCCGGCGTGCTTGCAGCGGGCAGGCGAAAGATCCACGGCACGTTGGCCTCGGTGAGCGACTTGTCGCCGCTGAGCGCAACGACCGGAACAAAAGCCTTGAGGGCCAACTGCTCCGACAAATGCGCCGCGTTGCGATCGAGGGCAACGATGGCGAGCGCGTGCTCGTCCATCAGCGCATGGACCAACTGCGTTGCGGAAGCACCCCATGACTGGTCGCTGTCGATGGGAATCAGTTTCCACGCTGCCGAGTTTTTTGTTGCGGGAACAAGCTGCGCCTGCACTGCGGCTGACTGAGCAACGCGGGAAGCTTGCGGGCCGAACAACACGATGGATACGGGGCCCGGGGGCAGATCGGGCGTGTGCGGGCCGCTGAAATGCTGGGCCTCGTCGCCAATGCGCGCGTAAGGCACTTGCGTCGTAGCGGGCAGCGGCGGCGGCGCGGGTCCAGTGTTCGCGGCAGTGGCGGACTTGTCCAACGTTGCCAGTTTGTATGTAATGGCGCCGTCATGCACTGTGCCCAGGTACATGGGCGCAACGTTCTTCTGGTTGGGATCGAAGTGCATGGGTCCGGTAACGCCGTCGTACTGATCAATATCATCGAGAGCATCGTGAATGCGGGCGCGATTGAGGCCGGCCTTGCAGATGGAGTCGAGCAGCATGTTCATTGCGTCATAGGCGAGCGCCGCGAACTGCTCGGGCTGCTCCTTGAAGCGAGCGTTGAAGCGGCGATTGAAATCGAGCCAGCGCGCATCGTTGCGAGACGGATCGTAGGGGAAGACAGCCTGGAAGCCTTCGGCCGCGGGCCCTGCTTCAGCCAGCATCTCCGGCCCCAGCGTGCGATAGGAGCCGAAGACGCGCTGCTTCATTCCGAGAGCACGCATCTGCTTGAGGATTTGCGCCGCGGGAACTTCGTCGCTCCAGATAACGATGGCGTCGGTGCGCGATGCCTGAATGATCTTCAGCTCGCGGGTGAAATCGGTATCGCCTGGAAGGAACTTCTGCTCGATGACAACCGGATGGCCCAGGCGCCGCGAGGCGTCGCGGAATTTGAGCACACCAAAACGGCCGTAGCGGCTGTTGAC
The DNA here is from genome assembly GCA_963765025.1 of uncultured Acidobacteriaceae bacterium. GTDB lineage: Bacteria > Acidobacteriota > Terriglobia > Terriglobales > Acidobacteriaceae > Telmatobacter. The sequence continues at coordinate 18,132 of CAVXVM010000175.1, read as the reverse complement.
GCGGAGCAAGGCAACACGCTTCAAACCAAGCTCGCTGAAAATTCTCCGGGCCAGCGTGAGGCATTGCACGCGGTCGTCCTGCAGGTCAGTGAAGTACCAGGGAATGTAGGTTTCGGGAATGGTGGGATCGGTCGAAGCTGAATTGACGATGGGAATCTCAGCCTTGAGCGCAACGCGCAAGGCTATGTGGGTGGAGTCAGAACTGATGGAGCCAAAGATTGCCCAGTCCTGATCGTCGTAGACCATCTTGACGACCTCGTTCGAAGCCGAACCCCAGATGGTGGGATCGGTGGAACGATCTTCGCCGTACATTGCCTTGGCCTGCCAGTTGTCGTAATCGTTATGAAGCATCAGGCGGAAGGGTTTGCCGCCGTAGCCACCGTTGGCATTGGCCTCTTCGACGGCCAGTTGCGCGCCATGCAGCATGCGCATGCCAAATACCTGCTCGGGACTGTGTTCGATGGGACCGAAGAAGCCGATGCGCACCTCGGTCAGATTCTTCGGCTCGGGCAGATCGCGTCCCGCGCCCGTGTAGATATCGGGATGGGTGTAGTTGACGTCGTAAGGGGTCGCGAATTTCGCATAGGGACTGAGATCCGCCGGCTCGCCTGCGTAGGGCGTCACATCGCGATCGCGAGGCGGAGCGGGCGGATGCGCCCCACACTCACATACGTGCCCCGGCTTGCGCTCGGGCACGCTCGCGCCTTGACCCTGTCCCCGCGCAGCGGTCGCCAGTGCAATGACCGCGACGCAGAGAAACATCGACGCCACTAACAATCCCCTGCGCATAGCAACTACTCCTGGCCGGCTTGTTCCTTGCTGGTGCGGAACATGGCGATCGCCTCAATCTCGACGAGCAACTCGGGCCGGCAGAGCTTTGCCTGAATGCCAGTGGAGGCGGGCAGCGGATCCAGTCCCTGCGCCTTGAAGAACGCCGTGCGCTCCTCGTTGAAGGCTTCGTAGTCGCGGTCGATATCACGCAGATAGCACGAAGTACGCACGATGTCGTGCCACGTGCAGCCCTCGCTTTCGAGCAAGCCGGTGATGTTCTCGAGCGTGCGCTTCATCTGCGCGCGAAAGTCGCCTATATGGACGCTCTTTCCTTCTTCGTCGATCGAGGCGGTGCCCGAGATGAGCAGGATGGTCAGTCCGTTGAGGTCAATGCGCATGCCGCGCGAGAACGAGCTAGGCTTGGCATAGGCGTAGGCTTCGTTCAGAACGCCATGATTGGTCATCGCGCGCTTTTTGATGGGCGTGTGCGCGATGTTTGCGAGAAGTTCAGTGATTGAGTTCATGATGATGGCTCCTTATCGTGGTTGAAGAATTCCGTGGCTCAGGCCTTTGGCCGTTGCGACCCAAATGTCGCTTTTCTGAAAGTCGATTCCGAGAATGTAATTGTGGGCCGGCGCGGTCAGGACGTTCACGCTTGAAACGTGGCCCTGCGCGTCGCGGACAAACATCTCAGGCTTGCCGGTAGTAAGCGATGGGCGATAGACAGCCCAGTTCGCCCCGTCGTAATAGGCCAGGCCCTTGTCCGTGCAAAACCAGGCGTGATTCGCATCCACTCCTTTGACGAAGTTGGTAAAGTTCGAGGGAAGCCCGCTGTCTTTAGTGAGGAAGTTGTGCCAGTAGCGGCCGTCGTAGCGGCTGTCGCCAAAGTATGTTGATGCCCATACAATATTGTCGACATAACTGACCGACGAGACGATTTCGTGGATCAGTCCCTGATCTTTAAAGAGTACCATTTCGTTCTCGCCATCGGGGTCTTCGTACTTGTCCCAGCGGCCGGTCTTCTGGTCGAGTTCCAGCAGGCCGCTGCCCCACACTGCGAAGTAAACCTTGCCGGGAGTGGCCGATACGCCGTAGACCCAAATTTCAACCATGGGCGTATTGCGCTCGTTGTAGAGCGACCACTGGCCGGTGCGCAGGTCAAGACGGCATGCGCCGGCAGCGGTGGCAATCCAAACATTTTCGCCTTCGACTGAAACGCCGTAGACAACGTCGTTGCTCAATCCGGAGTTCAATTGCGTGTAAGTGTCAATGCGCCCCGCGGAGATGCGGCTGAGCCCGCCCATGGTGCCGGCCCACACGTCGCCTGTGCGCTTGTCGAGCGCGAGCGAAAGCACGGCGCGATGCGCCAATCCGTCTTTGGTGGTGTAGGTTTTCCAGGTGCGATTCTCATATACGGCGAGGCCGTTCTCGGTTCCGGCCCAGATGCGGTCCCCATCTACCAACACGGCGTAGACGTGATTGTCGGGCAGGCCGTTGGCGGTGGTGAAGTTTTCAAAGCGGAAATGCGGCATGGCCGGCTGCGCCAGGGTTGCATGCGTGGCGCGAGGAGAGGTTTGCGCGACCGTAACGCCAGCCGCTGAAAGCACGGCAAGAGCCAGGAGCGCCAAGAGTGCGTGGATTGCGAGTTGGTTGCGTGCGCCGATTTTCATCGCGTCCTCAAATACTCGATCAGGTCGTTTAGTTCGTCTTTGCTCAGGTCGTTGGTGCGGCCGTGCTTGTCGTTGGGGTTATAGACGGTCCAGATCTCCTCAAGTGTGCGTGCCGAGCCGTCGTGAAGATACGGTGCCGTGAGAGCGATGTTGAGGAGTTGCGGCGTGTCGAGCAATCCCGAGTCATCCGTCTCTTTCTTCGTGCCCACATCGAATGATTTCTGGCTGGTTCCCTTGGGACCGCTGTGGCAATACGAACAGCGGTTGCCAAGCAGAATCGGGTTGCCGAATTTGTCGGTTTCCCGTTCAAAAATCTGCCTGCCGCGCGCCTCGGCTGGCCTGAGTTCGTAGCCCGGCAACTTGTAGCGATTCGGCTTGGCGGGCAGGCTGAGCATGTAGATAGCGAGGTCGGCCAGGGTCAGGTCGTCGTAATTCTCTGAGCGCCAAAAGTATTTTTCAGTTCTCGGCCCGCACTCCGTGGGAATGTCGGGATTGCCGCCGTTCCATTTGAAGGGCTCGGTGCCTTTGAGCGATTCGATCAGGCGATTATCCACGATGTTGCGCCCCATGCCATCCGGTTCCAGGTCCCAGGTGAGACCGTCGAACGTTGAATCGATGTGGCAGTTCGCACATCCGATCTGGCCCTGGAAGGAGTACTTTGCCGTGTAAAAGGTCTGCTCGCCGTGGCGCAGGACCGACATCTGTTTTGGGCCTTCGAGCGGAACGGAGGAGGTGACCTGGTTGCTGCGCGTGTCAATCACGCTGAGCGTATCTTCAAGCCGGTTGGCGACAATCAGCCTGCGGCCGTCGTGTGTAAGAGCCGTGCCGCGCGGGTCATGCCCTACAGCGATGTGTGTGATTACATAGTTGCCGCTTGCGGAGAGGTCGGAGACAAACGGTCCATGATGAGTGCGGATAAACGCGAGCAGTCGCGGCACGTCAATGGCCGTAACCATCTCAGAGCCCTCGCAGGTGATAAACATGCGCGACTTGTCGGGCGTGATCGCGATCGAAAACGGGCGCACGGCGTAGCGCTCCAATTCATCGAGCGGAATCTCCACTGTCTTGTTGCCGACATCCGCGCCAAACAGCGTGAGCGTATCGGCGAAGGCACCGCCGTGCTCAAGGTGCGCCAGCGGAACAAGGTTCTTTGGATTCAGTTCGGCGGCCACGCCCAGGCGGCCATCAGCGGAGAAAGCCACATGAAAGACGCCGGCAATGCCGTGCAACGGAATGCGATCGACAACCACGGCGCGCGCCGCGTCGATCACCGTGATCTCTGACTCCGGCACTGTGCGCGCCGCCGCGGGGTTGGGATAGACGTGCGTGACGTAGAGCCGTTTTCCATCGGGCGAGGGAGTGATGTAGCTGGCGCCTCGCCCTGCCGCCAGGCGCTTGACCTCCGCTCCTGTTGCCGCGTCGAGCACGGCTACGTCGTTGGAAATACGATTGGCCACAAACAGATACTTGCCGTCACGATCTTCAATCACGCTGGAAGGCTCAGCGCCAACAGGCCATGTGGCCACGACTGCCATTGCGCGCGTGTCGATGACCGAGAGTGTGTCATCCCAGGTATTGGTGACGAACAGGCGGCTGCCGTCGGACGATAGAGAAAAACCCCGCGGAATGTGACCGACATCGATGTTCCCGATGGTTTTGAAATCTGCCGCATTGAGGACCCTGACCTGATCGGTTCCCTGGCAAAGCACGAAGAGTCGGGCGCCATCGGGTGAGAACAGCAACTCGACCGGTGATGCATAAACGAGCTGGTCGCCGACGCGGCCCGTACCAGTAGAGGCTGCATGGACGCCCGCGATGCCGAAACTGGCAATGCCGGAACTGGACAGGCGCACCAGCGCAACCAGCAGCGTCGCAATGGCCGCGAACGTGATGGCGCGCATCCGGCCCTGGAGGCGTGCGCTCATTTGGGCTCCTCCACCGTGAGCACCTGATCGACCGCCTGTTTTTCAAGCGTCTGTACATTGCCCCTGGGCCAGTGAACGATGATCTTGTCCGCTAGCGCTGCACTGCCGAGTCCAAAGTGCAGACGGCCATCGTTTTGCGACAGGTATCCCGAACTTGCCACGCGTTCGTCGGTGAATCGCTTGCCGGCCGCAAACACCTCAACACGCGCACCGATGCCGTCGCGGTTACTCTTTGTCCCCTTGAGTTTGATCTCAAGCCAATGGCCGGTGTTGGTTGAAACGTTGTGGACCAGCGTGCCGCGCCCGCCGAGATTTACAACGAAGGCATCGACCTTACCATCGTTGAGGTAATCGGCAAAGCAGGCGCCGCGTGCCGTGGTGCGATCGCTCAACACCTGCCCGGCATCGCGCGAAACATCCTCAAACCGCCCGTTGCCAAACCCGCGAAAAAGAGTGTGCTCCTGCGGGATGAGATGAATGAGCCCGCCGTGGAAGATGAGGATGTCAAGAAGGCCGTCGTTGTCGAAGTCGTAGACTCCGGTACCCCAGCTGACATACTGCGCGTTCGCCTGCGACACGCCGTTGGTTGCGCCCATGTCGTCGAAGCTCACTTTGCCCGGGGTCCACCCAACAGGCGACGACCCGAGCGCGAGGGCCCCGTCGTTATGCAGCAGCCGGTTATAGTGGCCATCGGTCACCCACAGGTCGAGTACGCCGCGGCCTTCAAGGTCGGCGAATACCGGGCCCATGGACGACGTGGACTCGCCATTCTGTCCGTAGGCCGTGCCGGTGTCGTTGGCGACCTCTTCAAAGGTGCCATCGTGCTTGTTGCGGAAGAGAAAGTTTTCGGTTCGATCGTTGGCCACGTAGATGTCGTCCCAACCGTCGCCATCAAAATCCGCAGCCGTCACGCCCATGGTTCGACCCACAAACGCGCTGATGCCCGACTTGTCGCTGACATCGGTGAAGGTTCCGTCGCAGTTGTTGTGGAAGAGCTTGTTGGTCTCGCCCTCGTAGTCCAGCGGCCCGGGGTAGTTGTCGGCCGCGTAGTAGGCGCGGTACTTGGGATCGAACTTGACGTAGCGGCCCACGAACAGATCGACGCAGCCGTCCTTGTCGTAGTCGAGCCAGGTGGAGCTGATCGCCCATCCATCCACCTTGATGCCGGCCTTCGCGGTCACGTCGGTAAAGTGGCCGTTGCCATCGTTGTGGTAGAGGATGGTTTTTCCGTAGCCGGTCACCAGCAAGTCGATGAAGCCGTCGTTGTCATAGTCGGCTGCGGTCACGGCGATCCCGTAGAGATCGGGTGACAAGCCCGCCTTCTCCGTCACGTCGGTAAAGTGGCCGTTGCCGTCGTTGCGGTAGAGATGATTGTGGGGCAGCGGATCGGGCTTCTCCTTGAGCGGATACGGATGCATGGAGTCGTCGAGCGGCCGGCCGTTCACCACGTACAGATCGGGCAGGCCGTCGTTGTTGTAGTCAAACCACACACAACCCGCGCCCGTGCCTTCAAGCAGCGACCCGAGCTGAGCCGAGCCGAAGCTGTGAACGTAGCTGATGCCCGACTTCGCTGTCGCGTCTTCAAACTGAATTCTGGGAGCCTTCGCAACAAGAGAAACGGAATTTGGCGCCGTGGTCTGCGCCGGCGGCGCGACCTGTGCCATGACGGTTGAAGTAACGAAAAGAAATGCAAGAAAACGCATCATCATTTCAGCGGCCTCCCGCTGCGGCTTGTTTGGTGTCCGTGGCCGACGCCGTATTGGTGAGGTCAACCGGCGTTGTAGAGCGAAGCAGCACTCCCGGCACATGATTTTCAGAGGCGCGCTCCGGCCCGGTGTGGCAGCCCACGCAGATGCGCTGTTCGCCGCTGCGGGCCCAGAACCAGCCATGCTCCTGGCGTAGAACGGTTCCCCTCGCGTCAAGCAGAGAGAGCCGGATGGGTTTGTCGCCCGGAACCTGGATGAAAAATGAGCCGTCTTTTTCAACCGGCGCAGTTCCCATTGCAATCGCATGGCCGGCCTTGTCTTCGGTCTCGAGCCGCACGGTTGCGGGCGTGCCCTTGAGAGTTCCATCGCGCGAAAGGCGCGCATCGAGCGCGAGCAGATTCGCGTAACTCCACGGATGCAACCCGGAGGGATGACGATTGGGCCGCGAGCGCGCACCGAGCAGAACAGGATCGACCAGGTCTTTGCCCTCAACAACAAGCACCGTCGACATAGGGCGTGCCACGGAGTTCGGCGAGCTGCCCGGCTTGAAAAGTTTGATCGTGTAGTGCGGCCCGGCGTTGACGCGCGCGCTCAGCAGCCAATTGCCTGAGGGCAGCTCTGCAATGCCACCTGCATACGCGGCGGCTGGCGCAGCGACTGCCTGCTCGTGCGCAAGCGGCGATGTAAAACGCGCAAGCGAGTTGCTGTGCGTAAAGACCACATCGCCCGAGGCGAGTTGATGCCCGCCCCAGCGTGCTCTTCCGTGATCGCACCGATAGGACTCAACTCCAGAGCCGTCAGCGTAGACAAGGTACATCTCCGGGGTCGATCCCAAGCCCAGCGGGAAGCCTGCTTCAAACAGGATGCGTCCGTCTCTCAGCACATCGGTTGGGAAGACAGGGGCTGCGATGTACGCGAGCGGCAACAAGCCGGGGCCGGCCGTAGGATTCAGATCGTTGCGATCGGTCTCGTGGCCGTCGGGCCCGGACTGGAGCTCGAATCCATGGGCGGTGCGCTCGGCCCAGATCATGCGGCCGCCGGGCAGATAAAAAGGGCGCTCGGCATCGGTGGCGTTGGCAATCAGCTTGCGCACGGACCGGTCGGCGATCGTCATTTCCCAAATCTGCCAGGGATCGCTGGATTTTTGCTTGCCGGAAAACAGCATCAGGCTGCCATCGAAGTACATGTTGGCGTCCGCCGACGCTGCAAATCCCGACACCAGCGGCTCGGCTTTGCCCTCATGTACGAGAAGCAACTCGGCGCCCTTGGGAAAGCGCTCCTGCCCGTGCAACTCAGCAAGGGGCACGTACACGGGCGCTGCAGTCACGATGAAATCTGCGTCGTCGCTTTGGGCCAGCGAAGACGCAAAGCCGCCTGACGATAAAAGCGAAACCGCACAGACTAGAATCCCAAACAACGTGGCCCGGCTCCTCATCAAACAGCCTCCAGAGGCCGAGGATCGGCGGCCCGGTGCTGAAAGGCGGAACGCAGCGCAAGATAGGGACGGAGCGACGTCATCATTTCATCGAAGGCGGCGAAGTCGAGCGATTGCTCGCCGTCACTCCAGGCCTTGTCAGGGTCGGGATGCACTTCAACGATCAAACCGTCAGCGCCCGCGGCTACCGCGGCTCGTGTCAGCGGCGGCACCAGTTCACGAACGCCGGCCGCATGACTCGGGTCGGCGATGATGGGCAGATGCGAAATCTCCTTGATGAGCGCAATGGCCGCCACGTCGAAGGTGTTGCGCAGGGCCGTTTCGAAGGTACGAATGCCACGCTCGCAGAGAATGACATTGGGATTGCCGTTATCGAGAACCACCTGCGCCGAAACGAACAGATCGGCAATCGTGGCGACCATGCCGCGCTTGAGCAGAATAGGACGTCCGGAGCGGGCCGCCTCAGCCAGCAGCGAGTAATTTTCCATGCTGCGCGAGCCGATCTGCAGAATGTCAGCGTAGTCGGCCACCAGGGGAACGTCGCACTCCGACATGACCTCAGTGACGATGGCGAGGCCGGTGAGCTCGCGGGCGCGAGCCAGCATCTTGAGCCCTTCCAGGCCGAGACCTTGAAATGCATAAGGGGAGCTGCGCGGCTTGAAGGCGCCTCCGCGAAGAATGCGCGCGCCCGATCGGCGTACAGCTTCGGCGGTGGTCATGAGCTGTGATTCGGTTTCGACCGAACACGGGCCCGCCATGGTGACGAAGTCGCTGCCGCCGACTTCAAAATCGAGCACCGGCACAACTGTGTGCCGGTGGGTAGCGTCCTTGAGGACGCCAGGAGTTTCGGCAAACCTTTCTTGCCAACGTACGCGCACCCGCTGCGCTCCGATCCGGGGAAAGCTCAGACTACCGCGATTGCGAGTTGAGCGCCTCAACCCAAAGATGGAGGTAATGAAGGGAAACAAAAGTGATCTACATCACACGACGGTAGTTAGGCGCGCGCCATGGGCGGCGGGCGATAGCCGAAGGCGCTATCGATAATGGATGCAATGCCGAGCGCCGTCTCATCCTCGAAGGGCCGTGCCACAATCTGCACGCCAATGGGCAGGCTTTCAGGCGACCGGCCCACCGGGACCACTGCCGCAGGCGCGGCCAGCGTGTTGAACCATTGCGTGTGCCGCCAGGCGTCAAGGTACTCCACAGTGCGTCCGTCGATGGTCCAGGCTCGCTCGCCGTGACGAAACGCCGGAACGCTGGCCACCGGACAAAGCAGAACCGGAAACGCGCGCATTTCTTCAAGCATTTTCGCGCGCAGCACGTCGAGTTCCGCCCATGCGTTGAGAAGTTGCGTGGGGGTGATCGGAGGCGCCGATTCGGCGATCGACAGAAATTCCTTGAAGATGGGACTCAGCAAGTGAGTTTTTCCGGCAATTTCAGGCGCGTAAAACATGGCGCCGCACTGCACAAAGAGCATCCACCAAAGCTGCCGCAACGGCTCAAGCGAGCGCGGACGAAAGGGTTCAACGCGAAAGCCCGCATCGCCGAGAGCGGCCGCAGCGGAGCGGACGGCAGTGCGCGTTTCCGGCGTGACCGGAACGAGTCCATCGTCCTCAAAGAATCCGATGGTGTTGGCGCGCAGCTCATCGGGGCTCCGCTCACGGAAGGCAATCGGCGGACTGTTGGGATCGAGCGGGTCCTGTCCACCGAGCGTGCGGAAGAGCAGAGCCACATCGCGTATGGTGCGTGCCATGGGACCGATTGCGCCGAGAACCGAGAATGGGCCCACGCAGGCAGGCAGATGCCCGCGGCCCGGAAAGCGTCCCGGCGACGGCTTGAAGGAGCAAATGCCGGTAAAGTGCGCAGGCACGCGCACTGAGCCGCCGCTATCGGAACCGAAGCCTGCCGCGGACATGCCCGCCGCAATGGCAGCCGACTCGCCACCACTCGATCCGCCGGGCGAGCGCGCAAGGTCCCACGGATTCGATGTGCGCCCATGCAGAAGGTTCGCGGTTTCGTACGCCATCAGGTATTCAGGACAGTTGGTGGTTCCCAGAATCAGCGCGCCCGCGCTTCTGAGCCGTTGCACGACCACGGCGTCTTCCGTGGGAATATCGCCTTTGCGAATGAGCGAGCCGATTTCGCATCGGTATCCAGCGGTCGCAATCGACGACTTGATGGTGACGGGCAAGCCATGCAGAGGGCCGCGCTGAGTTTTGACTGCATCAAGTTGCCGCGCCTGGGCGCGCACGCGATCCGCATCAAAGTCGACCAGCGCATTCAGCGCCGGGTTGAGCCGCTCGATCTGCCGGATGTGCGCCTCGGCCAGTTCAACAACTGAGATTTGACCGCTCCGCACCAGCTCAAGCTGCTCAACGGCGGGGGCCAGGACAACTTCACTTCCCAAAGAAGATTCACTCATGGCCGCGTCCCCGGCGCTGGCGTAATGGCGCGATCATCCTGCGGCGTGGACGGCAACTGCTGATAGCTGAAGCGATACGATCGCACCGGCTCGCCGGAGTCGAAGCGATCGTTCCAGTTCAACTGGTAGTCGAACGCGCTTGGATCGTCAGGATATTTTTCGCCGGCCGGATACGGATACGTGCTCATCTTGTGGAACGGCAGTTGCGAAACCGTGAACGGCGATGCATCCCACCAATCCATGTCCTTCACGAATCCGTTGGCGTAGAAGAAGTAGTCGCGCTTCCAGCCGTCGGGCAGCGTGGGCAGCATCTTCACGTCGAAGTCGGCAGCAATCTCTTCTCCGCTTCCGAAGATGACATAGCGGTCGTCAATGCCTTCCACCAGCGGAGTCACGTCGCCCATGCGCGTATAGTTGCCGCGCTGATGCTGGAACGGCCCGGTGAGGCTGACGCGGTTGTAATCGTAGTCGAGGTCGCCGGGGCTCGCGCCTTCAATCTGCGTCGGGTAGCCACGAAAGCGCAGCGTGGCCTGAGCAAGAGGAATTTCAGTTGTGCGCGCCTTGGCGTCTTCGCTTTGATCGATGAGCACCTGGTCCCAATAGAGCTGCAGATTGGTCGCGAGCCGGATGCGCCGCGTTCCCGCCGGCAGCTTACCTGTGAGATCAACGACGATGGTGCGCTCAAGGCCGGCGGGAAATCCTGCTTCGCCCGGAATTCGCTGCCAGGTTCCGTCAGAAAGTTGCGCCTCAACGTAAGGCGAGATCGGCTTGATGCCCGCCTGCCACGCGCCATAGAGCGAAGTCGCGCTGAAGTAGTCAACGTAGCCGGTCATCAACAGACGGAGCGGCGCCTGCGGCTTCACCTCGCCCAGGTCCAGCGTAAGCATGTGCAGGTTCGCGAACCCGTCGTAAGGAATCACTTTGAATCCGCTGGCAAACTTGTGGTCGCGTTGGCTTAACTCGCTCAACACATCGCGGCCTTCGCCATCCCACGCGCCCACGGGCAGGCGCGTATCCGCCGACGCCACAACGCGCCCCGAGGCGAATGGCGGATCGTCAAGGAAGCGCTCGTCGGGATTGACTTCAACATTCTCAGGGTGATCGACGGCCACCAGGCGAAGCTGGTCAATATAGTTGACCTCCTCCATCGGCTCCATAAAGCGGACGCTCACTTTGCCGTCGACCGGCGCCACCGCCGCGCCATCCACCTTGACCCATTCGCCGGGATTCGAAATGTTGCGCCGCGAGGGACTAAACCAGTGGCCGACGACCGCTGCACCGATCACGTCGGTCACAAGCTTGTACTTGCTGCCATTCCAGGCGAAGAGCACCGGGCACGAGCTGCCCCTGCGGTCGGCCTCCTTCATGGCGATGACCTGGGTGTGCGGCAGATCGATCTCGTCCTGCAGCACACCGGTGGGCCACAGAATTCTCAACATGTCGATGTGGTCCGCCGCACCCAGGCCGGCAAGAATCTGCGGGGCTGCCTGCGTCTGGTAGCCGGATGCGCCCGGCAGTTCCCATTTTTGCCAGAGACCGTTTGCGAACACTTCGACCTTTACGCCCAGAGCCGTTTTGTTATCGGCGTTGCCGGTCAGATCGATCCGTGCAAAATGATTCTTGTTGGCGCCAACATTGCGCAGAATGAACGGGGCCGCGTTGTGCTGGGTCACGATCAGGTCCGCGGCTCCGTCACCGTCGATATCGGCGGCGATCAATCCACGCGGTGCGTGCAGTTGCATGCTGTCAAGGCCGAGCGCGTGACTCACATCCTCAAAGCTGCCGTCGCCACGGTTGCGAAAGACGCGCACCTTTGGGCCTGTTGGCGTTTCAACAATCGCGGCCAGGTCGATCCAGCCGTCGTTATCAATATCGATGGGCGTCAGTCCCCATCCGCGCAATGCGCCGTGTATGGGCAGTTCAAAGCGGCTGAAAGTGCGGCCCGCGTGGTCCGCAGTTTCAACGTTGCGCCAAAGCGTGATGCCTGGAGCGCCCGCATGAGTCACCGCAATATCCATCCAGCCGTCCTTGTCGAAGTCAAGAACAGCGATACCGACTGTGGCAGGCAGGGTTGCGCTCGCGTAGAGCGGCTGCGTGGGATATTTTCCTTCGCGCGGATTGATGTAGAGCAGCGGAGCGGGCCCATCGCCAGTGACCGCGAGATCGACGGCTCGATCGTTGTTGAAGTCAGTGAGCATGGCCGCTGCTGTTTTGCCGGTGCCGCCAAATCCAGTCTCCGCAGTCACGTCGGTAAATGTTCCATTTCCGTTGTTGCGCCACAGGACGTTGGGCGCGCCGCCTGCCTGCATTGGCTCGCCGGTCAGCAGCAAGTCAAGATCGCCGTCGTGATCGTAGTCAACGAATGTAATGCCGGTAGGAATGTTTTTGGGAGCCAGGCCGGTCTCGGGCGTCACGTCTTTGAACTGTCCGTGGCCGAGGTTGCGAAATAGAAGCACTGCATCGTCAAGCGCGACGGCCAGATCGTTAAGCCCGTCTGCGTCGAAGTCACCAACGGCACAGGCCAGAGCGCGGCCCCTTGCCTTCAAGCCGGCGGCCTGGGCGTCCAACTCTGCAAAGCTGCCGTCGCCGCGGTTACGGAGCACGCGGATGGCCTGCACGCCGGACTGCATCAGCACCAGGTCCATGTGCCCATCGCCAGCCACGTCGAGCATGCAGGCGCCGCCGGTTTCAGTCTCGGCCGCTCCCGGCGAAACCAGCAGGCTGGTTGCGGCCAGCACCGGCCGTGCGACGAGCTTGACCGGAATCATCGCGCGCTGGATCGTTCCTTTTTGAACAATTGCCGTCACGGTCGAGTAGTGGCCCTGTTCGCCGTAGGTCAATCCAATCGGCGCGCCAATCTTGGTGCTGGTCAGGTGCTGGAAGCGGCTGAAGTGCTCCTTGGCCTCAGGCGTGCGGCCAACGCGCTGCAAGGCTCGGGCCAGCGCAAACTCCGCCGAGGCATGAAGCGGATTGAGCTCCAGCACGTGATTCAGGATGGAGATGGCCTTGTCGAACTGCTTCAACTCCTGGTAGCAGACGGCCTCAAAGTAAAACGAATCTGCGTCGCGCGGATCGATCTTCTCTGCATGCTCGAAGCTGGCCAGCGCCGGCTCCAGTTCGTTGCCCGCGTGTTGCGCGAGTCCAAGGTTGTACCACGCCTGTGCGTTGCCGGCATCAAGCGCAATCGCGTCATTGAGGGCCTTCTTCGCCTCGTCAAGCTTTTGCAGCGTCATCAACGCTATGCCTTCGTTGATGGCAGCCTGGGCCAGCTTTGGATCCTTTTGGAACGCCTGCGCAAACGTCTGGGCAGCGCGCTCGGTAAACTGCTGCCCCATCAGCGCAACGCCCCGGTTGTTGAGCTCGATTGCTTCCTGGTTTCGGCTCTGCTGCGCTCCGCACTGCAAAGCCACTCCCACAAAAACCCACAACACCCACAGACCCCGAAGAATTGACGGCGCGCTTGTTCGCATATACCCCATTATCGACGCGCAGACCAAGAATCGGCGCGGACCTTTTCCAGTGTACGCGAGCGCTAGAGCCTGCAATGAACTCTAGTTGATTGGCTTGTCTTTGCAGGAGCGCAGGTAGGCGACCAAGTCGTCGAGCTCAGTTGGCTGAAGCACGTCGCCGAAGGCCGGCATCACTTTGCTCCCGTTCACAACCTGGGCGCGAATCGCTTCCTTGCTCTTCGTTCTTCCCACGCTGGAGAGGTTCGGGCCCTTGTGGCCGCCGACATTCCTGATGGTGTGGCAGTGCTGGCACCCGCTGCTGGCAAAGAGGGCCGCGCCATGCTCGCGCTGGCTCTTTGACGATGCCATGGCGGGCGAAGCAAGACCCAGAATCAGGAGAGATGCCACGAACAACTTCCTCATTTTCCTGAACCACCACTTGTCTCCGGGATAATTTGCCCGGAAGCCCGGTGAATGTGCCAGGGCACGCTCTCCGCTGTAATTTCAGGATGCTTGCTGAGGAAGTCGAGCGCATAGGTGTTGGCGGTGGGATCGTCCTTCTGGTCGGCGAAGGCGGCGGCCTCAACGGCGGCCTTGTCCTTCATGCCCAGGCGGCGATAGACGATGGAGAGAATGTAGTGCGCGGCCAGATCGTCGGGATCGATAGACTGCACGGTCTCATACTCCTGGCGCGCTTCGTCGTACTTGTGCTGTTGGTAGAGCGAGAAGCCGAGTTCGCGATGCGCGTCGCGGGAGCGCGGATATTGCGCCGCCATTTCACGCAGATCGGCGACGGCGACATCGAGATTTCCCTGGATGCGTTCCACCAGCGCCAGGTAATAGAGTGCGCGCGCATTCTTCGGCGAGAGTTCGAGCGCCTTTTCCAGTTGTGTGCGCGATTGGTCGTAGCGCTGCCATGAGTAGTCTGCGATGGCGATGTTGGTATAAGCATCAGCATAGTCGGGCCGCAATTGGGCCACGTGTTCGAAGGCTGCTGTGCTGTCAGCGTATTGTTGCGCGTCAAGCAGGCCGATGCCGTAGTTGTTCCAGCGCATCCACAACGGGTTGTCTTCGGCGTCGGGGGCTACGGGAGGATTTGCGCCAAGGGCGATGGTCCGCGTGCGCGAGGCCATTTCAACCACGGGAAGCTGGTAGTGCTTTCCAAACCCGAACTCGATAAAGCGCTGGTTGAAGCGGCGGTAGTTCACCTTGGCCGTCATGGTGATGGGCCCTGCGGCGCCGGCCGGAAGCTTGAAACCAAAGCGCACAATCTGCGAGCGGCCAGAGCTGATGGTGTTGTTGAAGGCGACGATCCGCGTGTCCCACACCTGGTGAAGATCGTTCAATTTGCCGGTATCGTTCACCAATCTGTTGGTAAAGCTGTGCGCGCCGGGGTCAAGCTCGCCGCCCGGCTGGATCGCGCCGGAATCCATGATCGTCTTGCCGGCGGAGTCCTTCACCTGGAACTCCACCCAGCTCTCGTAAAAATCGCGCTGCTCGGGCACATGATTATGCCCGATGCCCTTGTTCTGGACAACGACAGAAACGACGAGATCGTCGCCGGCTGCAATTTCAAATGGAACTGCTCCGAGCGGCGCTGCAATCTTGTCCCCATTGCGCTCGATGCCAAAGATGTCCACATTGAAGACGCCCGTGCGCAGAAACGCAACCGTCTTCTCCATCTGCTCGTCGTAGCCGTAATACTTTGAGATCGCGGTATTGGCTCCGAGCCAGCGGTGCGACTTGAGCTTGCCGTCCTCGGCTCCGTAGTCCTGCAACGTGATGGCTTCAGCCTTCATGTGGCAGGTCTGGCACGTCGATACCGAGTCCTTCACGTAAAAGGGCAGCGGAGACTCTTTTGCGAAGGAGGACTGTTGCCACTCGTCCGAAAGGAAAATCGCACGCTGCCATTTGTATCCGTTCAGCATGCGGGGCAAAGCCGCCTTGTGGCATGCAGCGCAAAAATCGCTGGTGCGGTAGAAATCCTTCATCACCGCTTTGGAGTGCCGATCGAGATGCGCAAGGATCTCCTTGTCGGAGACTTCGCCGTAGATGGGCTTGCCGTTGGCGTCGACGAGCACCGCGGGCTGAGCCATCACATAGCTGCCGGTTCCGCGCGCATCCACTTTCTGGATGGAGTGGCAGGTCGTGCAGGTGATTCCGTCGGCGTCAAAGTGGCGATCGATGGGCGAACCCTTCGTCAAGGCCCCTGAAACCAGGGCGATGGGGTTGTGGCACCCTTCGCAGTGACGCGTAAACTCGATTCCCTTTTCGTCTCTCAGCAGGTTTGTGTTCTTGATGTACCAGGGCGCACGCGCGATGGCGATGCCGAGCCGGTTGCGCAAGCAGGTCGGGAACCTTGCTGGCGACAGCGGCGTCCCAGCGGCTGACGAACAGTGAAGCGACGGAGCCGACATCGGGACTGAGGCCGGCGGCGATGCGTCGCTCGATGCCGCGCAGGTATGCGTCGGCCGCGGCGACGTAGTGCTCGCGCGAGAACAGCAACGTGACGTTGACGGGATGCCCGCGAAAATCGCCTCCTCGATCGCCGGCAGACCCTCCTGGTCCCGGGTATCTTGATGAATAGATTTGGACGTTGCGCCGTCGCATGCAGCTCCCTGGCCGCGGCGCTGGTGCCGGCAGAGTCGTAAGCCAGCAATGGCGAGACCTCGAGCGATACCCAGCCATCGACCCCGTTGGTCCGATCCCACACCGGCCGAAACATGTCGGCCGCCTGCGAGAGATCCTCGATCGCCAGCTCGAAGAACAGTTCTTCGCCCGACTTTCCTTCCTTCATCTTCTGCGCGGATTGCCGCATCGTAGGCGGCGCTGTGGCTGATGGCCTGGTCGAAGATCGTCGGGTTCGACGTCAGCCCCGTCACCGACAGGTCGTTGATGTACGCTTCAGCGTGCCGCTGTCAGCAGGTCGCGGGTGATGTTGTCGAGCCAGATGCTCTGGCCGAGTTCATGAAGCTTTTGCGTGGCTTTCATTGCGGCATCTCCACATGACGTTGCGCCCAGCGGTCTTCTGCGACAAGGCTGGCCAGATCACAGGTAAGCAGATCTCCGATGCGCTCCACGGTAACGTCAGGCACACGGGAGGAGGCGAGAGTTTTAGCATCGTGTGCGTATTGTCCTTGTCGGGGAAACACGGTGGTCACGCGATCGCCCCATGCGTTTTTCACCGCGGCGAGAATCCGTGGCTTATCGTCCACCAGAACGTAATGCTGCGCCGGATAGCGGAGCGCGACATCGTCGAGCGCCAGCTCCTTGTGGATGTAAATCAGCACCTGCGAGTCGACGGCTTCCGAAAGGCCGGACCGCTCGACTTTGCGCGGCTGAAACACCACATCACCATCGGTGAGGAGCACGGTCGGACCCCATCCACGGAATTGCGCGAGCACATCCAGCGCGTCCGGGTACAGGCGGTTGGCGAAAGGGTAGTCCACCAGGAATGATGACATCGACAACAGGTCCATGTCTTGCGGGTGCTCGACGCGGTATCGCTGAAGCGCGCCGAGATAATCCCGATAGCCAAGTTCGGTAAACAAGTCCTCGAGAATTGCCCAGTAGCGATCGCGGCAAGCGGCGCCGTACTCGTCGCGCCAGGTGCGTGCTGATGTCGGCCTGGATTGTGATCATTGTCGAGCAGCGTGTTGTCGACATCGACCAGGAATACGATCCGGTGCGTCGCGTCCGTCTTTCCGGAGCTTTTGCCGCGCGGCGGGTCAGGATCGACTGAAAGCGATTGTCCCATCACGTTTCCCAACGATCATCACGCCGATTTGAAGGATGCGCCCGCTTCGACTTTCACAGAGCCAGCGTGACTACTACGTTGCCGCTGTTGTTTGACCGCTTCCATTCGACCTTCGGAAGAAGCGTCTCATATCAATGTATGAGCGGCCAGTTGGATTGTCGTTCGCTGGCATCACATTTGCGTCGCAATCGGTAACGATGCCTGACGTTTAGGCACAAAGCTCGCGACATCACTTTCGTTGCGTGGACTTAACCCAGCCGCCTCCAGGCGCGCCCGTCGCGCGCCAGCAATTCGTCGGCCGCGGCGGGGCCGCTGCCACCCGCGGCATAGTTGGGAAAGTCTTTGGGTGGTTGTTCGCCCAGGCGTCGAGGATCGGTTGAACGGCTTGCCAGCCGGCCTCGATATTGTCGGCGCGCTGGAACAGGGTGGCATCGCCGCTCATGCAGTCGAAGATCAGCGTCTCGTAGCCGGTGGCGGGTTCGGTCTTGAAGTAATTTTGTAGGCGAAATCCATGCTGACCGTGCTCAACTTCATGCTCGGCCCCGGGCGCTTGGCGGCGAACTCGAGCGAGATGCCCTCGTCGGGCTGGATGCGCAGGATCATCCAGTTCGGGTTCATCCGCTCGACGTCGGTGCCGCGGAACAGCGTATAGGGCGCCTGATGAAATCGGATCGCGATCTCGGTCACCGGCGCTTCATATACTTGCCGGTGCGCAGGTAGAACGGCATGCCGGCCCAGCGCCAATTGTCGATCTCTCAGCTTGCAGGCGACATATGTCTCGGTATCGAATCCGCGGCGACATCGGGCTCGCTGCGATAGGCCTGCGCCGCGCGATCGGCGACAGTGCCGGCGCCGTACTGGCCGCGCACGACATCCTTCCAGCGCCTGCCCGGCTCGAACGGACGGATCGCCTGGATCACCTCCGCTTTCTTGGCCCACCGCGTCGGCATCGAACGATATCGGCGGCTCCATCGCGGTCATCGCCAATAGCTGGAAC
>CAVXVM010000174.1:0-3504 GCA_963765025.1 uncultured Acidobacteriaceae bacterium | reverse complement strand
GCCTGAGAACCCATACCCTACAAGGCCCGTGTCGGTGTGAATCCCTACACCGGGCGCGCCCCAGTGAGATAGCGTGTGCGTGCTGTCCGCTATCCCACCCCGGGTCACCGGCGCATGCAAAATGATGGGTTCAAGTTTTGTAATCTTCATTGTGATCGCTCAATCGAAATCAATCATTGCTTTCACCAATCCCGGCTCGCGGTGAATCAGCGGTAATCGCTCCGCTGCTTCTGCAAAACCGAATCGATGAGTGATGAGTGGCACTTCATCCACCCGGTTAGTTTCCATGGCACGAAGGACGCGCTGAAATGTTGCGGTAAGCCCGGCCCTGCTGGCCATCAGAGTAAGCTCCCGGCGATGAAAATTGGGATCGTCAAAACTCACTTCTCCAATAAACAGACCAATGAAAACAATGCGTCCACCGTGCTCGGCTAGTTGAAATGTACCATTCATTGAAGCCGGGCTGCCCGTGGCGTCAATCACGATAGAAGGCAACTGACCAAAATGTTTCTGGAGTCGCCCGGCCAGGTCATCACCCGCAAGGATTGCTTTACCAAGCTCCATCCGATCGCATGCGAAGCCGAGGCGATCAGTTTGTACATCGATGCAGGCAACATCCGCACCAGCCGCTTTTGCAAAAATCGCGGCCGCAAGTCCGATCGGACCCATCCCGATGATTGCCGTCGGCTCATTTTTCCCGGGCGCTGCACGTTCAACACCATGAGCACCAATGACCAGAGGCTCCGCCAGCGCGATTTGATCCGGCGTCAGGGATCGGCTGCAATGCAATTTGTTCATTGGAACTGTGATCGACGGAGCGTGACCACCGTCGATGTGGACTCCAAGAACCTGCAGATTCCCGCAACAGTTGGTCTTTCCGGCGAGACAAGCCGGGCAGTCTCCGCAAAAGTAGTACGCCTCGACAGTACAAAGATCCCCCGGCCTCAGATCGCCACCGTCGGCTGAAATCACTTCAACGCAAAGCTCATGTCCAAGTCGCCGCGGGTATCTGAAGAGTGGTTGGCGCCCGGCCATCGCGTGGATGTCAGTGCCACACACACCGCAACGACGCACGCGAACAAGCGCTTCGCCCGCCAGGGGAACGGGCTCGGCAACGTCTACCCACTTCAGCGACCCAGGTGTCTCCAGAACGAGTGTTTTCATGTCAACAATGCCGCCTTCGCCGAAGCTTCTTGTTCAGTCTGTCTGCCATTCCGTGCCTTCGCTAATGGAAAAGATAGTAGAGGATACTCATGGCTATGAAGACGAAAGCCGCCAGAACCTTGTAATTGGCTAACCCGGGCCAGCCTTTGTACTTAAGCGCATCCAAAGGATGCTCCCAGAAAAGTCTTTGCGGATCTTCGCCGGCGAGTTTGGGACGTGCGATGGTAAGTGACACCTGAAGCGCAATGCAAAAACACAACAGATAGAAAGCCATCAGCATGAACGGCGTCTGATAAAAGAACATGGGGATCCAGTCGAACGCCAACGGCTTCCAAACATGAATAGTCTTGAGAGTGAACACGCTTGCGCCAACTAAGGAACCAATCCACATCGTCCATTTCGCGCTGAATGCCGAGGCGCGCGGCCAGAACACGCCCAGGGCGAAGACGCAAGAAACTGGAGGCGCAATATGGGCAATAATGTCATTGATTCCCGCGAAGATGCTCTTGTAGTTGTCTAGCAGCGGCACGAGGCAGATCCCAAGAAGGAACGCTGCGAGCGAGGCCAGCCGGCCGATCAGCACCAAGCGATGTTCCGGTGTTGCCGGGCGAAAACGCCGGTAAAGATCGTAGCTGAAGAGCGTGGCGATGGAATTGGATGCGCTGGCGAGGTTACCCATCAACGCAGCCATCAGTGCTGCCGCCATCACACCAAACAAACCAACGGGCATAAGATTCTTGATCATCAGCCCGTAAGTTTCCTTCGACGACATGACAGTCACATTGGACGGCAGGATGAGTTGACTTGCATCCAGACTCGTAATCAACGTAAGCGGCTTGCCGCCATTGGCAAGCGTCCCGGTAAGGTTCAAAGGGGGATCGCCGCTGCCTAAGCTGAATGTTTCCGTTTGTCCAGAGATCACGGCGCCGGTTAGCTCGACCTGGTGCTGCGAATTTGAAGACGAACTCTGCATGACCGCTTGCTCGCCGCGGACGCGTAATTGAGCAATCCCGTCGACCTTGCCCCCTTCGATCATTGTGAGGAACAAAAGTCCAGGCAATATGAAGACAAACACGGGAAACACTTTGATGAGGCCACAGAAAAGCGGCCCGGTGCGGGCGTGATTTTCATCCTTCGCTCCAAGAACGCGCTGCACAATCGTCTGGTCGGCACACCAGTACCAGATGCTCAAGGCTGGATATCCCAAGAGCACGGCGTACCACGGCAATCCAGGCTCATCGGCCGAGGAGCGCAGCATCGATAACCGAATGGTCTCGCCACTCGAGTGAAGTTGGCTGGTCATGCCATGCCATCCACCAGCCTTTGAATAAGCAAGCGCTGTAATGATGATGGAGCCGGCCAGCAGGATGATGGCCTGTATTGTCTCTGTCATCACCACCGCAGAGAGTCCACCAAGAATGGTGTAGATTGCGGTCAGCGAAGTCAACGTGACAATGCAAATCCACTTATTGATTCCGAAGACGCCATGCAGTACAAGCCAGCCCGTGGTCAGTGGGAACGCAATGTTGAAGATGATTGCCGTCACCATTGAGAGGCCTGCTAACCAGTCGCGGCATGCGGTGCAATAGCGCTTTTCAAGGAAATCCGGCAGCGTCGAAACCTTGGCTCGCATGTAGAACGGCACAAAGAACAGGCTCAGCACAATAAGGGTATAAGCAGCCAGCCACTCGAAGTTACCCATCAGAAGCCCGGAGTCATAGCCTGCCTGCGCGAGGCTCACGAGATGAAGGCACGAAATGTTCGTAGCGAACAGAGCCAATCCGATGGAGGGCCAAGCCAGAGTGTTTCCAGCAAGGAAATAGCCGCCTGCCTCACCGCCCTTCCGCTTGCGCAGACCCACCCACACCCCCGCACCCACGATTCCTGCAAGGTAGAGGACGATCACAGCGAGATCGATGGTGCTGATGCTCTTCATCTCGTTTGACTACATTTCCTGAGACAGTAGATCAGCTGATCTTGAGCGCACAGCAAAGATGCGTGCGCTCGATAGCTGAGGCGGGGATGGTCAGCGTAATGCCGTTACCGTCGGAGCGCCATGCCACTTTCTCTCCGGAGCCAAGCACCTGAATGCTATGAATGCGGCCCGAAGAAAGTTTCTGCGGACTGACCGAGACAAGCGTGACCGTGCGCTCGGGCCGGCCGAGGAAGATGGCGTAAAGCGCGTCCCCTTTCGTGGTGTAGCGAATGTCCTGGCCGGTGTAGGGCTTGTCTTGGTTTTCGCTGAAGCCCGCGCCGCCCACGTTGTGTGTGGGCCCTTCGCCGTAGACAGTGTAGGGCCGCGTGCCATAAATGGCCTCGCCGTTCACGCGAAGCCAATCG
>CAVXVM010000173.1:0-29568 GCA_963765025.1 uncultured Acidobacteriaceae bacterium | reverse complement strand
CAGTTGTTCTTCGGGTAGAAAGTCCACTACTTGACCGGGCATCAGCCCGCCCACAAAACGCGACCCGAACTGCAGGCCTGGCTGGCACTTGACTCTGGTCCGGCCAAGGTCGATCTCCAGCTCCGGCGTGTTCTCCACCAGCCAGCTCGATACCTCCACCAGCTCAGCGTCCGGTGCCGTCAGCCCCGCCGCCACCGCTAGGCGAGACGCCAGAAACTCATTGGCCAGCACCCGCATGTGTTGCGGGTTGTTCTGGAACTTGACCACGTACACGTGACCGTCTGCGCCCAGCATCAACTGGCCCTGTGCCCCGCCCCGCATACGCCGGATCTGCTGCACCGCCAGAACTGCCAAGCCCGCTCCCGCCTTGTTTCAGGGTTCTTCTTCGAATTTTACCTGCAACGGTTGGCGATTGGTCTATTCCTGTCCTTGCCGAGCATCTCCGCCCGCGCCGCCAGCCCAATGGCCATGGACATCACCCGGTCGTCGTGAGTCCCTGCGCGCGCCCCGGTTCTTCCATTGGGCAGCCGCACAAAACTTCTGCACTCCCCTAGAAGCCGCCGACTCATGAAGCATTCCGGGGACTCGGCCAACGCCGCATCCAGGCGTCCCAGCATCGCTGGCCTGCTCACTGACGTGGTCAGCCAACCGGCCTCTCCGTTTTGGCTGTAGACTCGGGCCTCTTTACAGCCCGTCTCAAGGTGCGCAAGCACTCCGCTGCCGTGGTTATTCCGCTCCACCACCAGCAGTGCGCGGTTATACTCGCTGGCTAGTTTCGCGACAAACCGGGCCAACTCCAGTCCGCCCATGTGCTCGCCGAACTCCGCGCACTGCATGCCCGTTTCAATCTCCACCACTTGGGCTGCCGAATAGTCCCCGTCGCTTCCCCCACCTGCTGGATCCACCGCAATCAAGTACTCTTTCCCGGGGATCGGCGGCAGCCAAAGCTCAAGCGCTCCGTTGCGTCTCCGCTCCTGCGGCTCTGGTGCCGTCTCCAGCCGCCGTTCGATTGCCTCCAGCTCAAACACTGAATCTCCGCTGGCCATGAAACAGCCCTCTTCGTCCTCTGCATACTCCTGCCGCGCAAGACCCCGAAAATTCGCCCGTATCTGCCTTCGGAAGCCAATCTGTTTCAGATCGAGTCCGTGCCGTTTTCGCAGCGCGATTTCTTCTTCTGTAAGACCGGCCTCGTCCACTGGCGCGGCCCGGTAGCGGGCCTCCATCCACCATGGGAAGAAATGCCGCACCATTCCCGATTCGTCTGCTTTCAGCCATTCTTCGTGGAAGCATCCGCCCACGCCGTCGGGCGTCGATTCCAAAATCAGTTCTGCCTCTGGCGCCATCGCCGCACGCAACCCTGCCAGTGTCTCTCCGGGATCGCCAGGCCAGCGCGCCAGCTCCGAGCAGTGCAGATTCTGAACCGTCAATCCCCGTCCCGCATTCCGGTCTCCCGCGCTAACGACCCGGTACTGCGCATCCAGTTCCGGAAAAACCAGCTGCCGCACGTTGGCCCTCGAGGTCCGTAATGGTCCTTGCCGCAGTTCCTCAGGCAGCCGGTCCAGAAAGCGGTGCACGATCCTGAAAATCTCTTCTGCCGCCTCTTGCGTGTGCGCCACTTCTAGCGTCAGCGTTCCCGGCTGCGTGATTGTCTTCAGAAAAAAGCGTGCGGCTGTCCAGGTTGTCAGCCCCATCTGGCGCGCCTTCAGCACAATGTTCCATTTACCTCGCCGCAGCTCAAAGGCTCGTTGTGTTTCGTTTGCCCTGAGCGGTGCTGTAAAGCCATCGCGTGTCCTCACCAGCAAAAGTCTCTCGGCAAGCGCCATGCACACGGTTCCTCCCACCAACCGAGTGGGATAACTATCTAGAACTTTTCCGAACTGTCTTAACTCCTCGCGGCCCAAGCCCTCAAGTTTGAGGTCCGACCCTCCTGCGTCGTTGCATTCCGCCATCGTTTCCAAACTCCATCTTCCCGTGGCGCCAGACTCTCCGTGTCCTCGCTCCGTAAATTCCAAAAGCCTCCCCCTCTTCGCACAAGCGAATTCTTGGGGAGCCGATTGAGAACGCCGCCAAGTCAATTGTCACGGCAGCGACGGAATCACACGCCTGGAATATTCCCCGCCTCCCCGGCATAAGCCGGGTGACCGTTTGAGCAATAACCTGGCCGCCCTGCGCATTGAAGAAAGCTGGCGGAGGGGCTGCACGGAAACTCGGTGAGCGTGAACGCCAGCGCTAGGATGACCAGGCTTCTCATTGCAGCGCGTCGATCGCCGCGCTTACGGCCCGAGCAATGAACGAGGTCATCATTTGCTGCGTGCCATGCACCTTGTCAGGCTGGAACAGATTGGCATTGGCCCATCCGCTGGTGCCGGTCAGCGCCAAGGGAAGCGTCACCACTTCATCAGCTCCAGTCCCCGATGCCGTCAGTTGATTCAACGCCTGCATCTTCGTGTCATTGGCATCCGATGAATCTCCGCGCGAGAGCGTCTGAACTAAAATCACTTTCCAGCCGGAAGCATGTCGCGATGCGATGTAGGTTCCAAGGTCGGCATCGCATTGGGCTGGAGTGCGTCCGCCAGCCGACATATCGTTCGTGCATCCCCAAATGATGTCGATGTTTTGTTTTCCTGCCTGAAAAAGAGGATCAATCACCGCCGTTCCAGTAGTAATCATTGACTCGATACTGCCCACTGTTGCGGGGATCGTTACCCCTACCGCCTTGGCTGAGACCCCAAGATTGGCGATGCAGGGGACAGACCCGGCGGAAGTGTAAATCGAATCCGTATAAGGACTGGTGACGCCATATCCGAACGTTTCAGAATCGCCGTCGGCAACCATATTGACGTTGCATCCAGGGATAGGCGCGGGGCTTGTGTAAGTAAATGAACTGATCGTATCCGTGTCTCCCTGCTGAAATACGCCTGGGTAGCCCGTCGTCAGTGGGCTGCTTGCATCGTTTGCATTTCCAATCTCGACTCCGTTGCGGTAACACGAGAGCGTATTTCCCACGACTTGTAACGTCAGAATGTCTCCGGCAGCCGGAGTAACGCTGGGCGATGCATAGACTGTGCCAGTTCCAATACTGCTATTGCTGGCTCCCGTAACCTTTCCAAAGTATGCGTTCGCTCCTCCCTCTGAGCAGAAGTAGAAACTAACCGACGTAGTGGGTGTTCCGGTCACGCGAACCAGCGGACCGACGTAATCTGAGCTTCCGCTTACTGAGGTGACGACTATGGTTGAGGTCTGTGCCGTGGGCGTCGATGCAGCCCCCGTGTAAGCCGCCACGCTGTAGATCGACGTGTTAGAAGATGAGCCGCGTGCCGCACCGCTATTGGGAACCCATCCATTCAGATAGTTTGTCCAGCCTGTGCCAAGGGTTGCTCCTGTGCGCTGGAATACGTCGTTGAGTTGGTTCGGCAATGCGCGCACGGGAAGACCGCCGCGCGCATTGATAGTCACGTTTCCAGTGCCGCCGGAAGGAGAGATCGTCACGTTTGTGCCCGCGCTGATCTGAGTTACGCCACTCGCCGGCGTGCCGTACCCCGTCCCGTCCGCCTTGACGTAACTTCCCGAGCTTGCGCCCGCCAATGTTACGCTCTTCGCGTTCACGTTGCCCACAGGCTCAATCGCCATCCACGCAATATCCACTTCACCCGCGCCGATGTTCAAGTCGAACGCCTGACCCGAGTAAGAAGTAAAGTCCGCCGCGATGCTCGTAGTTTGATATGAGGTTGAGCACGATGTAGCTGTCGGCCCCGCAATTATTGTGCCGCCTGCCTTGATTGCAAGATTGAACGTGGTGATCGATGGGCACTTGTACGATAGCTCAACCACGACAGGACCAGCGGGGATATTCGATCCGGCAACAATCTGGTTCGCGGGGCTCGATGAACCGCTGCGCCCCAGCATGTACATGTTGTTGAAATAATTCTGATCGCTTGCAGCGGCAATGACCGCATAGTTTCCCGTCCACGAGTTTGTATCGGCGACCACATTGATGATTGTTCCGAAAATGTCCGTGAAATCTTCTGGCCAAATGAACAGGTCGTGGTCGCTGTAATAAGGCGCAGTTCCGTTCCGCACAAAGTCAGGCGTCAGAGTTCCCCATGCCTGTCTGCCGCGATTCAACGTCTGCGTGAAATCGACAGTCGTCTGCATTCCTGAACTGGTTTGGGTGTTGTTGGCATCGATGATATTATCCATCCCCAGATTCGTGAAAGTCTTTCCTGAAATCGTACCATCTATGCGGTTGTTTGCTCCTCCAACGGTGCAATTTGAACAATTGACCTGATGATAGAAAGAGTCGCTAGTCATGATGAAGGACCCGCCGGATGTAGCCATGTTGGAGTCCAGAAATTCCATTCCCGCGCCGCCCTCAATGCGGTAGCCGATGCCGACAGGAGCTTGCGGTTCAAACTCAGGATTCCGTACATACCACTGAGTAGGCTGCGGTTCGTTCGTCGCGCCGTACTTCAGAATTTGCGGCCCGTTCTGCGCTTCAATCTGGTAGTCGGTCCAAGTCAGTTCGCCATTGTTAATTGAAATCCAGGGAAAGGCGGTAAGCATTACACCATGATCCCATTTTTGGTAATCCTGCCCTACGCCGGAACTAGCGGGGTTCGTGTCCGGCATCCCCTCTACGACACCATAGGCCAGATTCCAGAAGGTCAAGTTTTGGAAGTATGAGAGATAGGGATTCCAAAGTGCTCCGAAATAAATGCCGCAGATGTTATTGAAAGTCGATGGAGCGGCGACTTCCCCAAATGTGACGTTATACATCGATGGCGCCCAGGTACCTCCAATATTCGTCATCACCCAATCGGCGCCGTTTCCGTCGTGGTTGTCCATTGCAATCGCGCAATTTCCGACGTGCTGTGTCACCGGAATGCTTGCGGGGGTGATGTACGCATAGGCATTGGTAACGCTGGTCGAAGCTGCTGCCGTCAATGTGACTGTCGGCTGTTGGGTGACAGTATTCTCCCAGCAGGGGGTGACGTTGGCAACGGTGGTAGTCAGATCCGTGCCCGATACGTCCGCACCTTTCACTAGAATGTTCTGGCCAATGTCGGCGCAGCTAAACTCCATGTGAGTGCAGGTGAGCGTGGTGCTTGACGAGTTGATCGAGCACGTTTGGTCCCACTTTCCCGGCCAACGGTGAGCGCCAAGCGTGGATGACACGTCCACTGAGCCGTCCACGTTAAATACCAGATCGCGGATTGACCATCCGGCGCGAGGTCCAACGGAGCCCGCTGTATTAGGGTCATCGACATGCAGAATGTCTTGTCCCGGCTTACCGCGAATGATTACACCCGCGCCGATGTTGCCCACAAACCCCACGCCCGCCTGCCCCTGCATCGATGCGCCTGTCATGTTCAGCGTCGAGGTCAGGTAGCAGCCTCCCGGCGGGGCTGGGAAGTAGACGATGATCTGTGAGGTGCTGGTGAGTTGCACATTCAGCGCCGCCTGAATTGCCGCGCTGTCGTCGGTCACGCAGTCGCCCTTGGCATTGAAGAGAGGGGCCATTACATTCAGCTGCGAGTTTACGCTAGCCGTTACTGACTGCGCCGCAACAGGCCCCGCGATACTCAACCCACCTGTCATTGCTTGCTGCGTTGTTGCTGTCGCTGAGATGCCGCCTAGGTTCTGCAGGGCGCTTGCTGCCGTCCCGGCGCCCGTTCCGCCGGCCGCGACAGGAACGGCGCTCATGCCTGCAATCGCGGTACCCGTACCCGTGTAGTAGGCGATCTGCCCGGCCGTACCCGGCTGTGTGCTCGACTGACTTACCGAAACATCCACGTAATGTTTGTCCGCGGCCTGCATCGCCTGTGTCGGGTCTGCATTCAGATAGAGCGGTCCGGTCATCGTCTCGCCGGATGCGCTCAACTGGCTCTGTCCCGCCTCAGCGATCGCCTGATCCACATAGG
The DNA here is from genome assembly GCA_963765025.1 of uncultured Acidobacteriaceae bacterium. GTDB lineage: Bacteria > Acidobacteriota > Terriglobia > Terriglobales > Acidobacteriaceae > Telmatobacter. The sequence goes on along the minus strand of CAVXVM010000173.1, from coordinate 23,647 downwards.
CCTTGCTTACCGCCTGCACGGCCTGCGCCGCCGGCATCACCTGCGACTGCACTTGCGCCAGGGTTGCCTGCGCAGCTGCGGGAACCACCCAATACTGAGTTGTCGTCGTTCCATTGCTCAGGTAGAAGACCGCTGTGTAATAAAGCCCCGCCGGAGACGCTCCCACATTCGGCGTCAGGTTCACGCTCACAAATCCGTCCGAACCAATCGCAACTGTCGCGTTGCCCGCGACCACCGCCTGTCCGCCTACCGTCGTAAACGACGGCCAACTCACCTGCAGCGTCCCTGAGCCGGTCTGTCCATTCGCCATGTAAAGCGTCCCCTGGACTGTCGTGGTACTCATTGCCTGCGCATGCGCCTTTTTGGCCAGCGCCATTCCCAGCAATCCCAGCGCCACCAGGACCACCACGATAAGGTTCGGTCTCAACTGCCTCCATGCAACGGGCAACCACTCGTTTCTCATGAGCTTCATCGCTGTCTCTTCCTTCTCTTTGTCTTACCGGGATCAGGTTCGGGGCCATATCGTGCAACCGTGCGCCTGTTCTGCGCGTCTTCACGTCACAGCTCAAGCACTGAACATGCACCCAAAAAAATAGAGAAAGCCTCGCTGGCTTTCTCTCGTTCGACTCAATCTCGCTTGAATGTTCTTAGCTTACCGAAACCTGCTGAAATTCTCTGCAATCGTTTTATCTATCTCTTCGCCTTTGTTTTCATTCACCTGGGTGACCTCAACCCGCTGCTCTCTTTGACAACATCCCGCCACTGCGCTCCAGCCTCAGACAGCGCGACCCGCCGCCACACCCGATGCCCACGCCCACTGAAAGTTGAATCCGCCCAGCCATCCGGTCACATCCACGGCTTCTCCGATAAAAAACAATCCCGGGACGCTCCGCGCCTCCATCGTTCGCGCCTTCAGCCCTGACGTGTCCACGCCGCCTGCTGTCACTTCAGCCTTTTCAAATCCCTCTGTCCCTGTCGGACGAAAATTCCAAGCATGAAGCCTTCGCTCACATGCTTCAAGTGCCGCATTCGACCAACCTTCGAGGTCGCAACTTGCCGCCAGCAAACCCGCCAATCTCTGGGGAAGCACTTCGCGCAACGCCTGCCGCAAAGTCGCCTGTCCTCGAACGGCTCTTGGTGCCATCAATGCTCCGAGAACCTTGATCTCTGGTGCAAAATCCACGTCCAGTTCGTCGCCTGCCCTCCAGTACGACGAAGCCTGCAGCACCGCAGGTCCACTCAATCCCCGATGTGTCAGCAGCATCTTCTCTCGGAACTCCGCCTTTCGTCCTGCTCCATTCGTGCGTACCACCACTTCGGCGGAAACTCCCGCGAGTCCAGTCCACGCAGCCTCTTCGCCTCCCAATAGCAGCGGAACCAGTGCGGGCCTTGGGTTAACCACTTTCAATCCAAACTGTCGCGCCAACTCGTATCCAATCCCGGTCGCCCCCATCTTCGGAATCGACAATCCCCCTGTCGCCACCACCAGTGCATCCGCCGTGAACTCTCCCAGCGAGCACGCCACGCGAAATCCGCCGCCGGTCCCGCCCTCCACTGCAATCTGGTGTGCATTTAGCACCGTCTCCACGCCACCGCGCGCGCACTCGGCCAGCAGCATCTCCACAATCGACCGCGCGGAATGATCGCAGAAAAGCTGCCCCAGTGTTTTTTCGTGCCATTGGATCCCATACCGATTCACAAGCTCGATGAAGTTCCCCGGCTCATAAAGCGCCAGAGCAGACTTCGCAAAATGCACATTATCTGAGAGAAAGTTCCCCGGTCCGCAGTGAAGATTCGTAAAATTACACCGCCCGCCACCGGAAATAAGAATCTTCCGCCCCACCTGCCCATTGTGTTCCAGCAGTGCCACACGCCGTCCGCGCTGCCCCGCCACCGCTGCGCACATCAGCCCGGCCGCGCCCGCGCCCAAAATAATCACGTCGAATTGGCGGAATCTCGCGGTCATAGGCTCAGTTCAGCATAGCCGCTTCGATAGGGTCGCTCTCCAGCCAGCATCCTCCGGGCAACCAATCCACAACCTTTTGCTCTTGCCGGACAGTCACAGGCAAAATCATCCGCGAGCAAATGCTATAAGGTGCCCTCGCATAACCGCACCCCACAAGCCGATAGTCTCACCGTCAGCAGAATCTTTCCTTCACCAGCCTCAGCGCCTCATCCGCAGTATTGATCGTCCCTTCCAGTTGCGCGTCTTCCACCGCTCGCAGCATCTCCTTGAACGCCGCGCCCGGTCGGTAGCCAGCCGCAATCAAATCCCGTCCGGAGATCAGTGGCAGCGGCCTCACCGTCTCCTCCGGCATCGCCTGCCATCTCTCCCGCACAAACTCCCAGTGCTCCAGGAGACCGCTTCCCGCCAGGCAATCCATCCGGTGCAACGCCAGGTGTTGTTCAAATCCTTCCAGCCTGAAAAATCTCTTCAGTGTCGAGGCCTTCATCCGCCCCGTATCCATAAACCGCATGTGATTCTCAACCAGCGCCACCGTTTGTCGCATCTCTTCATTCGAAAATCGAAAGCGCCGGCAAATCTCTGCCGTCATTCGCACGCCCACCTCCACATGGCCGTCAAATCTGATCCGATCGGGAGCCCGCCGGAACGTTGGAGGCTTGCCCACATCGTGCAGAAGCGCTCCCCATGCCAGAGTCATAGGGCATCCTGGCTCTAATTGCGCCAGCAGACCCAGCGTGTGCACCCAGACATCCCCCTCGGGATGAAACTGTAGAGGCTGTTCCACGCCCTTCATCTGTGCAACTTCCGGCAATACATGCTCGAGTAGCCCGGTTTCATCCAGTAGCTCAAATGCCCTGCGTGCACGTCCCTCGGTTAGCATCTTGGTCAACTCATCACGAACCCGCTCCCGGCTCACTCCATCAATGCGCGCCGCGAGTCGCCGAATCGCCGCCTTGGTCTCCGCTTCCAACTCAAATCCGAACCGCGCCGCAAACCGCACCCCGCGCAGCATCCGCAAGTGGTCTTCCTCAAACCGTAGTTCGGCCTGTCCAATCGCCCGTACAACTCCCGCCTCCAAATCCGCCACACCACCCACAAAATCCAAAACCGCCGAGCGAAGTGCGGCTGATTTGACGTCGTCGATTCCGGAGATGTCCTGGTGCCCCATCCTCGCAACGTCGTTGTTTCTGTGGCCAGGGTCGGATGTCGAGTCGGTAAGATCCAGCAGGAGCCCATTGATCGAGAAATCCCTCCGCTGCACATCTTCTTGGGCGCTCAACGTATAGCGCACCGCGTCCGGATGCCGCCCATCCGAATAAGTCCCATCCGATCGAAATGTCGCCACCTCCGTAACAAAATACTGTTCATCTTCCAACGCATTCTCTGCCGCGCCAGAAGCGTCTGCGCCACCGCAGGTGGCTACGAGAACCACCCCAAAATGCGCACCCACCGAAAACGTCCTGTCAAACGTCCCAAGCACCACATCCGGCGTTGCGCTCGTCGCCACGTCGTAGTCTTTTGGCTCCCGTCCCAGCAGCAAATCGCGCACGCATCCGCCCGCGAGATAAGCCTCATAACCCTCCGTACGCAGCTTCGCCACAATCCCTAAAGCCGCTTCAAACTGTTGAGTCCTGCGCGCCATGGTATGCGTCTATTCTCGCTCCTGCCCATAGTCCCGCGCGAGGCGCTCGAGCCACCCCAACCGATAAACTACAAATATGCCAGGCAACGGTCTCATCCTCGCGATCGAATCTTCCTGCGACGAGACCGCCGCTGCCGTCGTCCAGCGCGGCTCCCGAACGCTATCTTCTGTCGTTGCCTCGCAGATTGCCACCCACGCCCGCTATGGCGGCGTCGTTCCTGAACTTGCATCCCGCGAGCATCTCCGCGCCATCGTTCCAGTCGTCCGCGCAGCCCTCGTCCAGGCAAACATCACCCTCGCCGATCTCGATGCCGTCGCCGTCACCTCAGGTCCGGGCCTTGCCGGAGCCCTCCTCGTCGGCATCACCTACGCAAAGGCCCTCGCATACGCGCAAAACATCCCACTCATCGCCGTCAACCATCTTGAGGGCCACATCCATGCCGTCCTCCTCAACGAGCGCGGTGCCACCGGCGAAGCCAACGCCTCGAATCTCGACGACGAGCCCGCTCTCGCCCTAGTCGTCTCCGGTGGCCACACACATCTCTATCTCGCCCGCCCTACCCACGGCACCTGGCACTACACCCTCATCGGCCGCACCGTCGACGACGCTGCGGGCGAAGCCTATGACAAAGTCGCCAAACTCCTCGGTCTGGGCTATCCCGGAGGCCCCTGGATCGACGCCCTCGCCCTGCACGGCAACCCCCGTGCCATACCCTTCGCCTTCTCTCAAATCAAAACCAAGCTTCACCTTGGCGGTAAGCCGCCTCGCACCAAGGCCGCTAAAACCGCTCCGATCGCAGCTCTCGATCCCCACTTTCTCTTTTCGTTTTCAGGAATCAAAACAGCCGTACTTCGCTATGTCGAGCTCCACAACCTACGCCCTGAAGCAGAGGCCCGCCGCGAAGTGCTCTTTACCGGGCCAGACGCGCCCGCCAGCCCCACCATCGAAGCCGCCCTCGCCACCTGCGATCCTCAGACCCTCGACCTCATTGCCAGCTTCCAGCGTGCTGTCGTCGGAGACCTGCTCAAGAAAACCTTCGCCGCACAGGAGTCCCTCGGCCCCGCGCGCATTCTCGTCACCGGCGGAGTCGCCGCCAACCGCGAGCTCCGCGCGCGCTTTACCGCCGAGGCAGAGCGCCGCCACCTCCCCATCGCCTTCCCCACTCTAGCTCTTTCCACTGATAATGCAGCCATGATTGCGGCGGCTGCCTGGCCCCGTTTTCAAGCAGGTCATTTTGCCCGTGCTGACCTCTCTGCCGATCCGTCGCTCGCCTTGGGCTACTAACCCCCTGGCGTTCCTGCCATCAAACCGATTCCACAGCCTTGATGTTCTTCCTCACCTCTGAGGTCAATGTTTCAAGATCGGGATAGAACAGCCCCCGTTCTCTCCCAGGCAACTCGTCCAGCAGATCCGCATAGGGCGCAGTCTCGCATCCGGCAAACGCCGGAAACCCCGCTGCATCCGCCATCCTGCAACTGGTCTTCACCAACTCTGGCAAGTCCCATGCGGCATCGTTGCTTCGCGCGCAATGATGTTCCGTCACCACCACATCAAGCTCTGCTGGCAGCTTCCAACTCTCAATCAGCTGTTGTCCCGCCTCGCAATGGTCCCACCCGAACAGCTCCCGCTCACCTTCAAGAATGCTCGCAGGAGTCCCTCGAAAAGTTGCCAGCAGCTTGCCGTACTCCTTTGGTTGAATCACCGCCAGCCCCACGCGCCCCACGTCGTGCATGATCCCCGCCGTGTACGCGGTATCCTTGTCCAGAAATCCCGCGCCGGCAATGCGTTGTGCGATCATTGCGCACGCCAGATTGTGCTGCCAAAGCGCCCGCATCGAAGGGTGGCTCATTGTCTTGCCTAAGTAAGCCCGCACTCCAACCGTGATGCACATCCCGTGAAGCGTATTCGCACCCAGCACAGCAATCGCTTGCAGAATGCTGCTCGCCGGATAGCGCGGTGAATACAAGGCCGAGTTCGCGACCGTCAGTACCTCGCTCGCGAATGCCGAATCGGAACTGATCAAATCACAAAGCTGATGCAACTGCACATTTTCGTTGTTTGCCAGTTGCAGCACCCTGATAGCTACCTGCGGAAACGGCGGAAGTCGTAAATGTGCCCAAGGCAATTTCGCAACGTCCTTCTCCGCTGCTTCAGTCCGCAAATTCACAGCACCCTCCATCCGGCACGTCCTTGCCGCAACACGCAGTCACGCCAACTCCAACGGCCTGCACGTCGCATCCATCGGGCGCAAATCCCCGTGCCTACTATGTCGGCAGCCAAACTCGTTTTCTTCAGGTGCGATTGAGGGTGCTGAAAAAATCGATTCTGAGAATGTTTAAAAAGGCATGGATTTATCCGTGCCAATAAGCGCCGCCAAATCAGCGGGCGCATGAGGGAAGTTTCGAACCATTTCTCGGATTGAAGTCGGCCTTTTTCAGCACGCTCCATAGCTTCAAGGAGTTGCCGCAGCTCATGCCTTGGGCGATCGAAGAACTCTTAGGTGCAGCTATCACTTAAAACATCGTTAATTATTAGAAAAGTCTCATCACAAATTCAAAATATCTGCGTTCTCGCTCTTCACTTTGCCGTCCAGACTCTTCCATCGGTGCTTTCCCACAATTGTCCCTGGTCAGTCACGAGTTCATACGCGCCCGGCGCTTTCGCCTGCATGCGCACAGCCACCGCTTGGCCGCTCCATTGCTGCGTAACGCTCTCCCAGTGGCCTCCTGCGTCCGTGCTCACAAACACCGCACCTCCCTTGTCCACGGCCACTGTCGCTTTCGATCCTGTCGCCATCGAATTGGCCGGTAATCCACTGGGCAGCAGTGCCGAATTAGCTGAAAAGACTTTGGTCGGCGTCTTGCTTGCACCCACAGCAAGTCCGGCCATCGTCCTCGCACTCGCAGCGAATGCGGGAGCCGCGGCCGTTAGCACCGTCCCATGCATTCCTTCCTGCTCCCGCGCTCCTCTTTCCTCCGCGCTTGTACCCGCCCGTTCTTCCGTCTGCGTCGCGCGCGCGGCTTCGCTTGGTCGCGCAGTCGCAGCTAACTGCGGCTCCGACTCATTTACTATGCGGGGCGCCGGCAACATGGCCTCGCGCGGCATGGGAGACAGCGCCACCTGCGCCGGGTTCTTTTTCATTCCCGGTTTTCCCGCCACGGCCCCCGTCACAGCAGCCCCGGCCGTAGTAGCCAGCGGCGTCTCTGTCGGCCGCGAAGTCACCGCGTCATTCTGTGGCCTTACCAGCGGAGAAACCTCCTGCGTTGCTTTCGCCATCTCCTGGTCCACTGCCGCGCGTCTCAGGTGAACATGGAATGCCAGCGCCACGACCGTCGCCAGTACTGCCGCAGGGGCCCATACCAGCCACCAGTTCCCGAACCAGGCTCCCCGTCGTCTCTCGGTCCGCTTCGTCGAAGCGGCGGCCAGTTTTTCTTCCTCTGTCGCTGCCGCTTGCGCCAGAAACACCACCTGTCGGCACCGTCCGCAGATCGCAAGATGTGCCGCAATCTGCCCGCGCTCTTCCTCGACGAGCGCCCGTTCCGCAAAGGCATTCAGGCTTTCTGCGTCGGGGTGGAAATCGAGTTGAGTCTTTGCATTCATGAATCGGCCTTCTCTTGGAACGCGTCCGATTGAGAATATTGCAGCAGTTTTTTCAAATTCACTTCCAGGTCACGCGGATCGGCTCCAAGCGCTTCCTCGGCCGCCCGCCTGCTCAGACCAAACCCCTGCAGACTCTTCAAAATCTGCTTGCGTATCTCTTCGCAAACACGCTTCAGTCTCCGGCTCACGGTCGCCTCATGCACCTGCAGCACTTTCGATATTTCCAGTAGCGTTCGTTCATCCAGAAAATAGGCGGCCAACAGCAATCGGTCGTCTGCGGGAGCACGATTCAGGGCAGCTTCCACGGCCTTTTCCAAAACCGTCAGCTCGGCCGCAGGCATTTCAAGCAAGCTCTCCCGTGCCGGGGCGTGAAACTCTTCAAGTGGTTCTTCTCTGCGCGTCCGTCGATGAAAATCCACATGGCGCTGTGCCAGCGTGGTCCTCAGCCAGCCCATCAGCGAACCTCTGCCTCTGTACGAAGCCAGTGGGCACCGCCGTTCTCCATCCTTTTCTGTCAAACCATAAAGCTCCCCGTAGAGCTGGTCGGCCAGGTCGCATCCAAGTGTCTCGCTGTCAGTGATCGCAATGGCCGCCCGCATCAGCGGCTGTCGATAAGTTGCAACAAACCGCTCCCACGCGCGATCCTTCCCGGCCGCGCACGCTTGCGCCAGCATCAGTTCGCTCAGCCTCAGTCCTTTCAGATAGCCCGCCTGCTGCTGCCGAGAGGCATTTGCTCCCTCTGCCTGGCCAAAATTCTGTGCCGTTCCCGCCCGCTGCAGAATCTCCCGGAATTCCACTCGCTCCAGCCCGAAGCTCGACCCGTCACACTCTTGCCAAAGCTCCTCCACAAGCGTGTCGTCCACCGCGCCCGGCGTCCAGGCCAGCCCTTCGCCGGCACTGCCTTCTACGGATTGGGTTGGCGAACTCCCCACGCCCTCACAATACGCGAAATGCACTCCGCTCAACCACCCGGAAAAATTTCCTGCAAGATCTCTCTCGGCCAGCGTTCCTCGTTCAAAGGCCGGCGACTCTACTGCCGGTGGAGGAGAGAAATGAAGAATCTACGCAGTTTCGGACTGGCGGCAGCATCTCTTTGCGCGCTCGTGGCGCTGGCAACCTTCGATCTTGGAACGCACTTGGTCAGCGCCGCCGGTGCACCGCCCGAGTCCTCGAGCGGTCCATACCGGGTTCTGGCCCCCATTGAGAGCGGCAACCTGTTGCTATTTCCCGTCGTCCGGGCTGAAGGCAAATCCCCCGGCGAAACTCCCTTTATTACCCTCGATGAAGGCATCCGCAGCGGCGATGTCGAAGTTACTGAGGCAGGCCGCCTCCAGGGACTCATTCGTCCCCGCCGCCCCGCGCCGCCCAGTCCCGAGCCTCCCCAGTACCGCGGCGACGAGGTCAACACTCTCGTCCTCGTCAATCACTCCACCAAGCCGCTGCTTTTGCTCGCCGGCGAAATCGTCACCGGAGGCAAGCAGGACCGCGTCATCGCCAAGGATCGCATCGTCCCCGTAGGTGCTGATCCAATCGACCTTTCCGTCTTCTGCATCGAGCCTGGCAGATGGACTGAAGACTCGCCCACCTTCGGCTCTGCCGCCAAGTCGTCTGCTCGCGGATTCATGGTGCAGCCCACAATTCGCGAACGCGCAATGGTTCAAAAGGATCAGCAACAGGTGTGGGATTCGGTCCACGGTGCCATCAATCAGATGGAAATGGCCTCTGCGCCTCACCCCACTATGCCCGCCAATAGCGGCGTTCAAAATAGCTTGTCCGTGCCTCGTTCCATCGCCACAACCAGTTATGCAAGAGTCATGCAGGACAGTGCCGTAAGCGAGAAAGTGGATGAGGCCGCCGCCCCCGTCATCAAGGCGCGCGACCAGGTTCTCGCCGAGCTTCGTCAGGAACACGCGGTCGGCGTCGTTGTCTCCGTTCGTGGCGAAATCGTCTGGGCCGACCTGTTCGCTGACCCTGACCTGCTCTCTCGCTACTGGACCAAGCTCGTCCGATCTTATGCGGCTGAGAGCCTGGCGGAAGGAGAAACCCACTCTGCTCCCTCGCTTGCAGATACGCAGCACTTTCTTGACGGGCCATCTGGTGGAAGCGAGTCTAGCCAAGGCGATGTAGGGGTCTACCGCTATCGTGAACTCAAGTCTGGCAGTACCGAGACCTTCATCCTCGAGTCTCTCTTGCCCGGAACCGGCTACAACGTCCACATCAGCAAAATGAAGCTCATCAGCTCGTCCGCCGAGCGCCCAAAGCCCCACCTGCCCATCTATCGGCCGATCTACTAAAAAGCTGGTGACGGCAAGAGAGAATCTCAGATGCTCGGGCCTCTATTCTGCGACCCGGGCCCTGAGAGACAAGTTGGCGGGAAGTCAAGGGGCGCGACTGGACTTTCAAGTCCTCTGTCCTGTTCGCGCCACGCGAGGAACCACGATCAGCGTAACTGCGAAAAGAAAGATCGATGCCGCAATGAACGCCAGGTGTCCATGCCGCAAATCCTCGAAGACCAGCTTCACCGCTACCAGCGCCAACGTCGCATAGCCAATGCGCGTCAGTTCCATTCGCCGCCAGTGCGCCCCGCTAAATGCCAGCGCCAGCGCCGTTGCGCACACCGTAAAGGTGCGAACAAACGCCAGGTGATGAGCGCCCGGAATCAACTTCAGCGCGATCAACCCCATCAGCCCTTCCACCAGCAGCGCCGCTATGGCGCCTATCGCCAGTGCCGCAAATACCATTGCAATCGCCTGCCGCATCCGCGCATTTGCTTCGCAGGGTTTCACAGCCGCATAGCAGGCAATCGTGCAGGCCGTCACCACCAACAGGCTCCACCCCGGCCAACCTGCAATCGCTCCGGCCAGCGCACTGAGAATCTCGTTCATCAATCCTGAAATCGCGGCCGCCGTCACCAGAAACACCACTCCATGCACTTCAAGCGTCAGCCATATCAGACGCGTGCCCGCAATGGTCGCCGCAACTGCGGCAACGCCCAGCCACGGGCCCTGCCAATGTTGCGGAAGACTCATCAAACTGCCCGCAAGCAACAGCGCGCCGCTCCAGTTCACAAACACCAGGGCATTGCGTTTATCTTCGTTGCCGTCCATGCGCAAAATTGCCGTCGTGTACGCTGCGCCCGCCAGGACCAGGCAGCAAATCCCCAACTCAAATGAGCTTCCCGCCGGACCGAAGGTGATCAGTCCGAACGCTGCCAGCAGAAACGCGATCATCGCCTGCACTGTCTCGAAAACCGTAATCCGTTTTCCATTCAGCACAGTCCTGTACAGCACGCTTGCGCCTGCAATGCCAAACAACGCAAGTCCCGGAGCCAGCAACCATCCAGAGGTCAGTGCCGGGTAGTCTGCGTGTGTTGTTTCCGCGCCAGAGTAGACGTAAATCTGTCCCCAGATCGCAGCGTCAGCCGTGAGAGCCACAAGTACCCGAACCCCCGATTCGCGTTCGAATGTCGCCGCCCCCTCGCAAATCAGAACCATCACCAGCAGCACCACGATAAACGGCATCATCTGGTGCGATGCAATCGAAAGAGGTAATGCAATCGCTGCTGCCGTCACATTTGCCACCCACAACACCGGAGCGAATGCGCGCTTCCATGCCAGCGCTGAGGCCGCAACCACAAATCCGCACACCACTGCGGCGGTCGCCGGTGCAGGCAGTACCTTGAAGCGCAGAGTCAGCTCCCAAAGCATCGGCGCCAGGATAAATGCTGAAGTGCATGCGTACACAGTGCCCGCCAGCCATTCCCCGGATTTTGCCCGAGAGGCCCACACAAGCCACGCCAGCGCGTATGCAATGGCAATTGCGGCCACACCAACTTTCGGCAGCGAACTCGATTCCGCAACCGCCCTCAGCAGGTAGGCCCCGGCAATGCCCAGCATCGCCTTGCCCAGTACAGGGAAGATTCCGCCGCTCACAGTGACCGGGAGCTCCTGGTCGCTTTCAGGGTTCGCCACGAGTGTTGGCGCGGCATCGGTCATCACGATGGGCGCGGCAACCGCCGAGTCTGTCGGATGCTCCAGCGCAAGAACTCGCTGTTCCAGAGCATCCAGCCGGGTAGTCAGGCGTTCCAATACGTCGGGAAGATCGTTCATCTCTTCCACCCGATTTCATTCCCTGGGTCTCGTTCCCTCGATCTCGTTTCCTCAATCGAGTCGCGCTTCATCTTCGTCTCAGTCTGCTGCTGTGGCGGCCTTGTGGATGTTGGTATCAGGCCACGGTGGCAGCAACTTCACCAGCACCCAGAGAAAGATCAAGGGAAGAACTGTCAGTCCGATCGCCGCCAACAGTCCCTCCTTCGACACCAGGTGGAGCTTATAGGTTGTGTAGCCAAGAAAGCTCTTTGAGAAAAGCTGTCCGCCGATCACAACATTCCATCGCATCGCAAAAATGCCGACCAGTGCCAGGCACCCGGCTACCGTATACATCCGCTTACGCACATTCTCCGGCAGCTTCACCAACTGCGTTATGCCCAGCAGGATCAGCGGTGTCAGCGTCCCCAGGCAAATCTGGATTACGATGTGCGGAATGTAAAGTTGCGTGTGGACCAGGAAGTTGAGGCTGCGGAACGATTCGTCCGCTTCATAGATGCGGTGAATCAGGTCAAGCATCTCGAGGCTGAAGTCGATTATAAAGGTATAAAACATGTACATCGCGATCGTATCCACGCATTTCACGTCGATCGTGCGATGGCGCAGCTTGGTCACGCCCATGTAGAGCAGCATCACCGTCGCAATGCCTGACACCATCGCCGAAAAGATAAATACCACAGGCATCAGCGGCGACGACCACCAGGGATTCGCCTTAATCGATCCAAAGATGAATCCCACATAGCCATGCAACAGGAACGCCGAGGGAATGCCGATAATCGTCACGATCAATCCCACGCGTTCATCCACCGCCAGCGCTTTCTCGCTGATGTTCGTCGACCCCAGCGTCATGATCTTGTAGACAATCCGCAGCAACCCCTTCGACTCCCGCGACCACAAGACAATGTCTTTCCGGTAGTCCAGCCAGATCTCCAACACCAGCACCGCCATCAGGTACCAGAGGTAAACGTACCCGAACATCGCCATCGCTGAGGTGCTATGCGGCGTAAAGTACATCTCCGGCGAGCGCTCAGGATGTCCAAGATGCAGTTGCAGCGGCAGCGGCGCGTCCAGCAGAAATGCAAGCGCCGTCAGCAGTGCCAGCCGGTAGGTCGGCTTCACCGCTTCCACTCGGAACACCCGCTCCAGCGACGCAAGAATAAACGCGCCTGCCACCAATCCCGTGATAAAAGGGTAAAGAACGATCAGCACGCTCCACTGCAATGCAATCTCGTTCGGATACATGAAGCCTTCAACACCGTTCATAGCAAGTCACCATTCCCCGCCAGGTCCCTATGTCCCTTAGTCCTTAGTTACTGCCTCTACCGCACCGATCCGTCCAGCCCGTTGTAGAAGGCCTTCGCTCCGGTCGCCATCTGAGGCTTCAATACCTGCACACTGTGGGTCTTCAGAAACTCGTGAATCGGGTCCTTCGGATCCTTCAGATCCACTAGTTGACGCGCGCCTGTCGGGCAGTTCTCGCAGCACGCCGTTGTCAGCCCCTGCGTGATGCGGTGATAGCAAAGCGTGCACTTCTCCGCGGTCTCCTTCTGCGGATTGATGTAGCGGCATCCATACGGGCACGCCTGCACGCAATACGCGCAACCGAGGCAGTACTTCTGATCGATCAGCACTACGCCATCCGGAGATACAAACGTCGCTCCAACAGGGCAAACCTGCGTGCAAGGCGAGTCCGCACAGTGGTTGCACATCTTCGGAACAAAAAAGTATTTCTTGTCGTCTTCCGCCGCTACCGGAAATCCTTCTTTGCCTCCGTCCGGCGAAATCACCTCGGGGTTGGTCATGTCTTCGTCTGACACGTGGTAACGTTCAACCCACGTCCTGAAGTAGCCGTCAGGCACGTCGTTCTCGGTCGCACAGGCCCGCACGCAGTTGCCGCAGCCGATGCACTTGGGAATATCGATCAGCATTCCCCACCAGTGATCACTCATTTTGTAGTTCGGACTCTGTTCCGGTGTCCCCGCCAGCACGGCCTTCCACGCAATCGCCGCCGCCGGCATCAAGATAAGCATCTGTCGCCGCGAAATCTTCACTTCGCACCTCCTGCATCCATCGCCGGACTGTGTGGGTCGTGGCACGTCTTGCACGCCAGGCCGTTCGAGTGGTCTGCCGGCACCACCTGGGGAAAGCCCTTTGGCTTGGCCGCGCTTGCCGTATGGCAACGCGCGCACAGCACCGTCGTATCCGGCAACTCAGGCACCACCGACGCCGGATCGTCCGCATGTCTGAGCACCGGTGGATCCACTGGCATTGGCTTGATCACCAGGGCCACCATCCGCTCGTAGAGGTTAGGCGCGGGAGGCGGCGGCGCAGGAAGCACCTTGACCAGCGCTCCGTGGCATGCCTCGCAATTCACGAGCGCATGTTTCCCCTTCGACTTTTTGTCCAACACGTCTGAGTGGCACGCTTCGCATGTCTCGTGCCCGGCATATTTCGCCGGATGTGCTGCTATCTCGCCAATCGCGTCCGCCCGGTAGTGCCCGTACTTGCCAAAACTCTTCGGGACAACAAAGTGACGCACCACCAGAAACACCACAAATAAGAGGACAAACAGCCCCGCGAATCGGAAAAGATGTCCTGCATCCTTGAATTTGCTCATGATGAAGCCTGATCTCCGTGTACTGAATGCCGGAAGGTCCTGTGACGGATTCCAATGTGATCTAAAACATTCCTTGCCACTGAACCTACGGGCTTCTGAAGATGTCCGTATGTGAGATGGATCACAAGTCCCTGTGACGCCGCTCATCTCCCGCCTTCAAATCACATCTCCACACGCCGAGTCGACTGGTCAACTGCAGGTCAGGCCCCTCTCCAGGGCGTGAGGCGATACGATGAAGCTAGGGAGGGGTGAATGTCAGTCATTCTCGACGGCGTAGCCATTGCTGCCGCCATCAAACAGGAAGTCGCTGAGGAAGTCCGCTCTCTCGTCGCTCGGGGCATCCGCCCGGGTCTCGCTGCGGTGCTGGTCGGCAATGTCGCCGCCTCTGAAATTTACGTCCGAAGCAAGGTACAAACCTGCGCCGAACTCGACATTTTCAGCGATCTCCTCACGCCGCCAGACACCGTCACCACCAGGGAAATGCTTGACCTCGTCGCCGCTCTCAACGCCCGTGACGACGTCGACGGCATCCTCATCCAGCTTCCGCTCCCCGCACAAGTTGACACCAAGGCCCTGCTCGATGCGGTCGATCCAGCGAAGGATGTAGACGGTTTTCATCCTGTGAACGCAGGCCGCCTCCAAGCCGGCCGCCCCGCTCTCGCGCCCTGCACGCCTGCCGGTGTCATCGAGATCCTCAAGCGCAGCAACATCCCCATCGCTGGCCAGCACGCCGTCGTCGTTGGCCGCAGCGACATTGTCGGCAAGCCCGCCGCGATGCTGCTTCTCCACCAGAACGCCACCGTTACCATCTGCCACTCCAAGACCCGTAACCTTGCCGAAATTACCCGCCAGGCCGACATCCTCGTAGCCGCCATAGGCCGTCCCGGCTTCATCAAGGCAGACATGGTAACGCCTGGTGCCACCCTCATCGATGTCGGCATCAACCGCATCACTACGCGTGAAGAATTCGATCGCTACTTCGGAGGCAACGCCAAACGCGAAGCAACATTCCTCAAGCGCGGATCCACCATCGTCGGAGACATTCATCCCCAGGCCTTCGAGCGCGCCGGCGCCTACACGCCCGTCCCCGGTGGTGTTGGCCCCCTCACCATCGCTATGCTCATGGCCAACACCGTCCGCGCTGCCAAAATGCGCCGAGGCCTCTGATCCGTGCTCCGCGTAGGTCTCACCGGAGGACTCGGCAGCGGCAAATCTACCGTCGCTGCCTACCTGCGCTCGCTCGGCGCCGAGGTGGTTGAAGCCGACACCCTCGGACGCCAGATGATGGAGCCTGGCCAGCCCGTCTTCGATCAGATTGTGCGTGAATTCGGAAACGAAGTTCTCTCACCCGATGGCCGCCTCAACCGTGCGCAACTCGCGAAGCTCGCTTTTCAAGGCGGACGCATCCACCAGTTGAACGCCATCATCCATCCGGCCGTCATTGAGGCGCAGCGCCAATGGATGGAGGAAGTCTTCGCGCGCAATCCCTCTGCTGTCGCCGTCGTCGAGTCAGCCCTCATCTTTGAGGTTGTACGCGACGCTCAGGCCCGCGGGGAACAGAACGGCGTGCTCGCCGACTGGCGCCGCCGCTTTGACCGCGTCATCCTCGTCACGGCGACTGACGACCTCAAAATCGCCCGATATGTTGCCCGTCTAGCTCCCGCCGGCCCTAGTCGCGAACCCGTTGAAGCCGATGCCCGCCGCCGCCTCGCCCTCCAGATCCCCGATGCCGAAAAAGTCACAGACTCTGATTATGTTATTGATAATAATGGCGATAAAGAGGCTCTCCGCGAGCAGGTCGCCCGTCTTTGGCCTCGATTGCAGGCTGAGAGCAACAATTCTCCCAATTTCTTGTCTTTAAAATAGCTGCAGGTCGACAGTTCCTGCCTTTTGGAACCGCCGCGTCGCTCAGCCGTATCTAATAGGTAAGGAAGCTTTTCGGGGTCGAAAAAACATGAGAGTTCGCGCTATCGTCTTGATTCTCGTGCTGGTGGGCGGTTTCTGGTTCGTCACCACGCACCTTTCCCAGCACCTGGGACATTTTTCCTTGCTCAACACCAGTGCCCCCGGTTCGCCGCTCCAGCTCACTGAGGCTGAGGCCGCGCCCGCCTACGATGTCGACGAGCAGAACAATATCGCCGTCTACAAAAAGGCGCTCCCCTCTGTGGTCAATATCACCTCCACCACCCTGGTCTTCAACTTCTTTTATGGAACGGTCCCGCAGCAGGGCCAGGGTTCAGGTTTCATCCTCGATCGCGCCGGCCACGTTCTTACAAATTTCCATGTGGTTGAGGGCGCAAACCGCGGCATCGAGGTCATGCTCAGCAACAAGCACCGCTACCAGGCAAAAGTCGTCGGCTCTGACAAGGTCCACGATCTGGCCCTCCTGCAAATCGACGCTCCAAACCTCGAGCCCGTCACGCTGGCGGACTCTGCCAATCTCAACGTCGGGCAAAAAGTCTATGCCATCGGTAATCCCTTCGGCCTCAGCGGAACCATGACCACCGGCATCATCAGCTCCATCCGCTCTATCCGCAACGCTGACGGTGCGCCGATTGAAGACGCAATCCAGACTGACGCCGCCATCAACCCCGGAAACTCCGGAGGCCCGCTCCTCAACTCACATGGAGAAGTTATCGGCATCAACACCATGATCGCGTCCAACGGCGCGGATCAGAGCTCCGGCATCGGTTTTGCCATCCCCATCAACACCGCCAAAGCCGTCCTCGGTGACCTCACCCGCTATGGTCGCGTCCGTCGTCCCTCGCTCGGCATTGTTTCCTTCGGCATCGGTCCCGATCTGGCTTCGCAGATGGGTCTCTCCGTTGAAAGCGGTGTCCTCATTCAGCGCGTCATCCCCGGCGGAGCAGCTGAGCGCGCCGGTATTCGCGGCGGCAACCAGCAGGCATACGTCGGCAACACCCCAATCATGCTAGGAGGCGATCTCATCGTCGCCATCGATAACGAAGAAGTCACCGACCCCGCAGACATCAGCGCCATTATGGACAAACACCAGGCCGGAGACACCGTAGCCGTCACCATCCTCCGCGGCCGCAAGCAGATCACCTTGAAACTGATCCTCGGCGAAGCACGCGACGAGAACACTTAATCGGCTCTCTCGCATGTCTCGCGTAGGAAGTGCAAGAGCTTACATGTTCACAGAAACGCAAAAAAAGGCCCCGAGGCAGTCTTCCTGCCTCGGGGCCAACCGTTTCAATGCCAATCCCCTTCTGCTTTTCACCCATTCGTCTCAAACGTTTTCTCAGAACCCTGCAACCATCTCGTTCTGCTCGAAAGTAGCCATCTGCACGCGGGCCAGTGCAACTGGTTCGCCGTAGTGCTCGGCTACCACCTTTGCCGTCTCGATTTCATTCATGTACGGCAGCACTTGCGCCAACTTGATCGGAGCTACAACCGTCATCTGCGCCACAGCCGCCTTGCTTGAAACGGATTGCACCAGGGCCAGAATCGAGTTCACAACCGTACCCACTGCTTCAATCGCCGCCAGCGCATGTTGCTGGCTCGCCGGATTCACAATCCGTCCCGCCTGCAGCAGAGCGGCATTCACCTGTTGCTCAAAGGTCACAATCTGGTTCTGTAACTGCTCCAGGGTTCCCTCTGACGGATTCGCAAGATAAGCCTTCGCCTGCGCGGTCAAAAGATTTGAAGCAGCGTTGAATCCTGCTGTCGCTGCGCTGAAAATCGGCGCGTCAGCCGGCGCAAGCACAGCCGCGGCCGAGTCCACAGTTACCACCGCACTCTGCAAGGCCGGTGTCCAGTTCACAATGTCCTTGGCCACGGTCGTCTCTGAGCAGCCACCCATCAAAGGCAGCGGCAGCAGCAGGGCAATCAGCGCCCAGGCTCCCAGTTTGGCCTGTCCGCTTCCCCCGCCAACCACGGCATCCGAGGGATCCTTCGCCAGCAGTCCCAGTAATGCTGATGCAATTGCGCACACCAGGGTCACCACCGTCCCGGTTCCCGCCGTGCCCAGAGAAATCCCCTGTTGCGACAGCACTCCGCCAATCGTCACCACGGCAATCAACAGCCCCGCCGCCGATGTCTTCGGATGAATCCAGATATTTGAGATCAAATTCATTGTCAAAGCTCCTCTTCTTCTCGATAAACACTCATCAACCCGCCAAACCCACGCACGTTAGAACTTCACTCCGAGCGTGACCAGGAAAGTCTTCAACTCCGGCCAAGCCGTCCTCAGGTCCTCTGCAGTCTCAATGTCCAGCACAATGTTCAGCGGATTTGCGGCAACCTCCGCAAGCTCGCTCAGCGGCTTCTCCAGCGCGCCCGCCAGTGTGGCCAGCGCGGCAATCGCAGCCGGTGTCGCATGCAACATCTTTGCCGTTCTGGTCAGCCACTTCAGCACATCCTCCGCACCCACCACGATCCCCTTTTCGACATTCACAAAAATGTTCGCCATTCCACTCGCATCCCTTCATATCCCGTTGTCTTGCCTCACTCGCTTGCTTGTCATCGGCCCGCTCGCCGCGAGCCCATACGCAGGCGCACGGCTCTCCAACTCGACCATGTCGCCGTGGTTCCGGTCAGGTTTTGTTGGAGAGCTGCTCCCATCCACACATCGACGGCCCCGCGCCCCGGCGCCTTCTGGCTATCAGAGCAAGGCGTACTCATTCGCCCGGCGCGGCACTTCCGTCTGTTGTCTGGTTATCTATAAGGTTAAGCAATCTTGGATATATCTTCGGCAAACTGCCCTAATCCAGCCACTCTATTGATTTCAAATATTTAGCCGAGTTTCTAGCCTTTTTCTTCTTGACACGTCCGCACATACCTCGTTCTACAAGCTCCGCTTCACAAACCGCCGCCCTTTAATCTCGTAATCCCCGCTCGCCACCATTCCAATCGCCTCGCTGTACGCCACATGCTCCTCAGCCAGGATCCGCTCTGCCAGTGCATGTGCATCGTCGCCCTCTAGTACAGGAACGGTCTTCTGCACCACGATCACTCCATGGTCCAGATGTTCATCCACAAAGTGAACAGTGCACCCCGCCAACTTCACTCCATAGGCAAATGCCTGCTCCTGCGCGTCCAGTCCCGGAAACGCCGGCAGCAGCGATGGATGAATATTCAGGATTCGATTTGGAAACGCGGTCACAAACTCCGGCGACAGCAGCCGCATGTATCCTGCCAGGCAAACCAGGTCCACGTCATGCGCATTCAGGCAGGCAATCATCTCAGCATCGTGCTCAGCCCGCTTCCGCCCTTTTGAAACCAGCAACGCGGTCGGCAGTCCCAATGCCTGCGCAGCCTTGAGCCCTCCGGCCTCGGCCACATTGGCGATCACCACAGCAATTTCAACATTCTTCAACCGGCCGACTCGAATCGACTCGGCAATTGCCACAAAATTTGACCCTCGCCCGGAGAGAAGAATTCCAAGCCGCACGGAACGATCTTTCGCAGTGGTCTTCAAATGAGCGGCCAATTCTCTAATCCGCCTTGCGCTCTCCGGTTACAGAAAGCACTCGTGGCGCGCAAGCGCCGCCTGTCGTACCGCAAGTGCTCATGTGTACTGCACCCGGTGCTCGCCTTTAACCACGCGACCAATCACGTGGAACTTCTCTTCCGACCGCTCTAGCAGATTCTTCGCTCGCGTAAACTTTGCCGCCGGAATCGCGGCAATCAGCCCCACGCCCATGTTGAACGTGCGCATCATCTCATCCTGGCTCACTTGCCCGAGCGTCCGCAGATGTTCGAAGATCGGCAGCACCGGCCACGACCCGATCTCGATCTGCGCCATCGTGTTCTTCGGCAAAATCCGCGGCAGGTTCTCCGTGATGCCTCCGCCCGTAATGTGCGCCATTCCTGTCGTCAGCCCCGCTGCCACCAGCTTCTGTATCACGTGCAGATAGCTGCGGTGCGTCTTCATCAGCGCCGTTCCGGCCTTCTCTTTGATCGCCGTCACATACTGCGTTGGCTTGTATCCGCCCACCTCAAACAGCAGCTTTCGCGCCAGCGAGTAGCCATTCGTGTGCAGTCCTGTTGACGGCAGCCCGATCAGCACATCCCCCGGCTTGATCTCCGCCCCGGTCACCATCTTGTCGCGATCCACTGCGCCCACGATAAAGCCCGCCAGGTCGTACTCCCCGTCGCTGTAGAATCCCGGCATCTGCGCCGTCTCTCCGCCAATAAGCGCGCAGCCATTCGCTCGGCACGCATCAGCCAGCCCCGTTACCACGCTCTCGGTCACTTCCGCGTCAAGCCGTCCGCTCGCCAGGTAGTCCAGGAAAAACAGCGGCGTCGCTCCCTGCACCGCGATATCGTTCACGCAGTGGTTCACCAGGTCAGCGCCCACCGTCCTGTGCTGGCCCAGCTCAAACGCCACCTTCAGCTTCGTTCCCACCCCGTCCGCAGAACTCACCAAAATCGGATTCTTCCACCGCTGCGTGTCCAGCCGGAACAGCGCTCCAAACCCCCCAATCCCGCCTAACACATTGCGGTTAAAGGTCTTCTGCGCCAGGTACTTGATCCGCTCCTTGGCGCGGTAGCCGCCGCTGATGTCCACGCCGGCGTCTGCATATGTCACCGATTTTGTTTTGGGTTCTTCAGGCACAATTAAGACTTTCTGCTTATGGGATAGGTGCCGCTTCTTGGCCCCGGAAAGGTCGATTCTAGCAGCATTACTCCGCAGGAAATTCACCGCTTGGGACCCAGTGCATGCCATCCGTAAAAAACGCGCACAGAACAAACGACAACCCGCATCTTGCGCGGCCTGTTCTTCGGCATCGCTATCGCCATTGAAATCAGCGGTGTACTTCTGGCTGCGGCCACCACCTCTGCCGCCGCAAAAAAGCGAGACGAGTTATAAGAACCGCTCCCACTCTTCGGCCGTCGGCAAAGGGCAACTCTCCAGCCGGCCCCATATCCGATATCGCCACCGCGCAACCAGCCCGTAAACCATATCCCGCACCGGCCGCGGAATCCATTTCAACGCCATACCAACCCACCCCCAGGGCCGAGGCAGCTCGCGCAGCAGCGCCACCACCGCGTCCGAACGAACCAACACACTCTCCACCACCCCGCCCGCATCCCGCACCACCGCGATCGATCCCGGCCCATCTGCATCACTGGCCGCATCCACGCCATGGCGCGCCAGCAGCCCCTTCACACGCTTTGACTCCGATGCGACGAACCGCAGCCGATCCCGCCGGTCGCGTCGCAAAAGCCAGCGCACAGCCCGGTTACAAAACCTGCAGCGTCCATCGAACACCACAAGCAACCGCCCGCCGATATCGAGTGATTCGTCCACCAGCCCTCTTCTCTTGTGAACGCCCCGCCAACCACCGCGTAGCGCCAACCGAATCCCGCCTACACCGCGCCAGCAAGGCCAACTCCGCACCTTCTATACTGAACCCACCATGACCACCCAGTCCTCTGCTCCCAACCGCACTCGCTCCAGGGCCCTCCAACAGCGCGCCGAGCGCCTTTTCCCCGGGGGCGTCAACTCGCCAGTGCGAGCCTTTCGAGCAGTCGGCGGAGCCCCGCCTTTCATCCAGTCCGCCCAAGGCGCCTACCTTACTGACGCTGACGGCAACCGCTACATCGACTACTTCGGCTCCTGGGGTCCCATGATCCTCGGCCATGCCTTTCCGCCCGTCGTCGAAGCCATCCAGCGCGCTGCCGCCAACTCCGCCAGCTTCGGAGCTTCCACCGCTGCTGAGGCCGACCTCGCCGAGCGCATCATTCAGTGTTATCCCGCTATTCAGAAACTTCGCTTCGTCAGCTCTGGCACTGAGGCCACCATGTCGGCAATTCGCCTGGCCCGCGCCGCCACCGGGCGCGACATCATCGTCAAGTTTGAAGGCTGCTACCACGGCCACTCCGACGGACTGCTCGTCAAGGCAGGCTCCGGTGTCGCCACCTTCGGCATCCCCGGCTCAGCCGGCGTCCCTGACCCCATCGCGCATCTTACCCTCGCTCTGCCTTACAACGACATCGCCGCCGTCGAAGCCGCTTTTGACGCCCACCCTGGCGTGATCGCCGCCGTCATCATCGAGCCCATCGTCGGCAACGCAGGTTGTATTCCTCCTGCCCCGGGCTACCTCTCCGCCCTGCGCGCTCTCACTACGCGCGAAGGCGCTCTGCTCATTGTCGACGAAGTTATGACAGGCTTTCGAGTCGCACTCGGCGGTGCATGCGAGCTCTATTCACTCGATCCCGACATCATCACCCTCGGCAAAATTGTTGGCGGTGGTCTCCCCGTCGGCGTCTTCGGCGGCAAGCAGAAGTTCATGGATCAGCTCGCCCCTCTTGGCCCCGTATACCAGGCCGGAACGCTCAGCGGCAATCCTCTGGCAATGGCTGCCGGCATCGCCACCCTCACCCATCTCCAGGCCAACGCCGCCCAGGTTTACGCGCAACTCGAAGCCACGTCCAAAGCCCTCTTTGAAGGCGTGGCTGCCGAAGCCGCCGTCGCCGGCATCCCCCTCACCACCAACCGCGTCGGCGCCATGGGCACCTGGTTCTTCACCCCTGGGCAAGTCACAAACTACGACGAAGCCGCCAAGTCAGACACGGCCCTCTTCGGCCGCTTCCACAACGCCATGCTTAACCAGGGCATCTGGCTCCCGCCTTCACAATTCGAGGCAGCCTTCTTAAGTACCGCCCACGGCGACGCAGAAATCCAGGCAACAATCACCGCCGCCGCCAAAGCCTTCCAATCCATCTAGAGCATTTCTATAGATCCTGTAAGGCAGGCGTGGCGTGTTTGAACCAAGCCTTGGCGTTGTCTGGAGTAATCAGTTTGAGGGCCTCGGTAATAGCATTTTCGAGGTCCTCCCTGCTTCTGGCGCGTGTCGAGCGGAGGTATTGCTTGATCTTTGACCAGGCTTTTTCGATCGGATTTAAATCGGGCGAATAGGGCGGAAGATAAAGCACTTCGGCCTTCCGCGCCGCGATCAGTTCCGACACCCGGCTGACCTTGTGCGAACTTAGGTTGTCCATAACCACCACGTCTCCAACGTCGAGCGTAGGACACAAAATTTCTTCGACAAACGCCAGGAAGATATCAGCGTCGGTGGCTTCCTCGATGGTCATGGATGCGGTGATTCCGCGCAGTGCCATAGCCCCCAAGATGGTCAGTATTTTCCAATGGCCGCCGGGCGCTGCCTCGTGGATGCGGCGACCGTCAGCGCGGCGTCCATAGATTCGCGTCATCGAGGTAGTGACACCGCTTTCGTCCAGGAAGATCAAGTGTTCCGGCGGCGTCGAACGAATCCGCGCGACGAACTGGCACCGCTTTTGACGGTTGGCTTCTGTGTCGCGCTCGGTGGCGTGGAGCGACTCTTTTACAGCCGCGTCCCCGGCCGCTTGAGCACGTTCGCTACCTGTGCGATGCACAACCGCACGCCCTGTTGCTCAACAAGAACCGCCTGTAACTCGGACAAGGTCAAATCGGGGCGCTCTTGGATAGCTTCGAGCAGGCAAGCTTTGCCCGCATCATCCACCCGGCTCAAGGGGCCATGACGCTGCCTAATGCGCTCCGCCTGGCCGTTCTGGCGCTGTTGCCGGCAGACCTTCTCCGCCCAGCCGACACTGACACCAAACACTGCGCAAAGCTCCGCATGTGTGCCCTTGCCGGCGGCATAAGCGGTCAAAAACTTCCGTCGTAAATCGTCATCGAAGGGGCGCGGCATAGCGTCCGCAAACAATCGCAGAGCATCCTTATAGTATCACTAGAAACGCTCTA
>CAVXVM010000172.1:0-24899 GCA_963765025.1 uncultured Acidobacteriaceae bacterium | reverse complement strand
CATCATCTGCCAATCACCTGCGCGCAGTTTTTCACGCAGTTCCGCTGAGCACGACTCGTCGGCTGACATGGCGGCAAGAGTCGCCTTTGTCATTTCGATCCGCCGAATGCTGCCGAACGGATGATTGGCAATCAGAAGGTTGTTCCTGGGGTTTTGGCTCATAAGCGTGGAAACCTCTGGATTCAAGTAATCTGCTCCAAACTGCATCGCTGTGAATGTCGCAGGCCCCTGCCTTATGCCTTCGAGGATGACATCCGATTCTGCATACAGGCCCGCTCGCAGGAGCTTGCCCGCCTGAATGAGGCTGTCGAGTTCAACCGTCAAATCCTCTCGGTGGACCGATTCCCTGCTCGTCTCGTGCAGGTGAAGAATGTCAATGTAATCAGTCTGGAGTTCACGCAGACTTATTTCGACTGAAGCACGCAATCCGGCCGGATCGAACTCTCCGACCTGGACCTGGCGTGCGCCCCCGTGCCGCTTCAGAGCTGCAACCCCGGGCAGGCGGAGCATTGCACGGGCGACAGGCGTCGCAAGGAGCTTTAGTTTGCTTTGTCGTTCAGGAGGTATGCCGTACTTCG
Source organism: uncultured Acidobacteriaceae bacterium (assembly GCA_963765025.1). Taxonomy (GTDB): domain Bacteria; phylum Acidobacteriota; class Terriglobia; order Terriglobales; family Acidobacteriaceae; genus Telmatobacter. Next base: position 24,321 of record CAVXVM010000172.1, on the reverse strand, counting down.
TCGCGATGACCGCCTTCTCACGCCTGCCCTTCAAAAACTTGCCCAGGACCGATTCAGCGTTTCCGTACCCGTAACTTCGAGCTGTGTCGTACAAGGTGATCCCTTCATCCCAGGCGGCAGCCATCGCGCGCAACGAGGCTGCATATCCCACGCGCCCCAAAACCGAACCACAACCGAAGCCCAGGACAGAAGTCGTCAGCCTGCCGCTTGTTCGCTGTTGCATAAGCTTCATTCTATCCCCGTGCCGTTAAGCTCACGCTGCGCTTCAAACCAACCCCACCCGGGCGATCTCGACGAGTTCAGGTATTCGCACGTTAACCTGTAACAAGGCAAAATATCCCCATGATTTACAATTTGTCGGAGGGCCGTTTCGATGTAACTCTGCGGCCCATACATCTCAAGGAAACGTGTCGACAAGCCCTCTGAAGGTTCTGCTCGTTGTTTATGCATTCCCGCCTGCCGGAGGCGTAGGAGTTCTGCGTGCAGCGAGCTTGGCGCGTTATCTTCCTGCGGAAGGAATTCAGCTCGACGTCCTAACGACTCGCAATCCATCCTCCGTCGGCACAGAGCAGTCCCTGCTTCGCGAGATACCTGAAGAAGTTGTGATTCATCGCACGGTCACGCTCGACATACCATTCAGCTTGAAGAAGAAGCTGAAAGGGCTCCTCAACGGTTCGAAAGCTTCTTCGTCTACGGCTCCTTCAACGTCGAATACCAAGCCCCACAAGCCCAGCTTTTTGAAGGGCGTCCTTCAGGACCTGCTTTTGCCCGATCCTCAGGTTACCTGGCTGCCCATTCTCACATCTGCTGCGCGTCGCATCGTGGTGGAGCGCAAGATCGACCTGGTGCTGATCACTGGCGCACCCTATTCCAACTATCTTCTTGCTGCGAGGTTGCGCAAGCGGTTTCCTCATCTCGCAATCGTTTTGGATTTTCGCGATGAATGGCTGGCCACATCGTTCGATGTAGCCAGCTTCCAATTCAGCAGAAGCGAGAGGGCTCACGAATTTGCCGTGCACGCTGAAGCCAACGCCGTGAAAAGCGCGACAGCGGTGGTTGCCGTCACTGAGGCTGCAAGGCGTGAGATTCATAGCCGATACCCGCACGACCCCGAGAGCAAATATCACCACATACCAAACGGCTTTGACGCCACACGGTTGCGCCTGGCGCCGCCCACATCTTCGTCGGGACCAAAATCCAAAATCCTTGTCACCTATGTCGGCAGCGTCTACACCTCAACTGAGCCCACTACACTGGTTGAGGCGCTCGCCTCGCTCCCGCCTGAGGTCAAGGCTCGATTCAAGTTCCGCTTTATTGGCCATATTGAAGAGCCGCGTTACCGCGACGCACTTTTGCAACTCGGAGACATGGTTGAATTGAAAGGCTTCATGCCTCAGCATGAAGCCCTGAACGCTATGAATGAGACCGATTATGTCCTGCTGGTATCACACGACCGCTTGAATGTTTCGGCAAAATTCTACGACTATATCGGCTCGGCCAAACCGATCCTGGCCTGTGTCCATCCAGATGGCGACATCCGATTATTGCTCGAGCAACTTCGAGCTGGTTGGTGGGCTGACAGCCACAACGTCGATGCAATCCGTCAACTGTTTCTTGACGCTGCCGCCCGGGCAGATTCCCTGTCAACTTCGTATCACCCCGATCTTGAAAAAATTGCCCAGTACGAACGCAAGCCCCTGGCTCAACAGTATGCCCGACTGCTCCACTCCATCGCGGGAAGGACTCAGGAACCTGCGATTCAAATACAGACTCCGCAGCCGGCCGGACTCAAAGGCTAACGATGCTCAAGATCGCGGTCGTTACTGCACACTTTCCGAGTTCAGCCCATCCCACGATCGGCAGGCCTGCATATCAGACGCTGCGACTCCTTTCCAGGCAATGCGATGTCCAGGTGTTCTTTCCTCATGCGAGCTATCCGTCGTGGCTGAAACCCAGCGGACACTTGTTTGGCGCTCTCGATCCTGACTTCCGATTGCCTGACGTGAAGGTCGGCTACCATGACTACCGCGTATTGCCGATGATATCCCGGCCTCTGAATGGTTGGGTTGCCGCCCGCTCTCTGCTGCCCCATGTACGCAGCTTCAATCCCGATCTGGTCTTTAGCTACGTCCTCTATCCCGATGGATTCGCCGGCCTCAAAATTGCCCAGGCTCTCTCTGTTCCATTTGTTGGCATGGGAATGGGATCCGACGTTCACAACATTCGAGACCGCTTCACAGCCATGCATACACGCAGCCTTTTGCGCAAAGCCGATTTTTCTCTGGCAATCAGCGAAGACCTGCGCAAAAGAATGATTGAAATGGGGGCGCCGGCGGAGAAAACCCAAACTCTGCTGAGCGGTTGCGACAGTGCTGTCTTTCATGTCCGGGACCGCCAGGCGGCACGGAAAACGCTCGGCATTGCTCCCGATACGGACGCGGTCGTCTATATCGGCCGGCTCGATATCAAGAAGGGGCTGCGTGAGCTTGTGGATGCGGCCAAGGCAGTGCATCGTGAGCGCCCAAACCTCCAGGTGTACCTCGTAGGCGACGGGCCCGACAGGTCAGTCGTTGAAAGTGCGATTCAGGCCAATGACGCGTCCGCTTACATGCACCTGATGGCCGAATGCAGTTTTGACGATGTCGCCGTCTGGATTTCCGCTGCCAGCCTGGTTACGCTTCCAAGTTACATGGAAGGTTGCCCGAATGTAGTCCTGGAGGCGCTCGCCTGCGGCCGTCCAGTTGTTGCGACGAAGGTAGGCGGTATCCCCGAGATCATGAGCGAAGAATGCGGACGGCTTGTGCCGCCGCGCGATGAAGCGGCCCTGGCCGAAGCGTTGATACAGGTTCTCGAGCGCAACTGGGACGCAACCGAAATCTCGGCGCACTGGAGCCGCGATTGGAGCGCGGTCTCCAAGGAACTCTTGGCCGTCCTTGAGGCGGTGCTTGCGCGCTGAGCGCAGTGCCAACGCCGCACCGTTTGCCCCCGTGCCGATCAAGACTTCATGCAGGGCTCGGCAACAATCAGCCTTTATCGGGCCTGGAAGCCTGCTGCTTCAAATAGGCAAACGTCTGCGTCATTCCATCGGCAGTCGAGACAAGCTGTTTCCACCCGAGTGAATGCAGCTTTTGATTTCCGAATTTGTTTCCGCCCCATTGTGCCGCCACCTTGTAGCGAGTAATGATCGCCGGTAGCTGGCCAAGCGAACGGCGATGGTAGGCCTCAAGCGTCCGCGCCAGAAGCCTGGTTGCAAAATACGGCATACGGATCGAGCGCATGCGTTTGACATGCTTCTTGTAGTCTCGAAGGTATCGTGCGGCTGTCGGCAGATCGTCATCATGCACGTTGTACAACTGCCCGGCTGCTTCCGGATGCATGGCGGCAACAACAATCGCTTCAGCGCAATTGACGACATAAGAAAGCGGGAGCAGGTTGCGGCCGCCAAGGTGAAAGAAAATTGGGCCAACCTGCAAGCCAACCCGATTGGAGAAGGCCCCTCCTCCTGGCCCATAAATCACTCCGGGCCTCAAGACCACCAGCTCAAAGCCACTCTCCTGCTGGTGCTGCCAAAAAAGCTGCTCCTGTCGAAGCTTGGAATGCGAATAGGGATCTCGCAATTCCGGATGCTGTTCGATCGGCGTCGATTCAGTAACGCGCGCTCCGCGGCCAAGCGGCACAACACCGTAGACACCAAATGAACTGACGAGAACAATGCGGGTCTTGTCCAGGTGTGGTTCACTCCTCGCTTCGATTGCCTCAAGCAGGTTGCGTGAACAGACCACCGAATCCGCAAAAAGCTCCGCAGCGGCTCCCTTCAGCCCCGCCGCCAGATGGATGACCAACGAGACATCGGCTGCCGCTCGAGCACAGTCGGCCTTGGACTTCAAGTTGCCGTAGCACATCTCCAGTTGACTGCCAGGATAGGAAGCCCGAAGAGCTTCAAGCTTGGCCGTTTTGCCTGGATCGCGAAGGAAACAGCGGATCTCCAAACAGCCATGAGCCAGAAGGCGTTCGACAACATGAGCGCCGAGAAAGCCTCCTGCGCCGGTCACCAGAACTTTCATGCGCTCACCCCCGGATAGACCTGAGCGAAGATTTGTTCCATCATCTCCGACACCCGCAAAATGTCGCGGTAAGCAATCGGTGGCTCGGAATCGGATTCAATGCAGAGATAGAACTCGGTAAGCAGAGTACGCATGCCGTCGAAGAAATGAAACTTGGAGTGTGAAAAGAGGTTTAGGTTTTTGAATCCCTGGCGAAGGTAGTCCCGCGAGACCAGGAATGGCGGGGCCAGGCGCCCAAGAGCTGAAGGAAAGCCTTGTTTTCGTTCGAGAACAATCGTGCGCGCACCGTAATCCAAATGCGCGGTATTCTTCGTCCCATAAACGCGTAACGTCTGTGCGACGGGGCGGGCATGAGCGCAGAAGGTTGCATAAGCACTCGTCTGCTTGCCGCGAATCACTACCCGCAATTCGTCAAGCAACTCGTCCGGTCCGGAAGGGCCCCCATCGGCATCTCTGCGGTATGCGATTGCTTGAATGAATGGCTCATCATCGTCGAGGAATGGAACAATCTTGTTCAAGACGTGATCCATCATGTTCTGGAACAGCTTGCCGGGAAGTCGATGGACCCAGTGTTGGGGATCGCGCTTGAGCGCTAATCCGAATTCGCCGGCAAGGTCGTAGCCGACGTAGCTCTCAATGTGAACGGGGCTCCCGAGCACGTCTTCAGCAACCATGCGCTTGAGCTCAAGGGCCTGGATCTCGAAATTCGGCCAATAATTGACCGTCAGCTTGCGCCCCGCCTCAACTGCGGTTGCGACAATCGCTTCTGCTTCATGGTGATGGACCGCAACTGGCTTTTCAAGAAATATATGGCATCCGGCGGAAACCGCCAGTCGCGTCAGTGCAAGGTGGGATTGCGGCGGCGTGGTAATGTGCAGAACATCCGGCTTTTCAACTTCCAGCATCCTGTTTACGTCGCTGTACCAGTGCGGCACAGCGTATCGCACCGCCAACTGCTCTGCCATGATTGGCTCAAGGTCGCAGACCGCAACCAATTCTGCCGTCGGGATTTTTCTGATCTCTTCCACATGTGCATCGGCGATCTTGCCACATCCGACGATTGCAACTCTAAGACGCATGATTCTTTCCTTCCCATTGACAAAGGGGACCCGACAACACCCCGATCTTCCCTGGCTCCCAACACAAACCCTGAGAAGACAGATATCCGCGCACACCTGCAACATCCGCAAGACAATGCGCGAGAACCTATCAATAAGAATAAGCCACTCGCCGGCTTGACAGACCGAGAGGAACCTCTCTTGGCGATAGTGAACATGTTTGTTTACGGAGGTTGAAACTAGTTGCTTGGGCGCTCAGGCTTCCGCGGCCTGGCTGAAGGAGCAGTCACTTCGGTCTCCTGCAGCTTGTACAAGAGGGATCTGTAGCTGATGTTGAGCCATTTGGCCGTTTTCCGGCGGCTCCATCCGTTTGCCTGCAGAACTTTGAGAATGATATCCCTCTCAAGGCCCCGCGTAGCAGCTTTGGTGATCTCCTTCAGTGAGACCGGGTTGGCCAGGTCGATCTGGGGTGAACCCAAGGGAGGAGAAACCGAGACCAGCTCACTGACCAGAGCTTCCTCGTCGCCCATCAGAACATAAGTGCGGATCAAGTTTTCCAATTGGCGGATGTTTCCAGGCCAACTGTATCGCTGCATCACGCGCATGGCTTCGCGCGAGAGCGGTTTTGGGTCTACGCGATATGCCTTGCCATGTTCCTCAAGAAAATAGTCGATCAGCATGGGCAGATCGATCACACGCTCTCGCAACGGCGGCAAATCGATCGTGACCGCATTGATGCGATAGAAAAAGTCCAGGCGGAAACTGCCCTCCTCAGTCTGTTGCCTGAGATTTCCAAGTGCTGCGCAGATCAGCCTTGTATTCACGACCCTCGACTCCTGCGCACCTACCCGCATGAAGGTCCCATCCTGGAGCACCTGCAGCAACTTGGCTTGAATCGATAGATCCAGACCGCCCACTTCATCCAGGAACAGGGTGCCCATGTGAGCCAGCTCCACACGGCCGCGCTTGGTGGCGTACGCGCCCGTGAACGCTCCCTTCTCATATCCAAAGAGCTCCGACTCGATAAGGGAGTGCGGGATTGCTGGACAGGTAACTTTGACCCAGGAGCCATGTGCGCGATTGGACTGAGCATGCAGAAGCCTGGCCAGGATCTCTTTGCCCGTGCCGCTCTCGCCCTGCACCAGAACGGGTACCGTCGTATCCGCGATTCGATCAAGCTTTTCGCGAGCAGCTGCCATCACTGCGGAGCGCCCGAAGATCAAATCCATCGGCGGCAGATCGTGAACATTCACTGACCAGGAGGCACGCGAAAGAGCCATTTTCAATCCGTTTCAGGGGGAAAGTATCTATGCAACAATGTTGCAACTTTCGGGCCACACTTGGGGCGAGAACCGCGCCAAAATCACACGAAAGTAACCAGCAAATTAACCCTAAAGTGATAGTGTCCGGCTTTTCCTCAACCCGCATTCCCACTAGTGCTACGGATTGTGTAAATCCATGCGCAAAAAGCGAAAACATTTACCACTTCCGATGGTAAGATGTTGTTTCACGGCTTCACTTTTGGGCTCCCCGTTCACTCGTCAATTGAGCTGATCCGCACGACGGCGGTTTTTTTGGCAGCCCGCAGCATGACGCCTTTCAAATCGTACGAGTTTCCCCCGCCCTCGATTTGTGACGCATGGTACTGGCCTCGTCTATCAATGCTATGGCGTGCGCGGGAGAAGCAACAATGTCAAGAATGCAGAGGGAAACGTCAGTGAAGGCACAGGCAAAGCGCAATCCGCAAATTGCTGTTCTCGACGGTGATCCGGCCATCCTGGATTACCTGAATGAGATTCTTGCGGATCGCTACGCCGTCACCTTGTTTTCCGATGCCGCAAAATTCAACCAGAGCCTGCGAGAATCTCCTGCTCCAGACCTGCTTCTGCTTGACTGGAATATCGTCGAAAACGACTCGGAGGAAAATGCCCTCGGCCTGCTCGGCAGAGTCCGGGCATCCAAGCCCACGCTGCCGGTCATCATGTTCGCCTGTTCAGCCGAATTGAAAGAAGTGGTCGCGGCCACACAAATGGGCGCAGCCGACGTCATTCTGAAGCCATTCAGGAAGAGCGATATTGACGCGGTTCTTGAGCAGTACCTGAGGGAACCTGACAAGAAGTCGCCTGAAGCCGACGTGGAAGAAATTCCACTGAACGAGAACACGTCCTTTGTGAGGACGTGCAAGCGTATGCGGGAGATCGAATCGCAATGCGCGCTGGTGGCCCGAGCCGATATCCCCGTCCTGATCCTTGGCGAGAGCGGCACCGGAAAAGAAGTGGCGGCGATGCTGATTCACAAGCTTTCGGCGCGCAGCCAGCGAAGCTTTCTGAAAGTCAATTGTGCGGCCATGCCGGCCGATCTGCTGGAGAGCGAACTTTTCGGTTACGAGCAGGGTGCTTTTACCGGTGCCGTCAAGTCAAAACCCGGAAAGTTCGAGATCTGCAATAACGGCACAATCCTGCTCGACGAGGTCGCCGAGATGCCGACGGTTTTGCAGGCCAAGCTGCTGCAGGTGCTGCAGGACGGAAGCTTCTCGCGCCTGGGAAGCCGGACCAGCGTCAAGGTGGATGTGAGGGTCATTGCCGCAACCAATGTCGACATCAAGGCGGCCATTGCTCAAAAAACATTTCGCGAGGATCTGTACTACCGCCTCAACGGATTCACGCTGAAGATGCCTCCACTGCGCGAGCGCACCGAAGAGATTCCCGTTCTCTCAAAGCACTTCATGCGCAAGGTCGCGGCCAAGTATGAATGCGACCCGCTGCCCATCTCGCCCGTCCTTCTGCAGGCACTCACCAGCTACCGCTGGCCAGGAAACCTCAGGGAGCTGGAAAATACGATTAAACGCTACCTGGTTCTTGCAGACGAGCAGGCGATTATCGACGAGTTGCATCCCTGGCAGCGCAATGCGGCAGCGTCGCCATTAGCTGAAGGCACTGAGAACGATCGCAGCCTGAAACACCTCGTCAAGAATCTGAAAGGTGGCGCTGAAGCCGCCGCAATCGCTCAGTCACTTGAGGTTTCAGGCTGGAACCGCAAGGTGGCCGCAAACGACCTTCAAATCAGCTACAAGGCATTGCTCTACAAAATCAAGCAATACAACCTGACTCCACCGCCTCGGAAGCATCAGGTGTCTATTGAAAAGGCGCCCGGCCTGGACCGCGCACAAAGCGCATAACGAGCACCACCGGCTTCTCCACAGCCGGTGCCATTGAAGAATAAACACAGGTCGACACCGCGAACATCGACGGCTGGCATTACAACAAGAGTCTTGAATATGCACCGGGCACTCCTTTGACAGGAGTGCGTTACACTGCATGTGAGCGAACTGGAACAGACGACATTGAGTTCGCTCATTTGTAATGTGGTCAACCAATCGAGTACTGCGAGGACAATGAACGCAGGTACATTGCCAGGAACGAAGCTGGTATCGCTCTCAATACAACTTATTGATTTCCATGGGGATAGTTCGGTTTGACAAATTTTGACAGACGCCTTGAGACCCTGCGCAAAGCGCTCATCGCACCGGAATTGAAAAGGCGCTTTTCAAAAAAGAGGGTGGCGATCAACCCTGACGAAAGCAGCGCAACCAATACCTTGAGGCCGGCAAGTAAATAAATGAAAAACGACCGGATCACGTCCTGGTTTTTAGAAGATTGGCATCAGAAAGGCCGGACTGGGGAAACCTCCTTTCTCGCCCTGCGGTTGCCTTGAAAGGCTGCCATCCCATTGCCCTGAAACCTCCTGTCAATGAACGGAAGAACTAGCACGAACTTGGGATTGCATACATTGCAACTGATTCAGGATCATCATGATAAGTCGCCGCTACTCTGCCCGGCAGTGTGCCTGGGGCGTGCGGGAAAGTTTGCAAATTCATGACCTTAGCCAATGTCGCCAAATCGGAAAAAGTTGTCATCCAATCGGGATCGGGCACCATCAAGGGTTATCTGGAGTCCCCGGCCTGGAACACAATTGAAGAGTTGCTCAGCAGCGCTCCCCAGAATTTTCCTGAGACAATACGAATTCGGCGACTCGATACCGATGCGCTTGAAGACATTGAAATCAAAGATTGCAAGGCCGTCTTCTATGTCAATAGTTTTGATGGAAACCCGGTCCGGAATCATCTTAACTTCCACACCCGCGCGCCCATCATCCATGGGATCTGGATGCGGTTTCAGTTTCTCGATGGGGAAGTGATGGAAGGAATCGTCTATAACTCGATTCGCTATCTGGTTGACCCGGGATTCTTCGTTCTGCCCACCGATCCGGGCAGCAACAACAAGCTCGTCTACGTTGTGAAGAGCTGGCTGGTTGACCACCGCGTGCTGGGTCTTCGCAAGCTTTAGGCGACGGTCGCCGCATCGCGAAGTATGGAGTAGTCCAGAATCTCCGCTGCTATCCCTGCACCGGTCAGATTTCTCGATGTCATTTCCTTGCGGACCAATTTGCCTCTGCACCGGATGCGGCAGCTGCTTGAGAGCGTGATCTCTGACGGCATCTCGATGAGAAATTCAAAATCGCGATCAATGAGCGCGCTGTCTGCGAGAGAAAGATAGAAGTAAACGCCGCGATTGCTCAGGTCACGTGTATAGGCAGAAATTTCGTGGTCGCCGGCAATCACCGTAAGTGGCGCACTTATCCGAAAGCGTTGGCTCCCGCGTCGCTCGCTCGCCGTTGTCAAGTCTTCAGTCATGCACACCGCTTCATTGAGATATTCATCCAAAACCATCGAGTTTGATCTGTTACGCATTCGCCGTTTAACCATCAGCAATTTCGTTCCGAACCGTGACACAACTTTATATTCGGCGCCTGCAAGCAGAAAATTGTCTGATTGGCCCACGCTCTCAGATGCAATTCCAGTGCCAAACTGGATTCAAGTAATCCTTCGGAATAACCGGCTCACCATGAGAGTAACCGCAATCCGTTGCATATTAAATGGGCAGAAACTGTACACCCACTCAGTGTTGCTTTATCCTAACTCTCATTTCAACCGTCCGTCGATATCTAACTATGGACATCCGCCCAGCAAAATCGGACCAAAATCAGCCGGCTTTGCCCAGGTAACTTGTTCGCAAAATCACTCATTCCTATTGCCGCACTCCGTGCTTTCAATCAGATGCATTGCAGCGTGACTTTCAAGTGAAGACTCAGTTTTGAACAGGAGCCTCCGGCAAGTTCAACATAACCCCACTGCGCTGCCTGATTTAAGACAACACGCAGCGGAAAACGGATTGGTCAACTCTCAACGACCGTGCAACCGAACTGTTTTGAAGAGTCTCCCGAACCTTTGTTTTGATAACTACCGAACACCACCTAGGAACCCGTCGAACTTTTTGCGGACTTCCAGAATAAAACCAAAGCGAGGCCAAGAAGACCAGTGCCAAGAAGGAACAGAGATCCCGGTTCCGGCGTCTCGGCAAGAGTTGTGACAATCCCCACCAGGCCTATGCCTCCCCTGGATACCTCTTTGGCGCTGGGTAAATTGCGCTTTCCTTCCGAATTGGCACGCCGGTTCCCTGCGATGTGGATCCCGTCTCTGTCGCCCAAGTTGCCCGCCATCAGAAAAGGCCTGTCTCCCTTGAGATCAACAACGGCGATTCGCTTGTCCTGAGTACCAACTCCGGTGTCTGCCTGGTTGAGTGCAGACTCGAGCGGGAATCCCATCTCTGAAGACAACGTTGGACCACCGGCTACCATGCCTGTATTCTTCGCTTGACCGGCGCTTGGATTTAGCCCGGTCTGCATTCCCCCGCTGAGCGTCGGAGACTTCGAAACACTATTGGGAAGGTCGATCGTATGTAAACCGCTGGACGTAAAACCTAAGGGATCGGCAAAGGAAAATGGAGTGATCGCGAGGGCTCCCGCCAGCGCGAGCGATGCGCACACAAATCTCCTCATGCTTCCTCCGATTCGGCGGTCTCTTACGGCCCCCAGAGCCAAAACCGCTCGCAAAACGACCTAAGGCCGCAGAAGCGGGCCTGATGGTCTACCCTCCCTGTGCAACTCGAATGCCAAACTAATGATATTTAAAATCAATCACTTGAACGCTCACAGGATTGCCCGTATGCATCATCTTGCACACTTTAATTCCAGCTATTTACCAAAATGGCACTAAGTTTGCTTCTCGTTACCGGCTTTGCCCCGAACTGGGAATGTGCGGCTGTGGGTGCAAGAGCGCACAAATCGCATCAGCTAGCCCAGGGGATGGTTGGGAGCTTGAATGATCCGGAGACTGCCACGCCAGAGCAGTAGCCTGGCCGTCATCCCCGCAGCCAAAGCTCAGCGTCTGGTGAACAGGCCCTAGGAGGCTTCATCCCCATCAGGCGACCCTAGAATGTCATCCTCGCGCGCCATCCAGACGTAGAGTGTCGGCATCAGGAAGATACCGATGACGAGATTGGCAAGCAATCCACCCACGATGACGATCGCAAACGGACGCTGCGAGTCGGAACCGATGGCGTGCGAGAGCGCCGCGGGCAGCAGGCCCAACGTCGCCACCAGCATGGTCATCATCACCGGGCGAAGTCGCTGCACCGAGCCCTCGACCGCAGCCTCAATGATATTTTCCTCTTTGAAACCTTCAGAGGCCTCGCGCTGTGCGCGCAATTGGTTGATGAACTCGATCATGATGACGCCTGTCTCCACCGAGACACCAAACAGCGCAAGGAATCCGACCGCCGATGAGACTGAGAAGTTGGTACCCGTGAGAAGCAGCGCCAGCGGACCGCCGATGGAGGCCATAATCACAGAAACCAAAACAAGCACCGACCATTTATACGACCGGAACATGGTGTAGAGGATCAGGAAGATCACCAGCACCGTGATAGGAATAACCAGTGCCATGCGCTTGTTGGCCCGTTTCTGGCTTGCGTATTCGCCGGCCCACTCCAGGTGATATCCAGAGGGCAGTTTGACGTTATGCTCAACCCTGCTGATCGCCTCTTCCACCGTGGAGCCTAAATCGCGCCCACGTACGGAGTATTTAATGGCGATGTAGCGCTGGCCACTTTCGCGATTGATTTGTTCCGCTCCGTCATCGGTTGAGATGCGCGTGAGTTGGGCCAGGGAGACTCGTTCGCCGGAAGGCGAAAGCAGCCTGACGTCTTCAATCGCTTCGCGCGTGTCACGATATTGCTTTTGATACCGAAGCGTCACATCGAAGCGCGCCTCACCCTGTTGAACCTGGGTGATTGCATTCGATCCGATCGCCGTCTGCAACGCATCCTGGATGTCGGCGACGTTGATGCCCCACCGCGCTGCCGCGTCGCGGTCTACTGTAAAGTTCAGGTTCGGCTGACCGACGATGCGAAAGATGCCTAAGTCTTCAATTCCCCTGATGGACGCCATCTGCGACTGTATGGCCTCTGCCGTGCTCTCCAAAGTCCGCAGATTATCGCCGTAAACCTTGACCGCCAACTCGCCCTTGACTCCCGAGACAGCCTCCTCCATGTTGTCGGAGATCGGCTGAGAGTAGTTCCAGATCACGCCTGGAAATTTTTCGAGTTGCTCGTCGATTGCGGCGATCAATGCTTCTTTGTCCTGATGGAAGACAGGACGCCACTGCTCCTTGGTTTTCAAATCGACAAAGTATTCGGTATCGAAGAAGCCAGCCGTGTCAGTGCCGTCGTCGGGACGGCCGGTCTGGCTGACGACCTGCGTCACTTCAGGAAACGAGGCCAACACAAGCCGTGCTTTATTGGTGAAGTCGATGCTCGCCGTGGGGCCCTCGCTTGGAGGCAATGTTCCGCGCACCCAGATGGATCCCTCGTCTAGATGGGGAAGAAACTCTGAACCGATGGGCCCGCCAAATGAGAGGTAGATGGCAACGGCAAAGAGCACCATCGCAATACCAAAGGTGAGGTTACGGTGCAGAATGGCCGAACGGACTGAAACGCGATAGCGCTCCGTGAGCCATTTCATCATGGGGTTTTCCCACTCTTTAGCTCCCTTGGCAAAGGCAATGCCTCCCATCACCGGGGCAACAAGAATGGCAAAGACAAGCGCGCCGATCAGCGCAAAGGTAACGGTCCACGCCATCGGCTTGAAGAGACGGCCTTCAACGGCCTGCAGGGTGAAGATGGGCAGATAGGAGGCGATGATGATGCCGCGAGCGAAGAAGACCGGGCGCTGCACCTCATGCGCCGCATCGCGAATTTTCTGTTGGGACGAACGCGGGTCGTCCTTCAGCGTCAGATGCCGGACCATGTTCTCGATCATGATTACCGTGCCGTCGACAACCATGCCGAAATCGAGCGCGCCCAGCGAGAGAAGATTTGCGGGAATATGCATCAGGTCGAGGCAGATTGCCGCAAACAAGAGCGCGAAAGGAATGGTAAGCGCCACAATGATGGCGCCGCGCACGTTGCCCAGGAACAGAAACAGAATGATGGAGACAAGAAGAACGCCCGCGGTCAGGTTGTGCTCGACGGTTGAAACCGTGAACTTGACGAGGTCAGAGCGATCGAGAAATGGAACCACCTTCACGCCCTCGGGCAGGATTCCATGGTTCAGCCGGTTGACTTCATCGTGAATTCCCAGCAGCACCGGATCGGAGTCGTCGCCCTTCTGCAGCAGGACGATTCCTTCCACCGTGTCAGGGTTATCAACGATGGTCCCATCGGGGCGATGGGTGGCGCGGCCGATCTGTCCCAGGCGAATCCGGGGCCCCTGCGAAACGGTGGCGATGTCTTTGATCTTGATGGCCGCGCCATTCGTTGTCTTGACGACGGTGTTCTCAATGTCCTGCACGCTTTTATACAGTCCAAGCGACTGAACGTTGATCTGCTGTGCGCCTTCCTCAATAAAGCTGCCGCCGCCATTGGTGTTGTTGTTGGCAATCTGCTGCTCGACCTGGCTGATCGAAAGACCGTAGGCAACGAGTTTTTCGGGATCGAGCTTGATCTGGTATTCCTTGGTGGGCCCGCCGAAACTCGACACATCCACCACGCCAGTGACTCCCTTGAAGGACTTCTCGAGAAGCCAGTCTTCAAGCGACTTCTTCTCCATCACGTCATAAGCGGGATTGGTGCTCTCCAGGGTGTACCAGTAGATCTGGCCCACTGGACTCCAATCAGTGCCCATCTGCGGAACCAGCCCGGCAGGCAGGTTGACCTGGCTGAGCCGCTCCAGCACATGCTCACGATTCACATCGCTCGTCGAGTCGTCGTCGAAGATCAACATCAAGCTGGAAAGGCCGGCCAGCGTGGTTGAACGAAGATGAGTCAGGTGCGGAATGCCCGCCATCTGAATCTCAACCGGCACCGTCACCTGGCGCTCGATCTCCTCGGCGCTGCGGCCGGGCCACTGCGTGATGATCTGCACGTAGTTGTTGGCTACGTCAGGATAGGCTTCAATGGGCAGGTTGCGGAAGCTGACGATGCCCCAGCCTGTGAGCACAACCACTCCGCCCAGAACCAGCCAGCGATTTTTCAGGGCGAAGTCGACGAGCGCGCGAAGCATCTACTTGTTCCCCGCGGTTTCAAGAAGCAGGGCATTGCCAACAACCTGCTGGCCCGGATCAATTCCCGACAAAATCGCCTGCTTGTTGCCGGTGACCATTTGGCCGGCACGCACTTCGATGCGCTTGAACTGGTTTGCTCCCGCGGGAGCAAAAACCCAGTCGCGGTCATGAAGGTGAAGCACAGCATCGGCCGGGACCGCCGCATGGGTCTCCTTGGCACGGCTTGTAAACGTAGCGGTGGCAAACATGCCGAGCTTGAGGAAGCCGGGATTCGCAACTTCGATGCGAACCTTTGCGGTACGCAACGACGGATCGAGGATTGGGCCTATGTCGCTCACACGCCCCGAGAGCGGACGGTCAGGATATGAGTTGACGGTGATCCGGGCTTGCTGGCCGAGTTGCAATTTGGGAATGTCGTTCTCGTAAACGTCGCAGACCACCCACACGCGGGAGAGATCGGCGATGGTGAACGCCGTGGCAGAGCCAGATTGCCCCACGCCAGCCGCCGCCCCTTCAGTCACATTCTGCGCAACAATGACGCCACTGATCGGTGCATAGACATTGACGATGCTGCTGGGGTGGTCTTTGTCGGCGCCCAGGGTTTTCAACTGGTCTTCAGCAGCCGTCACATCGGCCTTCGCATCCTTCTCCGTATCCTCGGCCTGCTCCAGCATCGCCTGCGAAATCGCTCCATGCGTGTAGAGGTCCTCGCTCCGCGCGTAAGCTTTGTTCGCAAGGTGCTCGTCGTTGGCTGCCTTCAAATACGTATTAAATGCGTTTGTAATGTCGTTGCTTTGCACCTTGAGCAGCAACTGGCCTTTGGTCACGTTGTCGTCGAGGCGCGTCTTGATATCGACCACGCGCCCGCTTGCCAGTGAGATGACCGGGACCTCGCGAGACACATCAGGAACCACAGTGCCAGTAGCCTGGAGCTCAGATGCGAGCTCAATTTTCTCCGCCTGGACAACCTGAAACTTGGCCACGTCGTTGTTGTCGATGGTGATCAGGTTCATGTCTGAGACCTGAATGACGCGAGCCGGCGGGGGCGCGCCATCACCAGATGGCGAGCTCTTGCAGCCTGAAAAAACCGGGATCGAAACGACGGCCGGCAAAATGAACGCGCCGGTCAACCGGAAAACCCCAAGTAGAAATCTCTGCTTCATACCCAACCTTTCGCCACCTTCTGAGCGGCGACGACCAAGAGAAAACAATGTTCCGATGAGAAGGATGCCTTGACGATCAGGCGGTGGGCGGGGGCCGGTTCTGGATTGGAGCGAGGGCAGGATTGTCCGGGACGGACTGAGCGGGGGGAAGCGAAACGGAGAAACGCTGGATTCCAAAACTCAACTCTGCAAATACGGGCAGAGCGAGCGAAGCTACCGCCTGAAGACTAGTGTGCGAGCAGCAATCGCGAT
This sequence comes from uncultured Acidobacteriaceae bacterium, assembly GCA_963765025.1. Classification (GTDB taxonomy): domain Bacteria; phylum Acidobacteriota; class Terriglobia; order Terriglobales; family Acidobacteriaceae; genus Telmatobacter. Next base: position 8,324 of record CAVXVM010000172.1, on the reverse strand, counting down.
GAGCGCGGCGCTGGCAGGTGTCTGTCTCAGCAGGATTCTGCGCCGACCACAAATCATCACTGACTGAGATCACCGGAAAAAGGATGACGAGCAGCATGACCAGCGCGACAAACGACGCACACCGATCGACCCCTGTATGCCGTCCAAAGCGGAACCATAGGCCCAGGCACGCAATTGCCATCAATGCCCATGCGAAATTGAGGAGGAGTTTCCATGCCCAGCGACGATTCTATACCAACCTATTTACATCTGGCTTTAAACGCATATTCAGAAGACGCGGTGACAGGCCGAAAGCAAACCGACTGCATCAACCTCACGATTTACGTGGGATCGCCCGCGAAATTTGCGTTCATTTGAAATTACTGCGCGCGCCGAAAACAGATGTTCTCGCCGTCCAGCCTGTACTCAGCCGAACAGACGTCGCCTCCGCAAATCATGGTTTCGCCCGCATAAAGTTGTCTGCGCGTGATCAGGCCCAGCGTGCCGCAGCGTGGGCAAGACATCACTGCCACAAACGGATTCTGCGCGTGGCCCAGCTTGGCCTGGTTTTCCAGTACGAACACTGTACCGGGGTCCATTCTTTCGGGGATCCATTCTTCCAGAAACTGCAAGTCGGCTGACATCGTGCCCTCCATTGGGTTGATGTAACCGAGCCGAGTCCGATGTTTTGGGGACGGCCCCTTCTTCGAACAACAGCAGGCTGCGAATGGCTTTCAAGAAACGGTGATTGCTTCGGTTGAAACTCAGTGTTGCCGCAGACAGCCCCTCTCGTCAACCCGAATCGCGTAACGGGAGTGGCAAACGGGGTTCCCCATTTGTGTGATCGATTCCCGCCCCATTAGTGACCACCCGCGGTGCCCGTCGTGCTTTGCGTGGCAGCAAACTGGTCAATTGCCCTGTAGGTTTCTTCATTGCGCAGGATCGCCTCAACGTACTCGCGCGTCTGCGTAAAAGGGATCGACTCCACAAACTCGTCCATGCCGTGGTAGGGCCCGGCAGCCTCCCAGTCCACCACGCGGCTGTCGCCGGCGTTGTAAGCCGCCAGCGCGTACTCCTGCACCCCGCCAAAGCGATCCATCATCTGGCGCAGATAGCGCGTTCCCAGGCGGATGTTGGTTTCCGGATCAAGCAGTTGAAAGGTCTGAAAGTGGCTCATTCCCTCTTCCCGCGCCAGGGCCTTGCCCACAGGGGGCAACAACTGCATCAAGCCCCAGGCGTTGGCGTAGGAAACCGCCGAAGGATTGAACTCCGACTCCTGGCGGATGAGCGAGGCAACCAGGTAGGGGTCGAGATTGTTCTTTGCAGATTCGGCCTTGATAGTGTCCCACCATGGCTCGGGAAATAGAATGCGCCAGTACGCCAGTGGAATGTCTTTTACCGGAGCGGTGGCCGCCTGGGGCAACGTGCGCTTCAAGGCGCGCATGGCGCGAAACGTCTCGCCATACGACGCATAAATCTGGGCCTCAGCCAGTGCGCTCCACGAGGAAGAGTTAGGATCGGCCGCAATCTCCTGCGGAATGTATTCGTTCAACCCCGCATTGGCAAGCAGGCGTGCCCTGGCCAGGTGCGGACTATCTGCCGGGAAGCTATCCACCAGTTGCGGCTGCGGCAGGGGCTGGAAGCGATCAAGCTGCGGAGCCTGCATCGGCTGGGTGTTGCCGAGTGCCGCGAGCCGCGCGCGCGCCATCTGCGCGTAAAAGTAGTGCTGGTAAGCGCGAATAATGGCGCGATAGCTTGCAGCCGCCAGCGATGGAGCATGGTCCTGGGTTTCGTACAGGCGTCCGCGCCAATAGAGCGCAGACACGGTCTCGATTGCCGAGGGATACAGCCTGATCTGCTCGTCGAACAGCCGCGCGGCTTCTGGGTAGAGCCCCTGGCGGTAGCTGAGCCAGCCCGCCTTCCAGTGTGCGGCCGCGGCATTCTTGCTGCCAGGGAAATGCTCGGCGAGATATTTGTAGTATTCGATTGCCGTGGGATAGTCGCGCTTCAGCAGATACATGTTGCCGCTCGAGAAAAGCGCTTCAGCCAGCCACGGGCTGGCAGGAAACCGCTGCTCCATCAGGGCCACGACGCGCTGCTGCTCTGCCGTGTCGTCGCGGTCCCGGGCCAGTTCCATCAGCAGATCGAGCCTGCGGGCTCCGTTCTCATCGGCAGTGTCAGGCAAGGCCTGCACCTGGGCCGTGGTCAGGTGTTTGAGCTTGAGCTCGCATGCCACTTCGGCCACCTGGACGCTGGCGCGCTCTGAAGCGCTGAGCGCCGGCGCGCGCAGCAGCGCGCTGTATTGTTCGGCTGCTTCGCTGGAACGGCCGGCGTTGTAGTACGCGTCGCCCAGGCTGCGCAGTTCTGCCGGCGTGAGACTCGCTTCAGCCCCCATCTCGGTGAGCCGCGCGCGTGCGATCTCGGCATCCTGCGTCAGTGGGTGGCCCAGCAGCAACTGCTTGAAGGTCCGCTCCGCCCCGGCTGTCTGTCCAAGCTTCAACTCCACCTCCCCAAAGACGAGTTGAAAGCCGGTGCGCGCTGTGGATGGGCCGCTAACCTGCGCCAGCACCCGCTGAGCTCCCGCCGCATTGTTCATTGCCAGAAGCACTGTCGCCTCAAGCTCCGGCGCTTGCGCGTCGAAGATGCTGTCGGGATAGCGGCTGGCAAAACCATTCAGCAACGTCTCCGCGACAGGCTCATTGCCTGCTTCATGACTCGCCTGGGCGCCCAGGAAATCCGCGTAGTCGGCCAGTTCTTCTCCGGCCTGGCGCGCCTGGCGCAGGCTTTGCTCCGCTTCGCCGTAGCGCTTGTCTGCAAGATAAGCGTGGCCTAGCGCGAGGTAAGCCGTTGCGGCTGCATCGCCCGAGTGCTTGCGCGCATAGGCGGTCACCCCAGCGTAGGCCTCCGGCGTCCGCAGGTTGGCAAGTTGCTGGGCCATGGGCCGCAGCTCAGTGGACGCAACAAACGCCTGGTGAATGCGTGCGGTCCGCGCCGCTCGCGCTGCCTGACTGGCCGTGACCTTCCGGCTGGGCTTCTTGTGGCTTTTGGCGCTGGGCTTCTTGCCGCCCGCTTTGGTACCAGCCGAACTGGCTTTGGTGGCTCTGGAGCTGGTCGAGGGCGAGGTTTGCTCCTCAGCGGATTGACCGGCAACCGGCGTGACCGCCATCAGGATCGACAACAAGCCGGCGAAACACCGGCTTGCCGTCCGGAAAATGCATTTGTTTGAGCGCAGTGCCCTCATATCCCCACTTTATTCTGCATTGACCTGGCTTTATTCTGCATTGGCCTAGCTTTGACGGCTGGGAACCACCACGGTTACCGCAAGAAAGTGCCATTCCCAACTGCGTTAGAGCCTAGCTGCGTCCCGGCGAGTCCAGTTTGGTGCACTGCACCTGATTCCGTTACACTCATCTTTTGCGGGTCCCGTCTTTGCCGGATCCCCTATTCGCCGGATTTTGCCCAGCCGGTCCGGTCTTTTTGAGCCCCTACCCGGCTTTTTCAGCCGGCCATGCAATATTTCCCATCAAATTCCGTCACAAAATTAGCAACCAGTTCCCATGACAACCATCCAATCGATTGCAGGAGAGAACGAGCAGCATCCAGACGTGGCCCTGGTAGAACGGGTCCGCGCCGGGGATGTCTCGGCCTACGACACGCTGGTACGCAAGTACGAGCGGCAGCTTTTCAGGATTGCGCAGCACATTACGCAAAACAAGGAAGATGCCGAAGACGTAATGCAGGATGCGTTTCTCAAGGCATTTCAGAAACTCGATCAGTTTCAGGGGAACTCGAAATTCTATACATGGTTGGTTCGTATCGCAGTGAACGAAAGCCTGATGCGCCTCCGCAAGCGGCGCACCAGCAAGATGGTTTCGATCGACGAGGATCTGGAGACCGAGGAGGGCACCGTTCCCCGCGACCTGGCCGACTGGGCGCCCGATCCCGAGCAGAACTACAACCAGGCCGAATTGGCCGACATTCTGCGCAAAACCATCCAGGGACTTCCGCAGGGGTTTCGCGTGGTGTTTGCCCTGCGCGACGTGGAAGGCCTCTCCACCGAGGAAACAGCGGAGACTCTTGGCCTGAGCGTTCCGGCCGTCAAGTCGCGCCTGCTGCGCGCCCGTTTGCAACTGCGCGAGCGGTTGAGCCGCTACTTTCGCAAGAAAAACGGGTCGATAGAGACAGGCTCAAGGGAAGCGAGGGCTGAGTCGTGACATGCACCGAATTCATCGCCCTGCTTGACGACCTGATCGACGACACCGTCGCTGCGGAAACCCGCGCCGAAGTCGAAAAACATATGCACAAGTGCGGCCACTGCGAAGTGGTCTTCAATACGACCCGGAAGACGATTGAAATCTACCGCTCCCACGAGATTTACGACCTTCCCAACGACCTTCGCGAACGCCTCCACGCCGCCATCATGGCCCGTTGCAAAAAGGGCTGCTAGAATCGGGCCACAATGATCCGCCGCAGGATTTGGATCGCCTTCTCGCTCCTCTCGCTCACCACAGTCTTCGCGCAGACCTACCCCAATACTCGTGTCACCGTTCAAATAACCGATGTGACCGGAGCGGGCGTTCCGAGGGCAATTGTCGAAGTTATCCCTTCGCCCAACGCCCAAACTCTGACATTCGAAGCGGATGGGAATGGCAAGGCCGAATTTGAGCTGTCGCCCGGTAACTACGACCTTCACGTGAAGAGTCAGGGATTCTGCCCTTTCAGGAGATTTCTTGAGCCTCTTAATGAGCAAAACCGGGTGGTCATGGCCAAGCTCCAGATTGCTTCCTGTCCCGGTCCCTGCGCTGGACCCTGTGTGACGGTTGATTCAGAATCCGGAAACTCGGCTTACCCTAAACCTGTAGCCCAAGATGTGCAGGATTCGCAACGCCTTCTCAAGGTCATAGTCACGGATACAACTGGGACGGTGATCCAGCCCGCTTGGGTTGAAGCCAATTCAACATCACCTGGCGAATTTGGTCGGCCTTGGTCTGCCAGCACCTGGACCAACACTTTAGGCGAAGCGTCCCTGAACCTGCCAATGGGCGACTATGTTCTCTCCGTGACCGCAAATGGGTTCAATAAGTGGTCCACGAGAATCGAGGGCGGAGCGCACCTGAATCAGGCGATTCGAGCAAAGCTTTTGGCTCAGTCTGCCGCCCATAGTCATTTCGCCATCAATGTCAAGACCACCTCCGGGGTCGTAATGCCTGGCGTAATGATCGAAGCCATTGATCCAGGCTGGGACACAGAGTCCCACAAACGAGCAGGCACTGCGACAACCGATGCCGACGGAAACGCCGAACTTGATCTTGCACCAGGACACCGAGTTTATATGTTCAGCGCGGATACTACGGAGCCTGGCGGCAATTCAACACTAACTCTGGCCATCCGCCATTTCGAATGCTCAGATGGCCCTGGATGGTCCCAGAAGTGCTCCCTCGAGATCGACACGAGTGCAAGCTCGAACCGGCCAATCAAGATTACATCCATGGTGGGACCGCTTCCCTGTACCTTGTGCATTGCCGACAATGGGGTAAGAATCCCAGTCCGAGCCCGCCGAATTGGCCGACCTCATTCCTCTGCTTCCCTTGAGCACTTTAGGCCCTCTTCCGGCCCGATCCCACAAAAGTCCTAGGTAGCTACCGCAACTTTCCTCGTAAAATGTGGTCTGCTACTACAGCAGGTTCGTGCCGCGCGTACGATCACCGGCCAGTCCTCCCCTGGAGCGTCTGCTATGAAAGCATTACAAGCCCCACTGGCCGCACTGCTGTGCTGTACCCTGACTGGCCCCTCGTCACTGGCCTTTGCGCAGGAGGCACAAGCCCCTGTCGGCCAACCCGCCACCCAAACGAAAGTCCGCCCCGCCTACGAATCCACACAATTGAAGGGCGATGAGCGCATTGAGCACGCTCTGAACCGGTTCACGTTCGGCCCGAAGCCCGGCGACGTGAATGTCGTGCGCACCATGGGTCTGGATCGCTGGTTCGAGAGCCAGCTGCATCCCGAAACCTTTGACGAGACCGACCTGAACGCGCGCCTTGCCCAGTTCCCTGCCATGCAGTGGAACACCGCAGACCTTTTGTACCGCTTGCCCTCGAACGGCGAGATACGCCAGGCGATGAATGGCAAGGCCGCAGTTCCCCCGAACGGCACGCTGCACGCGATCTACGATAACCAGATTTACCGGCTGCAGACGCGCAAGGCCAACAAGGAGCAGAAACAGGCGGCCGGCCAAGGCCAGCAGCAGGCGTCAGTCGCTGTCCAGCCGCAGGCCGCAGCACCCGCGCAAGACAACAAGGTGTTGGCCTCAGACGGCACCTACGTGACGGTTTCACCCACAGGCGCAATGGCCCCGACCCAGGGCTCAGAGAATCAAGGTTCCGATATGCAGGCCGGAGGCACGGCGGAGAATTCAAACACATCGGCCTCACCCTCCATGAAGACCGCCCAGCCCGACATGAACTCCGCCGCCAACTCCGCTCAACCGGAGTACGATCACGCAGCCATTACCAACATCCTGGCGCTCGAGCCGCAACAGCGCGTAGCCCGCCTCGTCGCCATGCAGCCCGAGCAATTTGAATCCTTCATCCATTCCCTGCGCCCCATCGAGCGCGTCGCCCTCAACGCAGGCCTGAACCCCGAACTCAAGCTGACAGTCGCGGCGCTTGAGAGTCCGGAGCGGGTCGTGGGTGAAGAGTTGGTCGCCGCGCGCTTGACGCGCGACATTTATTCACCCGCGCAGCTCCAGGAAGTGATGACCGATTTCTGGCTGAATCACTTCAACGTGTATCTGCGCAAGAACGAGCAGATGCCTTACTACCTGGTGAGCTATGAGCGCGACACGATTCGACCGCGTTCGCTCGGCAAATTTGAAGATCTGCTTGAAGCGGTTGCGCACAGTCCTGCGATGCTTGTGTACCTTGACAATGCGGAGAGTCTCGGCCCTCATTCGCTGGCGGCGGAACGCGCCCAGATGGCTTTCACGCGGCAGCCTGACAAGAAGAAGGTCCGTGAAGGACTGAATGAAAACTACGCGCGCGAGCTGATGGAGTTGCACACGTTGGGCGTGAATGGCGGCTACACACAGGCCGACGTAACCGAGGTAGCGCGCGTGCTGACCGGCTGGACGATTGACCGGCCGGTACAGGGAGCGCAGTTCACATTCAATCCCAATCGCCACGAGCCCGGCACAAAGAAAGTGCTGGGACAGAAGATCAAGAACGGCGGCGAGATGGAAGGCCGCGAACTCTTGCACATGCTGGCCACAAGGCCCGCGACCGCACAGTTCATCAGCCGCAAGCTGGCCGTGCGCTTTGTTTCCGACGATCCGCCGCAGGCGCTCGTGGATCGACTGGCAAAATCGTATCTTTCCAGCGGCGGGGATATCTCCGACGGTACTGCGGACGCTGTTCCGCTCGCCCGAGTTCTGGTCAACCGATGCCTACCGGGCGAAGGTCAAGACGCCGATCGAGTACGTGGTTTCAGCAGCGCGCGCCAGCAATGCGGAGATCGACAACTATCAGCCACTGGCCAACCAGCTTCGCCAAATGGGGATGCCGGTGTACGGCGCGATTCCCCCGACGGGCTACAACTGGCAAGCGTCCACTTGGGTGAGCACGGGAGCGCTGGTGGACCGCATGAATTTCTCACTGTCGCTGGCGGCCAACCGTCTGCCGGGGATCACCGTGAACTGGACACCTCTGCCAGACTTGGCGAACAACGGAGCGCAGTCGGAGCCAACTCCCGAGCAGGAAGAACTCCGGCTTGAACCGCTTCTTGTAGCCGGCGGTGTTAGCGAGACGACGAGAGCAGCGGCGATCCAGCAGTTCCAGGCGCAATACACGCAGGACCCCGGTCCTATGAGGCCGGTGGCTGCCGCGCGCAAGCAGAACCGCACAGCCAATGTTGCGGAACGGCAAGACGAAGTGCTGGCCGGATTGCTGATCGGCTCGCCTGAGTTTCAACGGCGTTAGCAAACGGCAAGGCCCAGGGAGGCACACATGCAGATGAACCGGAGATTCTTCCTCCACAAAGGCGCGCTTGCCGTCGCGGGAACGGCGGCAATTCCCAGTTTCATGGTCCGCTCGGTGATGGCGGAGACGGCAAACCATCCTGGCCGTCGTCTTGTGGTCGTGTTTCAGCGCGGCGCCGCCGATGGATTGAACATTGTTGTGCCTTACAAAGAGAAGAACTATTACTCCATGCGTCCAAGCATCGCGATTCCGCAGAATCAGGTTCTGGATCTCGATGGCTTCTTCGGGCTGCATCCCTCGCTTGCGCCGTTCAAGCCGCTCTACGACCAGGGGCATCTCGCCATTGTGCATGCAGCTGGATCGCCTGACACC
>CAVXVM010000171.1:0-3775 GCA_963765025.1 uncultured Acidobacteriaceae bacterium | reverse complement strand
GGCGTGCCTCCGGTTCCGGGAGCGCGCAGTTTCCCTGACTTGAATCTGCGCACGTATGTCCGCGACCAGTTCACGGGCACTCCCGGCGTCTATTGTTTCAGCCTGGACGCGAGCAACCTGCTGGCGGTCGCGGTGGCGCGCACCTATTACCACCTGCCCTACTACTGGTCGGAGATGCGGCTTGAGCAGCGATCGGAGAAAGAGTTCGCCTTCTACAGCAGGAGGCGGTTTTCGAACAAGCAAGTCATCTTCAATGCCCGCTACCGTGGCCTGGGACCGAGCGGGAAGCTGGCCGAGCACCACGGCGGGACACTTGAATATTTTTTGACCGAGCGCTCCTGCCTTTACAGTTCCAACCGGGCCGGCCAGCCGATTCGCGCCAACCTTCACTTTGTTCCCTGGCCGCTGGAAGAGGCGGAGGCGGAGATCGAGCGCAACGATCTGGCGGCCTCGATCGGTCTGGCCCTTCCGAACGTCGAACCGATCCTCCACTACTCGCGCCGCCTCGCCGTCTATGTTTGGCCGAGGGAGCTGGTGCGCCCGGCGCTCGCCGGCCGGCCGGTCACGGTGGCGGTGTCACCGTCTGGGTGAGTAAGGCAGGGAACAGGGAACAGGGAACAGAAAGGCCTCGGTGCTCCCTCGGAACATTCGTGTTTCGGCTACCCCCCCCCCCCCCCCCCCCCTATTCTGCGGCTAAATTACTCTAAGGAAAGGGTTTATCGTGGGGCATGTGCGCCAAACGTGCCATTCCATTGAAGATCGCCGCAGATATGTCATTGCAAAGGGGTTAGGCTCGTGTTTTTGTGCTGGCTGGCCTTTTTGCGGCGTTTCTCTTCAGGAATCGTGGATGGGCTCTGGTCTATTCATTCCCAGTGTGCGCCGGATTGGGGTAATTATCTGCAAATCCGGGAGAGGTTTTTTGGGCAGGGTGGCGACCGGGTTGCGACGGACGGGTGCGGATTTGGGTGGAATCAGAGGCCATTGGCCGGAAAGTAACTGCCGAGTTGGCGACAATCTGGGCGGAACAATCTAAAAACTGCTCTTCGTGACGCCGAAGAAGCCTATCTTAAGTTCTTTAGTTGGGATCAAGTTGGCAGTCTTGGCCGAGAAATGATCGAGATCAATCTTAGTGACCGGCCCGTCCCAACAAAAGCTCACGTAATCCGCCAGATCGCCCTTTTGGTGAGGGCGCTCGACAATTAGAGTGAAATCTTCGATTGGCGTCTTCCAGGTGTTGGCGGTGGTCAGGATGAAATCGACCCAAAAGAACGGGGCATCGTCGTCTTTCGAGTTTGCAATTTTCTTCAGCGCTGCGCCTAGCCGGTTGTCGATGCAGAATTTCTGAATCTCTTTCGCAGCTGCGGGGTCCGCTGACGGTCCAAGGCCATACTTGATGCTGTTTTCCGCACCAGCTACCGGAGTGTACTCGTGCCGAACATGGATCGTTGAGTGCGCTGGGAAAGTCTGCGTCCAGTAATACTGCAAGCGAACTGTCCATAATCCTCTCGCAATAGTTGGGTCATCCTCAAAGAGGCCAGCCTTAACCAGCGCCCTTTGTTTTGCGGGAGAGAGGCTGATGAAGTCGGGAACGTTGACCGCTGCGTAGCCCTTGGAATCTTGCTCGGTGAAGTGACCAAATGTGGGAATGTCTATATTGTTCGCAAGCAGAACGCCACTTACGTCTTTTCCTTTGAGTACTGCCTTGGCTTCGGCGTGGTACTGAATGGGCTTTCCATCCACCCAAAGGCGAAAGCTCTTGAAGGCTTGACCAGCAATGTCAACTTCTGGAAAGTCGTTTTTATATGGCGGCACTGGGAAAGCCACCTCAGTAGTTACGTCATCATCCGTGTCGTTCCGAAAATCGTAATCAACGATGACTTTGTCGAGACTTATTCTCAACACCTCCTTCGCCATGACAACGCGAGTCTCGCGGCGTGAAACCAAGCCGCCGTTAGCGATGGAAGCCGCGCCATCATCGGCATGTAAGGGAAGTGACGTGAGCGGAGAGACAAACAGTGCAATGAAAAGGGTGGATGCGAAGCCTGAGGGCTTGGTCATGGCGGTTGCTACAAGCTTAATCCTACGCGCCGTCCCTAATCCGTTCCGAGTGTGTCACCGCCTAACCGGACATTACTCCCTTTTCACTTATAGCCTGCCGCCGAAAGGCAACTGCGGACCTTTCGTCGTCCGCCGCGGCGGACTCCTCTGGATGACAAGCGTAATTATGAGTACCGCCTGGATCACCGGCTGACCGGACAGAACAGCCTGTCGTGGGAGCGGGGCGGAAGAGATGCGGACCGCGTTCATGATGGGCAGGCGGGATGGGGTTGTACGCGCGCGGAGAATGGGCGACCCTGAGCGGGATCTTTGACAAGGACAGCAGCGCTAAGATACTGAGTTAGAAATGGTGCGACCAATGCTCCTTATCAAGGCTACTGTTCTGCTTGCGTTCGTTTTGATGCCAATCGGCCTGCTGGGGTCGGGGCGAAGCGTTTTGGTGAGAATGCGTACCCGTGTTCAGCCATTTCATCAAGCCAGCAGTGAGACGGACGGCTACTTCGATGGGGCGATCGAGCCCGCCCGGACCGCCATCGTGATTACAGACATGTGGGATCAGCATTGGTGCCAGGGCGCGACGCGCCGGGTTGGGGCGATTGCGCTCAAAATGGAGCCGCTGCTGGAGCAGGCGCGGAAGGCCGGCGTGCTCATCATTCACGCCCCATCGGACACCATGAATTTTTATCGAGATACGCCGGCGAGGCTGTTGGCTATCAACGCGCCTCATGCGACGCCGCCCCCCGAACCGAAGATCGACGATGGCCCGCTGCCGATTGACGACAAGGACGGAGGCTGTGACACACCGGGCGACAAGGAGCACCAGGAGTGGACGCGGGAGATCGCGACGCTGACCATCGCTCCGGGGGATGTGGTTTCAGATAACGGATCTGAGATCTATAACGTTTTGCGAGAGCACGGCATCGATACGGTGGTGTTCATGGGCGTGCATGCGAACATGTGCATCCTGAACCGGAGCTTCGGAATCCGGCAAATGACCAGGTGGGGGATGCGCTGCATCCTGGTGCGGGACCTGACGGATGCCATGTACATCCCCGCCTCAAGGCCGTTTGTGTCCCACGCCGAAGGCACGGAATTGGTGATCCAGTTCATTGAGCGATATTGGGCTCCGACGGTCACAAGTGCGGATCTGCTGAAGGGACTTGAGAGCGCGCCGGATTCTGCCGGGAATTCCCGATAAATTGCGGTGAGGGCTGGGGCATTCCAGGCTGCGGGGTTCTTTCGCCGTTCATCCGCTGCAGGGGCTGAACAGGTTGCGGAAAAACTCGGAATAGATAGCGAACAAGGGAAAAACGTCCCTCAGGGCCTAAAGGCCATCATGATTTTATTGCGTCTATGGCACGGATGAATCCGTGCCCTTTCAAAACAAGGCAGCACGATCGACTTTTTCCGGAGCCGGTGAAGCCCACGTTCTTCTTGCGGCCCTTATGGCGCGTCTAAAGGCGTGCCCTTGTTACAAAACAGGGTTTCAGCGGGGTTTCGTAACAGCCTCATCCGGCCGGGCCCCTCATCGAAGGTTGGAGTTGCGCGCACCTATAATTGAGGGCGGAAGGGCGCGGGATGTTGCGCGCGGGAGAACGAGGATCGATGGCCAATTTAGAAGGAAGAATTGCTCTGGTAACCGGTGCTTCGCAGGGAATCGGGAGGGCGTGCGCGCTGGAACTGGCGCGCGTCGGAGCGACGGTGGCGCTGGCAGCGC
>CAVXVM010000170.1:0-3518 GCA_963765025.1 uncultured Acidobacteriaceae bacterium | reverse complement strand
GGTAGAAACGCGTAAGCAGCTCTGAATCAGTGCGTTAGATTGCCTTCCAAACGGTGGGATACGGATCGCTCTACCTCAATTTGATTTCTCTCATCTGACCGGGTAGAGTGCGCGCCGGGTCTAAAGGAAGATCTCTCACGAACGCCCGCCGTGTTCCTGGAAGGCCGAGGTCTCTCGGTATTTGAGATTTGGCAACAGATGCGAACTTGGCACGAGCCAACCCGCTTTGTGATCTACAACAACAGAAGCTCACTCGTAAACGCAGGCTCTCGATGGGATCGAACCTGGCAGCCCTGCTTGCCGGAGCCGTGCCGAAGAGCACCCCGACAAAACTCGACACTGCGCACCGCGAATGATCACCGACCAGCCCGAGATGGGCACGCGATAGTTGGTCAGGAATCGCACCGAGAACGGCAAGGCCAAGCCGTTGTCCGATACACTGAGTCCTGTAATCAGGAGTCTCGCGAACCGCCCCGCATGCGCCTTTCCCGCCTCATCTTCGCTGCCCCGCTGCTCGCTCTCGCGCTGCCGGCCCTGGCTGCCGGCGCAAACACCAGTTCCGCCGACGCCCCCCACCTGCATGTGCAACTCGTCCTTCCGCAGGATCAGCTCTATCCCGGCGGCCCCAACCAGGCGGGCCTCTACTTCAAGCTCGACGCCGGATGGCACGTCTACTGGAAAAATCCCGGAGACGCAGGCGAGCCGCCTCATATCAACTGGACCCTGCCTGCCGGTGTCTCGGCCAGTCCCCTGGAATTTCCAGCGCCCAAACGCCTTCCGCTCGGGCCCTTGATGGACTTCGGCTATGAAGACGAAGTTCTCTATCCCCTCACGTTCACGGTGGCCCCCACGGTCAAAAGCGGTCCTGCCGTCGTCGATGCTCAGGTGGACTGGCTGGTCTGCAGCGATCGCTGCATTCCCGGCAAGGCGGAGCTCAAGGCGACGCTAGCTCTCACCTCAACCCAGCCCCCAGTCGTCGTCGGCGCAGGCCAGGACGCGGAGCTCATGAGGCGTCTCGCTGCCACGCTCCCTGTACCCATGCCTGCCAGCGGCAAAGCTCTCTTCCAGCCCACCGCGCAGGGTTTTCGCATGGGCTTCGTCACTGGCCGCCGAGAATCCACGGCCGCATTTTTCCCCGCCGATCAAAACATCCTCTCGAATCCAGCTCCGCAGCAGGCCACGCCCACGGCCAACGGCGTTGTTCTTGAATTAACCAAAGACTCCAGCCTAGCCGCCAATCCAGCGCAGTTGAACGGAGTGCTCGAACTCTCCGGCGGACGGTCGTACGATGTCGTCGCGCTGCCCGGAACCGTCGCCGTTCCCTCCACGCTCTCCTTTACGCAGCTCTTCCAATCCGCGGCCCTCGCCTTCCTCGGCGGACTGCTCCTCAACCTCATGCCGTGCGTCTTTCCCGTGCTCTTTTTGAAGGGGCTCGCGCTAGTCAACTCCGGCAACGAAGAACGCGGCAAGCTGCGCGCCCACGGATTCATCTACGCCGCCGGCATTATTGTTTCGTTCTGGGTTTTGGTCGGCGTTCTTCTCGGCCTGCGCGCTGCGGGCGCCACGCTTGGCTGGGGATTCCAGTTCCAATCTCCCGTCTTTCTCGCCCTCATGGCCGGCCTGCTTTTCTTCCTTGGCCTGTCGCTCGCCGGCCAATTTGAAATCGGCCTTACGCTGACCAGCGCAGGCGGCTCGCTCGCGCAAAAGCAGGGCTACACCGGCAGCTTCTTTACGGGAGTCCTCGCGGTCATCGTCGCCACTCCCTGCACCGCGCCCTTCATGGGAGCGGCCGTCGGCTACGCGCTCGCCCAGCCGGCACTGGTCACCTTCGCCATCTTCACGGCTCTCGCTCTCGGGCTCGCCTTGCCTTACGTGGCGCTCACGCTGCAGCCGGCATGGACGCGCCTGCTCCCCAAACCCGGCGCATGGATGGAAATCCTGCGCCAGGCCATCTCCGTGCCCATTTTTGTCACCGTTATCTGGCTGGCGTGGGTGCTGGCGCAGGCCTACGGCGCGGCGGTCGTGGCCTCGTTGCTGTGCAGCCTGCTTCTGCTCGCCATGGCCGGATGGTTTCTCGGCCGCTGGCCTGCGAAGCGCTGGTCCACTATCACAGCCGTCCTCATCGTGCTCGCCGCAATCCTGTTGAGCGTAGTAGCGCCGACCAAGCTCGAGGCCGTGCCGCAAGACGAATCACAACCCGGCGCTCAGACACAGAACAAGTGGGAACCATGGTCGCCTGACGCGCTCAGTCATGCACAGGCGCAGGGCCGTCCCGTCTTCGTGGACTTTACGGCAAGCTGGTGTCTCAGTTGCCAGGTGAATGAGCGCGTCGCTCTCAGCCGTCCAGAGGTGCAGGCCGCATTTGCCGCGCACAACGTTGTCCTGCTCAAGGCCGACTGGACCCGCCACGATTCAGCCATCACTGATGCACTCGCAACCCTCGACCGCAGCGGCGTCCCCGCATACGCGCTCTACGGCCCCGGCCAGCAGGACCCCGTGATGCTGCCTGAAGTCTTAACACCGGGCATCGTCATCGACGCACTCAGCAAGCTGCCGGGCCCTCGAACTCAGGCCGGTGCAAAGCGAATAGGGCAACTAGCCCATAGCCATTAGGCTATCAAGGACTAGGCCCGACCGCGTCCTGGCTCGGATTTCTGTCTCCGGGCGGGAAATAACCCTGTTCGCCGGCGACTGGCAGATTGGCAACGCTCTGTGCTATCATGCTAGCGGCGGGGGCGAGCGATGGCGCAGATTTCTGATCCGAAAAGTCGATGGAGCGGGTGAAGGCTCCGCCTCCAGCGCCGCGCCAAGCGCAACGGCCGCAGCACGGAGGCGGAGGTGCTCGCGAGATTCTGCGACGACGCGCGCCGCCGACGAGGATGCTCCCAGGCGCGGAGCTGGGTTCGGAGATCGTCGCGCTCTGTTCAGCGGACAAGGCATTGGCCTCAAGGAAGGGGAAGAGATTCACGAATGGCGCGGCTTTCCGCTTGAGCCGATCGAGCTTCGACGAATGATCGTTCTCGATACAAACGTCATCCTCGGCATTGATGCTGGATCGCCCGCCACTGAGGTTGTCGGTTGGCTGGATCGGCCAGCCGCGCCTGTTCGGTCTGGACAACATCGATCACGGTGTTCGAAATTCGCTTCGGGCTGAGCTCGCGATGCCCGCTGGAAAACGGCGAGCTGCAGCGAGTCTGCCTTTGAGCGACTAATCCTGACCGAAGTGATCGAGCAGCGCATCGCCGCTTTTGATTAAGCAGCAGCTGAGCAAGCGGCCGAGCTGGCCGCAGCTTCCGCCAGAAGAATGGGGCGTCCCGGCGAACTCCGCGACACCATGATCGCCGGCATCGTTCTCGCCTCTCACGCCACACTCGCCACGCGCAACGTCGAAGCACTTCGAAGACATCGCGAAGTCGGTCGTCAATCCGTGGACGGCGTAGCCCATCAGCTGTTGAAGGCCTGAGAAAGCTGTCCGCACTTCTCAGCTTCCGCCGCGCTTTCCGCTCTGATCTTCCGAA
>CAVXVM010000169.1:0-8693 GCA_963765025.1 uncultured Acidobacteriaceae bacterium | reverse complement strand
GGGCAGCATGCGCGTGGGCAGGCCAAGATCGTTGACCGGCATCATCGTGAAGAGAAATCTGGACATTGAACCTCCGAAACCTGACTGGTGGATGGAAGCCCTGAGAATGGGAGGCTGTGGATGAGATTGTAGCGAAGCGGACCGAGACTGCAAATGGCCGCCGGGTGGATTTGCTGACGAACGTACCCAAGAGTTACTGCTACTGGGTCGAGCCGGTGTCGCCAGCGGGGAGCATCTGATAGCTGACGAAGGCCAGGCTCTTGGAATCGGGTGACCAGTTGGCTACATTCATGGAACCGTCGCCACCGACTAGATTGACGAGGGTGCGGATGCTGTTGTCGGTGGTGGAGAGGATGCGCAGGGCGATGTCCTTGTTAGCGGCGTGAGTGGTGACGTCGGGCGCGTAGGAGATGAAGACGATCATCTTGCCATCGGGCGAGGGATGCGGGGTCCAGTTGCGGAACTGGTCGAAGGTGACCTGTTCGACCTGGCTGCCGTCAGGATGCATGCGCCCAATCTGCATGCCGCCCCAGCGATCGGTATTGAAGTAGACCCACTTGCCATCGGGAGAGAAATCGGGATCATCACTGAGGCCGGTGCCGGTGGTGAGGGCGGTCTCGTTTCCGCCTTCAACGGGGATGGAGTAAATGTTGCCTGAGCCGCGCTGCGGGCCACCGCGCGTGAAGAAGATGGTTTTACCGTCGGGCGACCAGCTGTGGAACCAGCCGGTTTGTTCGGTCAGGATGCGCGGCTCACCACCGGTTGCGGGGATGATGGACACGCGGTGCTCTGGATGACCGGGGCCGACACAGGTGATGGCTAGCCATTTGCCGTCGGGCGAGAAGCCGTGACTGCCGGAACAATTGGTGGCGGAGCCTGTGTCAATAAGCTGGGGCGTGCCTCCGGTTGCGGGCGCCGAGTACATATGTCCGTCCTGGTTGAAGACGATGGTCTTGCCGTCGCGGGACCAATTGGGGGCCTGGGCGTGAGCGGCCTGCGAATTGATGACGATGGCGCGGCGGAAGTTGTCTTCGACACCAATGGCCTGGACAGTGCTGTAGAGGACCATTTGCGCAGGCGAGGTGGGCGCCGCGAGCGGCTTGAGCTCAATCTTTGAAAACGTGGCCTTCTCAGTGACTGCGGGATTATGCGAAGAGAGACCGATGCCAACGTACATGGGCGCATCGAGATGGAGGCTGATGGTTGCGCCGACCTGGTGAAGCGGCTCGCCGTGATTGGAAACGAACATGGTGAAGACGTCGGCCCGCTTTTCGAGACGGAGACGCTGGGGTGGATCGATGTTCAGTTCGATGTCCTGCGTGGTTGCGCCCTTGGCGCGGCGATACTGGAGTGCGGTCATCCCGGAGCCGTGCTGCGCGACGTCGACATAGGCAGAGTCGGCATCGAGCGTCTGGCGGATCATGAGCACGGCCTTGCGATGCGGGCTGTGGTCGCCTGACTTGTCAGGGAAATCGATATCGGCGGAGAGAGAGAAATCGCCGGAGAGTTTCTTCCAGGCGAAGTGGAAGCCGTCCATGGTGGACCAGAGGTTGATGCCGGCGGCGGTGAGGGTGCAGGCGCCGGCGGGCGGCGCGCAGGCCAGCGTGCCGGGCGGAACAACGCTGCCAACGTCGGCCTGGCCCTCAAAGATGCCGAGGGAGCCGGCCGACTGCGCGGGGAGCGCGAGCGGGCTGAGCAAAAGCGCGAAGAAGAAGGGCGCAATAAGGGCGCGGCGGAGCCTGAGATCGGCGATAAGAGAGATGGAATGGGACATGGAAGTTGCCTCCGGCGGCAGGGCCCAAGCAGATTCAGGGCTGGTGGCTTCCCGGTTCGCTCGGCCAGCAAAATATAGGTTCCGGCGGGAGGGTTGTCAATTGCCGGCGGCGGCCTGGGGCTCTTGCTTAGACTGGTGAGCTGGCTGGGCTGGTGCGGAGGGTGAAGATGGTGATCTCAGGCGGGCAGTCAAAGCGGAAGGGCAGTCCGATGGTGCCCAGGCCGCGGTTGACGTAGAGTTGCAATCGGCCGAAGTTGAAGAAGCCCTCAACATACTTTCGACCAAAGGGAGGCAGAACCAGTGCGCCGAGGAAGGGCAGGCGCACCTGTCCGCCGTGGCTGTGACCGCTGAGCATGAAGTCGACGGCCTGGCCGCATGGCTGCCGCAGCAGGTTATCGGCAAAATCCGGCCCATGGCAGAGGAGGACGACGGGTTCGTTGGGCACATTGCGAATGGAGGTGGGAATGGCGAGCTCCGGCATTGGATGGCCGGCCAGCGGATCTTCGAGGCCGGCAAGCCAGAAGCGGCTGCTGCCGCGCTCGATGGGCGTGCAGGCGTTGCGAAGTACTGTGATTCCGGTGGATTGAAGCGCGGAGGTGACCTGATGGGCACCGACACCATGGTCATGATTGCCGAGAACGGCGTAGAGAGACTTGCAATCGAGTTCGGTGAGGATGCCGGCGCACTGGCTGGCAGTTTCGCGGTCAAAATAGCGAGGAATGCGCTTCTCAGCCATCATGGCGGTGACGAAATCGCCGGTCATGAAGACGGCGTCGGGTTTTTCACGATTGACAAGCTGGATGGCGTGGCGGAGAAAGACGGGCTCAGTGAAGTCGTCCAAGTGGATGTCACTGATCTGCGCGATGCGCATGCCGTCAAAGTCGACGGGTAGGCCGCGCAGAGCGACCTCGTGGCGAGTGATCTCAATCCAGTGGCGTTCAATTTCGCCGGCATAGAGGGCGAGGCCGACAGCGCCCGAGAGGCCCGCCTTGAGAAATATGCGCCGACTCATGCGCTGGGTCGGAACTGTGAGAACAACGGCCATACTCCATGGTACCTATTTCTGGGTAAACGCGTGCGAATGCAGGGTTAAGCAGAGAGGGGGATGAGAGCAGAATCCGCGCAAAAGCCGGAAAACACTACGGTTGGGTGTCGGGATCGTTGCCATAGGTGGGATACGGCTCGGGCTCAGTGGAGGTGGGCATGGCGGCGAGAGTGGCGAGGTCGGCCTGGACCTGCGCCCAGACGGAGGCGTTCTTTTTGGTGGTGATGGGTGCGGAGGGATCTGCGTAGTAGGCCTGAATGTCCCGCTTGATGCCGGGCGGAATGGGCTGGGCAGGCGCCCGGGTGAGACGGTGAAGCAGGTCGGCGTAGGTGGAGTCAGTGAGGGAATAGCCTCCGGGCTGGACTACATTGCCGGTGTCGAGATCGCGATTGGGCAGGGGGTGGTGCGGGTCGCGGACCGGGTGCGTAGTTTGATCGGCAGTTGAATTGGGAGGTAACGGCTGTGCAGCCGGGGGCGGGGTCTCATGCGCCGTGGAAATGGCGTTGGCGGTGGTGGAACGCAGGTTAGCCGGTGGAGTGAAGCTGGCGAGCCGTTGGCGCAGAAGGGCCTCAGACAGGACGACGCTATGGAGGTAGTCGACCTCTGTGGAC
The DNA here is from genome assembly GCA_963765025.1 of uncultured Acidobacteriaceae bacterium. Classification (GTDB taxonomy): domain Bacteria; phylum Acidobacteriota; class Terriglobia; order Terriglobales; family Acidobacteriaceae; genus Telmatobacter. The sequence goes on along the minus strand of CAVXVM010000169.1, from coordinate 5,263 downwards.
TGGGTTGGACCCTTGATGGCCACCATCTTGACCGGGCCGATCTTGGGCAGGATGAAGATGAGCCCGACAAGCGTGTAGGTTTCAATACCCGCTTTTCCGTGGTAGGCCGGCCAATTGTTTTCCGATTGCATGGCCGCCACTTCCTTATCCATCTGGAGCCGCTCCGGCGTTGGCTGCTCGGCGGGCTCGCAGTCGCGATGAAGGCGGGTGAGGGCGTAAGCGACGTGGGGAAGAAAATTACGGGTGGCAAAGGTGTACGCGCTCATGTTGAAGCGACGGCCGTGATGAAGCGACGAGAAGTCCGTGGTGAGGCCGTAGGTCTGGTAGTAGGCCAGCGCGAGCTGATGAATAGGAACCTTGATGCCGATGTGGCGAAGATATTTGAGTGGAGCTACGCGGTGATGGGCGATTTCGTCGATGTCGAAGGCAAACTCGGTTTGCACGTGGGGGTGGGGCGCCTGTGCGTAGTTGACGACCGGGCCGAACTTCGCCTCGAGTTTGGGGAACAGAATGGGAACGGCCAGGTTGGTGGCCTGGGAGTGACCGACGGAGTCGCCGATGTAGTGAGAAAGGGCGCCGACTGCGAAGGCGAGCTCATCGGCATTGGAGGCGTTGCGGAAGAGGGCCACGACAAAGTCGCCGGTGCGGACGTAGTGGGTGAGATTGGAGAAGGTGAGATCGCCGAAGGGATAGTAGCCAATGTCCTGAATGACGCAGCCGCCGTAAGCGTAGGCGCGGGCCTCGTCGAGCTGGGCCGGGGTCAGGCCGGGATAACGGGAGAGAAGCAAGGGAACGACGGAGTCAGACCAGGTGAGGTCAATGAGCTGCTCGTGGGTGAGCAGAGAATAGGCCTCCGCGCGCCTCAGCCAGGATGGCGAGAGGAGTAGCAGCAGGAGCGCGAAAATCGTACGGAGCCGGAGGAAGCTCATCTTCTACCGGATTTTAGTTGAAGGTGACGAAGTTCGATGAGCGGAATCGCACATTATGAGCAGGGCCGTTAATTCTGAATGGATGCGAAGAATTCGGCGACCTGCTGCCAGTTGTCGACGCGGGTATAGCCGGTAACGGTGAGGTTGTGGGGTGCGGTGTAGAGCAGGCCCTTGCCCTCAAAGTGCTGGAGGTTGCGGGGCTGGTCGTCGATGAGGAAGTCGGCTCGAAGGATGGACTTGTTGCCGCAAAAGACGTAGTGAGTGGGCGGGATGAAGGGGAAGTGGCGCTGCAGCCAGCGATACTTGGGTCCGAGGGAGTTGGGGACGGCCATGGCCTGGCTGGCGATGAAGACTTCGAAGCGGGACGAGAGTTCTTTCAAGACCTGTTGAGAGTCAGGCATGAGGGCAAGGTCTTCAAAGAAGTCTTCAGCGTCAAGGAAGGCGCGGAGCTGCGCCTGGCGATCGGCGGGCGTGACCTCCCAAAGGCCCTTGCCGATGAGATCCTTCGTGGTGACTTCTTCGTCGAAGGTCTGGTTGTAGCGGCGCAGATGTTCTGCGAGGGTGTCGGCCATTACTTCGTCCATGTCGACGCAAATGCGCTGCATGACGGCTCCTCAAATACAGGGAACAGAGATCAGGGGCTCCGTCAATTCGCTGTATCCGCTACCAAAAGGTTAGCAGGGTGAGGTTGATCTGCTCCAGAGTCTGCTCTAGGCTCCGGCGGGATGGGCCTTACGAGGTGCGCGACCGACGCCGGGGATGGGCTCGGGCTGAGGCGCCTTGGGCGCGGGAGCCATGGCGGGATCCCAGTAGAGAATGCGGCCGCAACTATCGCAGGTGAGCAACTGGCCTTCGCGGAGCTGGTTCCACATCTGGGGGCGAACGCCCATGCGGCAGCCCAGACACTGCTGATTATCGACGCGGGCCAGGCCCGAGCCTCGCGAGGTGTTAATGCGATCAAAGCGGGTGAGCCACTCCGTTTCAATGAGGGGACGCAGGGCATCGCGCTGGACGTTGAGTGCTTCAATCTGGGCTGCGAATTCCTTTTGCCGAGCGGCGACGCGCGCCTGGGTTTTCTCAAGGGCGCCGGCAAGAATTTCAACCTGGGCGCGGGCTTGGGCGAGCACGGCTTCCAGCGCCTCAGTGCGTTCGAGGCTGGCGAACTCTTCGTTTTCGCAGCGATCGGCCTCGGACGTTGAAAATTGAATCTCGTGCTCGATGGCGGCAGCCTGCTCGGGTGTCTTGACCGCGTCGAGCTGGGCGCGGAAGTGAGCAGTCTTCTGGCGATGGGTCGCAATTTCCCGGTCGAGACGCGTGCGCAGGGATTCTTCGTTGCTGAGGGCTTGCGAAGCCTCGGCTGCCCGTGCCTGACCGGCGGCAAGAGCGGTGTGGGCCTGGGCGAGTTCGGCGGGCAAGGCACGTGCTTCCTGAGTGACGCGAGCACGGTCCAACTCTACGGCCTGCAGCTTTACGAGGTTTTCTCTGAGCTCTTGCATCTGTGCCAAGAAGGATACGGCATTGTGGGTCCATTCAAGAAATCGGGCATGGGATCGCGCATCCAATCGGCAGAGAAGATTGCTGCGACAATGGTAGGCAAGCCTAAGGTGTTGGGAGGCGAAAACTGGCAGGGTTCTGGCGCAAGCACCGGGTTCTGAAGTGGACAGTCGCCTGCGGGTTGGCGGGCGCGGCAGTGTTTGCCGGCGTAGTGATTACGCTGGCGTACCGTGCCGAGCCGATGTTGCGCGAGCGGATTGTTGAGGGACTTTCAGACCACTTTCATGCGCGGGTGGAGCTGGACGGCTTTCACTTGTCGCTGCGGGGCGGACTGTGGGTGGAAGGCAAGGGGCTCAGGATCTGGCCTCCGGCACAGGTGGCGGGCGTGGCTGTACCGGGGAGTCAGGGACTCGGAACGCAAGGGCCGGGGGAGACTGGAGCGGATAAGCCACTGATCGAGCTCAAGGAGTTCAGGTTTCATGCGCCGCTCCACTACAAACCGGGCCAGGTGATTCGCATTTCGGTGGTGCGGCTGGAGGGGCTTGAGGTGGATGTGCCGCCACGGTCGCACTTCCTGCATGGAATACAACAAACGGCTCCTACGAATGTTGCGCAATCCGGTTCGACAGCGGGCCTGCTGCATTTCCAGGTGGAGATGCTGGATTGCGAAGGCGCTCACCTGACGCTGGAGACGAGCAAGCCTGGCAAGCTGCCACTGGAGTTTGCGATTGCGCATCTGAAGCTGACGGACATCGTGAGCGGTGGAGCGATGGGCTTTGAGGCGGAACTGACCAATCCGCGGCCCGTGGGGACGATCCATACGAGGGGGAGCCTGGGGCCATGGCTGGTTGCCGATCCCGGCGAGAGTCCGATCGAGGGAAACTACCGCTTTGAAAATGCGGATCTGAGCGGGTTCAAGGGCATTGCGGGGATTTTGAGCTCGACGGGAAGCTACCGGGGGACGCTGCGCGATCTGTTGGTCGACGGCGAGACGAAGACGCCGGACTTCAGACTGACGCACTTTGGTACGGCGCTACCGCTGGAGACGAAGTTCCATGCACGGGTGGATGCGACCAACGGGGATACGTGGCTGGATCCCGTGGAAGCGACGCTGGGCAGCTCTCACATGTGGGTAAAGGGGCCGATTGTGGGGGTGAAGGCCGAGCCGGACGGAAGAGGTGGAGTGAAGCCGGGCGGGCACAATATTTCGCTTACGGTGAACGTGGACCGGGGCAGGATTGAAGATTTTCTGCGCTTGGCAAGCCACGGCGGGACCCCTGTGCTGACGGGAGCGCTCGAAACGAAGGTGGCGCTGGAGATTCCGCCGGGGCCGGTTCCCGTGGAGGAACGTCTAACGCTGAATGGCGCCTTTACGCTTGATGATGCGGAGTTTACGAGCGCCAAAATCCAGGCGCGGATTCTTGAGTTGAGCGCGCGCGGACAGGGACGGCCCAAAGAAGCCAAGCAGAGCGACCAGCCGGACGTGCGGTCGACGATGAAAGGGACTTACATGATGGAGAACGCCCTGATCACGCTGCCGGCCCTGGAGTACACGGTGCCGGGAGCCGTGATTGACCTGAAAGGAACTTACGGGGTGAAGGGCGGCGCGCTGGATTTTCGCGGGAAGGCCAGGATGCAGGCGACAGTTTCAGCGATGGTGGGCGGTTGGAAGGGATTGCTGCTGAAACCCGTGGACCGGTACTTCGAGAAGGACGGCGCGGGGACCGAAGTGCCTATCCAGATCAATGGAACGCGGGAGAATCCGCAGTTCGGCGTGGAGTTTAACCGGATGAAGCTGACTTCGCCGCAAAGGTCTGGTGAAGGCGACAAAGTTCCAGAGGAAAGCACCCCGCAGTAATGGGGCGGGCTGCCGCTCCAGCGTGGTAGTTTGTGTGAGTTGAGCTGTTGCCGAAGAGATGAACGGCGGAGCAAGGTCGAGGTGAAAGCAATGCACTCGGAGATCCGTACAGGAATTTGGAATTGCACTGTTGCGCTGCTGATTGCCCTGGTTTTTGCGACCGCTGCACCGACCGCAGGAGGACAGACCCCGACAGTGAAAACCAAGCCCGGCAACAAAGGCCAAGCAGAGCAGAAGAGGAACCAGGCTGAGGTAAAGGACTGGTGGAAGAACGCGGTGATCTACGAGATTTATCCGCGGAGCTTTCAAGACACGAACGGCGACGGACTCGGCGATTTGAACGGAATTACCGAGCGGCTGGACTACCTGAAGGAGCTGGGTGTGGATGCGATCTGGCTGACGCCGGTGTATCCCTCGCCGCAAGTGGACTTCGGCTACGACATCTCCGATTACAAGAACATCGATCCGCAGTACGGGACCCTGGCGGACTTTGACCGGCTGGTGGCGGAGGCGGGCAAGCGGCACATACGGGTGCTGATGGACATGGTGATGAACCATACATCAGACCAGCACGAATGGTTTTTGCAAGCGCGCTCGTCGAAGGACAACCCTTATCGCGACTGGTATGTGTGGCACGACGGCAAGGACGACCCGGTAACCGGCAAAAAGATGCCACCCAACAACTGGCAGTCGCTTTTCGGTCATTCGGCGTGGGAGTGGGACGCGAAGACGCGGCAGCACTACTACCACAAGTTCTACATTCAGCAGCCGGACGTGAATTGGCACAACCCGCAGGTGCACGCGGCCTTTGAGGATGTGGCGCAGTTCTGGCTGAAGCGCGGAGTGGGCGGCTTCAGGTTTGACGCGATCACGACGCTCTACGAGGATCCGAGCCTGGCCGATGAGGGCGTGGTGAAAGACAAGGACGGCAAGGTCATCATAGCAATACGTAGAGGCAGCGACCAGTCGAGGCGAAGGGCAA
>CAVXVM010000168.1:0-4072 GCA_963765025.1 uncultured Acidobacteriaceae bacterium | reverse complement strand
ACGCCGAAGGCCGAGTGGCCACCGTGAATGGAACGACAACGTATGTCTACGACGCCGAGGGGCGGCGGGTAGCAAAGGAGAGTTCGGGCGCGGTGACAGCCAGCTACGAGTTCGACCAGGGCGGCAGGGAGATCGCCGTCGCGAGCGGCTCGGGCCAGTGGCAATACAGCAACCTCTACGCCGGTGCAGCGTCGTTCGCCACCTACGACGCCGCGGGCACGCGCTTCCAGCTGGCCGATGCCCTGGGCAGCCGGCGCGCGCAGGCCCACACCGACGGAACCGTCGGGCTCAATTGCTTCAACTATCCCTTCGGCGACGGGCTCAGTTGCACCGGACCGGACGAGGACGCCACCAAGCTGCACTTCACCGGCAAGGAAAGAGACTCCGAAACCGGCTTTGCCAACGGCAACGACAACTTCGGGGCGCGGTACTACGGTGCAGGACTGGGCCGGTTCCTCACGCCCGATTGGGCCGCGCGCCCCACGGCTGTGCCCTACGCGGTCTTCGGCGATCCGCAGTCGTTGAACCTGTATACCTACGTGCGCAACGACCCTGTGACTCACGTTGACGCCGACGGGCACGCGGCGAACGACCCGGCCAACACCGGATGTGTCGCCGACGCAAACGGCTGCGTGTCGCAGCACAATACACAAGAGGGGAACCGGCAAACCAATGCTGAAAAAGGTATAGTAAGCGATAAGAATGCGGCCCAACAGCAGAACAATGGCGGGACGAGCATCTGGCATGGCCTGAGCAATCTCTTTCATTTGCATTCATGGACCTACGTTAAGACGTCAGTCACAGATAACGAAACGTATACCATTGCAGGTGTCCTGGCCCCCGGGGCTAGCGGGGCTGCTCAGGCTGCGAAAGCTGCTGCTCAAGGAAGACCTACACCGTCTGCTCCGCCAACTCTAAGGCCGGTACCCGGACCTGATCCTGTTCCTCCTCAGCTGCCTCCAGGTGAAATTCCGGAGATTGAGCCAGGCGCTTCGCTCGGACAAAGGATTGGGGTCGCAATCCTCAATCTTGTAAAAGGTTTCGGACAAAATGTGGAAGCCATGCCCGTTGTGTGTTTCACGTGCGGCGATTCAGACGCAGAGAGGAAGGCGAGAGGGCTTCCGCCTTTGGATTGAAGTGAGCGGCTATTTTCAGGAGATTCACAAATGCAATATGCATCAAGGAAATTCGATCATGCTTAAAGCAGCAGTGACAGAACAAGAAATTGAAAAGGCTGAGAAGCTCAGCGTTCAGCGTGAATTCGGAGCATCTCTTGCGATGTTGCAAGAGATGCTCACTCGTGCCAATGACGTCCAAGTCCGGATGAGACTTTTGTTTGATGTTGTTACATGTTCAACTTGGTTAAATCGAAATGAGATTCTTAACGAAGCTGTTCAGGAACTGAAGCGATTTCCCGACTACGATGTGTCTCATGCTTTTGTCGTCATGACGCAGGTGAGTGCCTTCGTCGATTTTGGTCGGGCACAGGAGGCGCTTGAGCTAATAAACGCAAACATCAAATCTCCAATCCTGAAACAGGAAGAATTTCAGGATTGGAAGTACGAGTACTTGTTCCTTAAAGGGCGTTCTCTGACTCGGTTAGCTCGCTGTGATGAAGCACTTCAGACGTTCGACGAAGCGCATGGCCTGTACGCTAATGGGAAGTTTGAAGTGGATATCCTGCTAGATCGGGCAAACTGCTTGCTTTACCTTGGGCGATATGACGAGTCATTCGAGGTGGCTAGTCAGGTGCAAACTCGGGGCGATGAGGATACGGCCACGCTGGCCATGCAATACATGGCTGAATGCAGGATGTGGCAATCAAGAGTTCCTGAAGCACTTGAACTGTATGTGGCCATCCAAAAGAGGCTTCCGTGCCGACTGGTTGAGGAAGAACGCATCCGAACTGGGATCAAGAATGCTATGGCCCGCCTTGAAAAGCTCCGGCCCCAAGGCAAGCCCTCCTAAAATCATGCCTGGGTGATGGACGGCCTCGCTGTCTGTGTCAGCCTTGAAATCCTCGTCCCGGCCAGCATCCCGAAAGGCGCCATGCTACGCATGGGCAGGGGTAGGTCGCGGTAGGGATACGGCTTTCGCCGTACCCCCCGCACAGATCCGGACAGGCGGATTTCCCGCATCCGGCTCTTGCCTCAGGTGGTGACGCGCAGACGGCGCGAGGGATAAGGACGGCAGATATGGGCCGGAGGCAGCCATCGGCGGATGAGCCGTTGCATACGCTCCCACTGGATGCGTCCCTTCTGGCTCCGTCGTTCGAGAGCATGGTGCCAGAGGGAAATAGGGCGACATGATCCCTATTCCCCATCCGGGGTGCTATCGTGCCTGCATGGCCCGGCTGGCTCGTGTTGTGATTCCGGGGCTTCCGGCAGGTAGCCCCGGTCTCTTACCACGATGAGGGTGCCCCCGGTCCCTCGCCTTTGGGGACCGGGGATACCGCACCCACCATCCTACCAATGAGAGGCCGTCAGCTGAGAGCTGAAAGCTAGAAGCCAGCAGCCGCGCCCTCAGCCCCTACGTCCCTCAGTCCCTTAGTCCCTTGCTCCTCGACCTCTGGGAAATAGGGGGACATGATACCTATTCGCCGTCCGGGGCGCTATCGTTCCTGCATGGCTCGGCTGGCTCTTGTTGTAATTCCGGGGCTTCCGGCGGGCAGCCCCGGTCTCTAAGCACAACGCGAGTGCCCCCGTTCCCTCGTCCGCCGTGGCGGAGGGACCACGGATACCACACCCACCATACCGCCAATGAGAGGCCGTCAGCTGAGAGCTGAAAGCTGAAAGCTAGAAGCCAGCAGCCGCGCCCTCAGCCCCTACGTCCCTCAGTCCCTTAGTCCCTGGTAACAGGGGGAAATAGGGCGACATGATCCCGATTCCCCATCCGGGGTGCTATCGTTCCTGCATGGCCCGGCTGGCTCGTGTTGTGATTCCGGGGCTTCCGGCAGGTAGCCCCGGTCTCTTACCACGATGAGGGTGCCCCCGGTCCCTCGCCTTTGGGGACCGGGGATACCGCACCCACCATACCGCCAATTAGAGGCCGTCAGCTGAGAGCTGAAAGCTGAAAGCTAGAAGCCAGCAGCCGCGCCCTCAGCCCCTGCGTCCCTCAGTCCCTTAGTCCCTTGCTCCTCGACCTCTGGGAAATAGGGCGACATGATCCCTATTCCCCATCCGGGGTGCTATCGTGCCTGCATGGCCCGGCTGGCTCGTGTTGTGATTCCGGGGCTTCCGGCAGGTGGCCCCGGTCTCTAAGCACGATGAGAGTGCCCCGGTCCCTCGTCCGCCGTGGCGGAGGGACCACGGATACCACACCCACCATCCCACCAATGAGAGGCCAACGCTGGACGGCGTGGGGTTCGGCGTTCGGCGGCTCCGGTACGACCGACGGCAACGCCCAGGTTGGCTCGAACAACGTCACGGCGGGCGCTTACGGCTTTGCCGGCGGCATGACCTATCACGTCACGCCGCAGACGCTTTACGGCTTCGCGCTCGCCGGCGGCGGCACCAACTGGAATTTGACGCAGATGCTCGGCACCGGGCGGAGCGACGCGATCGTGGCCGGCGTTTACGGCGTCACCCATTTCGGTCCGGCGTATCTCTCGGGCGCACTCGCCTTCGCCAATCACTGGTTCACCACCAACCGCATCGCGCAGAACGACGATTTGACTGCCAAATTCGAGGGCCAGAGCTACGGCGCGCGGTTCGAAGGCGGCTATCGTTTCGGCATGCCCTCGGTCAGCGAACTGTTCGGGGTCACGCCCTATGCGGCGTTGCAGGCGCAAAGCTTCCACACGCCGAGCTACAGCGAAACCGACCTCACCGGCGGCGGCTTCGGGCTGAACTATAACGCTACATTACCGTCATGCTTGACGAAGATTATACTACAAGAGCTTTGTTTGAAGCTTGGAATAACTCAATTAATAGAATTGAATCCAACGTCATGCAGACAAGCTTTGATGGTGAAGCTTATAAGGCTCTATGGACTATCACCCATTACTCTAAGGATGGTTCTCCAATTCGTGTATATAACATTATCAATGGCTGGCCAAAGGCTATCGGCCCAC
>CAVXVM010000167.1:0-9553 GCA_963765025.1 uncultured Acidobacteriaceae bacterium | reverse complement strand
GACTATGACGGAAGACGAGCAAGGGCGGCACAACAAGCGCAGGCGGCTTTGGTGGGCGTTGATAGCGCTCGTGGTCGTATTAGCTGTGCTGCTGGCGCCGCCTCTGGTCTCTGTCAGCCGCTACAAGACGCGGATTACCAGCCTCATGTCTGCCTCGCTGGGAAGGCCGGTGCGCCTGTCTCAGGTGCGGGTGCGCCTGCTGCCCAGGCCCGGATTTGTTCTCTACGACCTCACCGTGGACGAAGACCCCGAGTTTGGCGGCGAGGCGTTTCTCCATGCCAACACGGTCACCGCCTCCATCCGGCTCCTTCCCCTTTGGCGCGGACATCTGCAGATCAGCGAGATCAGCGTGGATGAGGCCAGCCTTAACCTGGTGCGTTCCGCGGCCGGGCGCTGGAATCTCGAGTCCCTGTTCAAAACCGCCGCCACCAAGGCAGGCACGACTCCAGCCACTCATGCCGCGCGTCCGTTGCCTTATCTCTCCGCAACCAACTCCCGCATCAACTTCAAAAACGGTGCCGAAAAACTTCCGTTCTCGCTGGTCGCCACCGACGTGTCCTTCTGGCAGGAGAACCCGGGTGAATGGCGCATCAGGCTTCGCGGCCAGCCGGCGCGTACCGATGTCAGCCTCGATCTCGCCGACACCGGAGTTGTCGAGCTCAATGCAAGCGCGCACAGCGCAGCCGCGTTGAGCCAGATGCCCATCCATCTCGATCTGGAATGGCGCGACGCTCAGCTTGGCCAGCTAACTCGCCTGGCGACCGGCTCTGACGCCGGATGGCGCGGCGACCTGAGGGGCGAAGTGCATGTCGATGGCACTCCCGATGCCGCCACGGTGAATACCCGTTTACGCGCTGCCGGCGTTCATCGCGCGGAGTTCGCGCCGGTCGCGCCCATGGACTTTGATGCCAACTGCGGCTTCGTCTATCACTACGCTACCCGCGCCCTGGAAAAGCTGGTGTGTGACTCGCCCCTGGGCGACGGCCACGTTCGAATCGCCGGCGATCTGCCCGCCACGAACACAGCGCCTCAACTCCCCGCCACGCCCCAATTTCCGGCGAAGCCGCAATTTCCGGCGAAGCCGCAATTTTCTGTCGAACTCGACCGTGTGCCCGTCGGCGCCGCCCTCGATGCGCTGCGCACCGTGCGCAGCGGTGTCGGCAGCGATCTTCAGGCAGCCGGTACAGCTAGCGGGAAAATCTCCTATGCCGCTCTTGCAGCCGCAGGCAGCGAGGTCAAAATTCCAGCAAGACTTCATCGCGCAAAGGCGGGCGGAGCAGCGGCGCAACCCGCAGGTCCACTCAGCGGCAGCATTACCGTGGAAGGTCTCCAGTTGCGCGGCGACGGCCTCACCAGCCCCATCCTGGTGCCGAAGATGGTGCTAGCTCCCTCGGCAGCTGCTCCTGGGCAGCCGCAGACGCTCGTCTCCACTGCAGCCGTGCCCCTGGGAGGCGCTGCCCCCTTGGCGGTGAATGTCCGCCTCGGTCTGGCCGGTTACCAGGTGACCGCGCGCGGCCCGGCAAGCATTGCGCGCAGCAGGGAAGTGGCCCATGCGGCCGGACTCAAACAGGCCTCTGCTCTTGACTCCCTGGCAGGCGATCCGCTTACCGTAGATCTGCTCGCGCAAGGGCCATGGCTTCCGGTAGAGGACGTCTCCTCAGACAATGCACCTCCCGTCGAGACCAGCGCGCCCGCTCCACATTCCGCCAATGCCAACCCCGTCCGGTCCAGTCCGACGCCCGTTTCCAACGTGCTGCCCGCGACCGACAGCATCTCCGGCACAGTAACGCTGCACAATACCAACTGGAAGGCCGACTATCTGGCCAGCCACGTTGAGATTGCGACGGCCACGTTGCACCTCGACGGCGCCGTCAGCCATTGGGATCCGATCGACTTCACGTACGGCCCGTTGAAGGGTACGGCCACCTTGAGTGTGCCTTCAGGCTGCGATGCGCCTGCGTCCTGCCCGGTCAAATTTCAAATCGCGTTTGGCGACCTCGATGCCGCCACTGTGCAGACCGCAATCCTGGGCGCGCGCCAAAAAGACACTCTGCTCTCCGATCTCATCAACCGCCTGCATCCTGCGTCGTCTCCGCAATGGCCGAGTCTTGAGGGATCGGTGACGGCTGACTCGCTCGTTCTCGGTCCTCTTACGCTGAAGAGTGTGAAGGCCGACGTAAACCTGCAGCCGGCCACAACTGCAATCACCAGCCTCGACGCCACACTCCTCGGCGGCAACGTACATGCTTCCGGCCAATTCGAATCCGGAGACAAACCCTACTACGAACTTGCTGGAGACTTCGCAAAGATCAATCCGGCTGAGGTAGGCGAGCTGCTGGGCGAGACCTGGCGCGGCGGCACGTTCGCGGCAAATGGAAAGATTGAACTTTCCGGCTTCACCTCCGACGATCTGGCCAGCTCAGCTAAAGGCACCCTGCACTTTGAGTGGCGTCATGGCGCCCTTGCCGGCGATGCTTCCGCTCCCGCCGCTCTGGCACGCTTCGATCGCTGGACTGCCGACGCCATCGTCGCCAATGGCAGGATTGCGCTCGACAAAAATGAAGTTGCTGCGGGCAGCCACAAGCGCGCCATCGATGCGTCCGTCACACTCGCCGAGCCGACCAAGGTCACCTTCGCCGCGCCCAAACCCACTCAGGCGAAAAAACCATAGCCCGATACAATGGAGTCATGGCCGCTTCCCCCGTTCAAATCAAATGCAAGGGTGTGCTCTTTGACATGGATGGGATTCTTGTCTCTTCCATCGGCTCGGTCGAGCGCAGTTGGTCCACTTGGGCGCGCATGCGTGGTGTCGATCCTGAGTTCACCTGCAAAATCGCTCATGGCCAGCGCGCCATCGACACCATTGCACAGCTCCGTCCCGATCTCGACAGCGAAGCAGAGCTAAAAATTATCGAAGATCTCGAAGTCGCAGACAACGACGACCTCACCGTGCTGCCCGGAGTGCTTGACCTGCTGACGGCTCTTCCCGCTCGCAACGGAAAACGCCGCTGGACGGTTGTGACCAGCGCCACCGAGCGCCTTGCCCGTGCGCGCATGGCTGCCGGCGGTGTTCCCGCGCCAGACGAGCTGGTCACCGCGGGCTTTGTCACGCGTGGCAAGCCGCATCCTGAGCCGTATCTTGCCGGCGCAGCGCTGCTTGGCGTTCATCCCTCGGAATGTGTGGTCTTTGAAGACTCGGCCTCAGGGGCCCAGGCAGGTCGTGCGGCAGGCTGCATCGTAGTCGCCACCACGTTCTCTCATCCCGCCGAACAACTCGACGCCGCCCACTACCTGGTCAACGATCTTGCTGGAATCCAGGTCCAGCTCCATCCAGGAGAAGAAGCCTTCACACTCGAGTTCCTTCCCATCACCCGCCCCTCGGAATAGAATGCCGTTGATGGTGCGTCGGATTTTTCCTTTCATGCCGGGTGCCCCCGGTCCCTCGCATTTGGGGACCGGGGGATTCGAAGCAGTTCGCCTCTCAACCTGAGCGGTGATCTGCGGTTCGGGCACACGACGAATGCGACGAACTTCCGATTCACCAAGACAGAGCGTTTTCTCGTTGACCCTCGACCATTCTTGTCGCATAAAGGTGTAGGAGAGCTCACATGGCCGAAAAACAAAATTTGACTTCGATTGGTCCGCCGGTGCCTGAGCTGCCGGTTGAGGATGTGGAGCGTGCGCAACAACACTACCGCGATGCGCTCGGCTTTGAGATTGGCTGGCTCTACCCTGACAAGGGAATCGGAGCCGTGATGCGACCGGACATGACCATCTTCTTTCGCAAACGGCAGCCTCCCTTCGAGCCCGCCATTCACTGGATGTTCGCACCGGACATCGATGCATCGTATGAGGAACTGAAGTCCCTCGGCGCCGACATCGTCGACCCGCTGGAAACAAAACCCTGGGGCATCCGCCAGTTCACCGTGAAGGACATCGACGGAAACCTCTTCTACATCCATCACGGCTAGTCGTCAGCGATCCCGACGGAAATCTAATTCTCTTCGCCGGCCCCGCCAACTAATCCCTGCCGGGGTCCCCGGCGAGCGATTTTTGCTCGCTGGGGTGGCTAATCCCTAATCCCTAATCCCTAATCCCTGTTTTAATCACTCGTGGGCCAGAATCTTTCTCCCGTGCGGATCCTGCGGCTCACGCGTGTCCATCTTGAACATGTTGCTGAACGTGCGCAACTGCGTGCGGCTCACGCCCAACTCCTGCTCAAAGATGTACCACTGCACTCCTTCCGTGCAGGGCGGTGTGGTCAGCGAACCCGTGTAGGTCCAGTAGCTTCGGTCGGCCGGCAAAAGCCCGCCGGGATTCACCATGTCCGTAATGGTCTCGGTCTTGTGCGCAACCTTGGGCAGATGATCCCACAACATTGCCAGGATCGCATTTCCCATGGCGCGGTCCTCAACCACCCGCACAGCCACAATCACCATTTTTCCGTCCGCGCTCTTGTGCAGCAGGTGAATGCTCATATCGTCAAATCTGCCCTTGACCGGTTCTTCGCCCGGATGGCGGAAATCGAAGCTCACCAGGTCGTAGCGAACGCCGTCCACCATGATGTAGCTGCCGCGATCCACGTGAGCAACAATCGTGAGCCCGGTATTCTCAAGCGTCACCGGTCCGCTCATGTAGTGGAATTCGATCGGCTTGAGCGTCTTGTCGAGCTTTGCTCCGCGAATGTCGATCGGCGACTGCTCGTGTCCCTTCGAACAGGCTGCGTAGGACGGGTCCAGCTTGCCCCACGCCAGCGGACCGTTCTTGCCCTCGTAGCTCCAGTTGGCTGTGGTCTGTGCAGCGGCCATCGCGGCAGTTCCAAGCAAAAGTGTGGCAAGCACCGAAAAACGCATGTATAGCTCCTCTTAAAAAGACGTTCTAGCGCCACGAAGAATTCTAAGGCATGGACGCACGCGGGCGAAAAAGGAAAGGGATCGATTCGCCAACACGCCCAATTAGCCCAAAGTCCTCATCGTCTTGTTTATCGGTGCGAATTCGATTCTCTCCCAATCCAGTAGCTCAGTCGGCGCGTACTGATCATGTACGCAGATTTTTTAACCATCAAATTCTCGCCAGCAGAGCCAAAGGAGATGAAGCATGCCAACGAAGAGTCTTTTGCAGGAGATTTCCATCGCGGGTGGCGTTGATCGTCGCTCATTCTTAACCGGTGCGTCGATGTTTGGCCTGGGCGCGGCGACGTCAGCCATTGTGAGTGGATGCGGAGGAAGCACCGCAATGATGACGAAGGTGTCGGCAGCCGCTACCACTGACACGGCAGCCAACATTCTTACAGCCGCGCTGATCGCGGAAAGCCTTGCGATCACCACCTACTACACGGCGCTTTCCAGCCCCGGCGTAATCACGGATCCCAATCTTGCCGGCTCAGGTGGAACTGCAATCAACGTCAGCGCCAGTGGCAGCCAGGTGAACGTGGCTTACCTGCAGGGCGCGCTGCTTGAGGAAGTAGCGCACGCGCAACTGCTGCGCGGCCTGCTCGGCTTGCCTACGAGCGGCAGCGGAGACGCAGCGGCAGGCGTCCCGCAGATGTTTTATTTCCCGACCGGAACCTTCAGCTCTTTGTCGGGCTTCGTCCCCGTTCTGCTCGCGCTGGAGACTGCGTTTGTGGGCGCCTACATGACGGCCGTAGAAGAGTTCGCCTCGATGGCTGCGGCCTACAACGGCTTCAGCGCCACGCAGGCCAATCCAGCTATGAGCGGAACCAACCTGACGCAGGCAGATCTGGTTTTGTATGCAAAAGTGGCCGCGTCCATTCTCGGCGTCGAGTCGGAACATCGCGCACTGGTGCGCGCTATTCCTTCGGTCACCCTGGATGCGCCGAACTTCGCAGGCCTCAATCTGATTCCGGCCAACAATGTGAACTATGAGAACTCAGCGGGACTCACCGGACTGATTACCAGCGTCAGCGGCAGTAGCAACACCACGGCCGCGGGCGCACTGGGTCCCTTCATCTCTTCGGGGACGAATCCGGTTGCCGTGCCAACCGTGGCAACCATGAGCAGCTTTTCGACCGTGGTAACGGCGTCGGTGCAGGCAAACGTGACTGGCATGATTCCTGCTGCTGAATAACGATCCGTGCGGATGAGGAACCAACCCATCCCCCTCATCCCAAACTCGAATCCCTCACCCCAGCACAAATGAAAAGACCTGTCCGCGAAGGACAGGTCTTTTCAGTGATGCGAAGTGGAGAGTGCTTACTTTGCAGCAGCGGCTGCAACGCCCGCCTGCTCCGCCAGGGTTGCGGCCTTGTCAGTCGCTTCCCAGGTGAACTCGGGCTCGTTGCGGCCAAAGTGGCCGTACGCAGCCGTCTTCTGGTAAATCGGCCGGCGCAGGTTCAGGCTTTCGATAATGCCCTTGGGCGTGAGCGAGAAGTTCTTGCGAACCAGTTCGGTCAGCTTCGCCTCACCCACCTTGCCGGTGCCGAAGGTCTCAATGCGCACGCTCACCGGCTCAGCCACGCCGATCGCGTACGCCAACTGCACTTCAGCGCGCTCGGCAAGGCCCGCGGCCACAATGTTCTTGGCAATGTAACGCGCCATGTACGCTGCGCTGCGGTCCACCTTCGTCGGGTCTTTGCCACTGAAAGCGCCGCCGCCGTGACGTCCCGCGCCGCCGTAGCTGTCCACGATGATCTTGCGGCCCGTCAGGCCCGTGTCGCCCATCGGTCCGCCAATCACAAAGCGGCCGGTCGGATTGATGTGGTACTTGGTGTGTTCGTCCAGCAGGTTGGCCGGCAGTACCGCCTGGATCACATACTTCAGAATGTCGGCATGCAACTCTTCGTTGGTCACGCTCTCTGCGTGCTGGCTTGAGATGACCACCGCGTCAATGCGCGCTGGCTTGCCGTTCTCGTCGTACTCCACCGTCACCTGGCTCTTGCCGTCGGGACGAAGGTACGGCAGCTTGCCGCTCTTGCGCACCGTCGTCAACTGCTTGCACAGCTTGTGCGCCAGCGAAATCGGCATCGGCATCAGCTCCGGCGTCTCGTTTGAGGCATAGCCGAACATCATGCCCTGGTCGCCGGCGCCGCCCGTGTCAACGCCCTGGGCAATGTCGCCCGATTGCTTGTTGATGGACGAAATCACCGCGCAGGTGTTCGAGTCGAAACCGTAAAGCGCGTTGTCATAGCCGATGGAGGCAACCACGCCCCGCACCAGGCTCTGGAAATCCACATACGCCTTGGTCGTGATTTCTCCCGCGATAACCACCAGGCCCGTCGCCGTCAGCGTTTCCGCGGCTACGCGGCTGTAGGGGTCCTGTTCAAGACACGCATCAAGAATGGCGTCAGAGACCTGGTCGGCTATCTTGTCGGGATGCCCTTCCGTGACTGACTCAGAGGTAAACAAAAAACGATCGCTCAACTTCAGACTCCTGCCCACTGAAGGGATTTAATTTGGCGGCGTGATGCGATTCCTGACCGTCTCTCGATGACTTTATGTGAGTAGCCGCTTCTGAGGGTACTCAGACCGGCCCGTGGCCATCGTCGCGTGCGCGCCCGCACCTGTCTGGCCGGAGCCTGACTGTGCATCATCTATGGTAATCGTGCCGGGTGCGCGAGGGCAAAGACTCAAATGTGAACGGGGAGCATTGCCGACTCAAGGGAGTCAGCAGACGATTGAACCGCGTTTTGACAGGAGAAGATTAATCGGAAGGGGTTAGTGGCCCAGCCACAAAAGCAGGCGAGTCAGGAACGCGTGGACGGCGGTTGTTGCCGAATGCAGTGCGCCGTGCGGTTCTCCAAAGGGCAGCAGGTTCGACCACCAGCCCGCACGCACCCCGTAATAACGAAACGTCATGTAGGCGGCTGCGCTGACAACCAGAACGAGCAGGACTGCGCCCACCCAGCGCATGCGCATTTCCACGGCTTCGCGGCGCAAAATGCGCGCCTTGCCCACATTCGATGCGAATGCAGTCCAACCGCGATCCTCGTCCATCGTATCGCCCGCCGCATCGCAGGCCATCAGAAAACGCTGCGTCCAGTCTTGCTGGTCAAGCCCCAGCGCGCCTGCGTATCCGCGCACAATTCCTTTGCTCAGAATCCCGCCCGGCAAAAGGCGAAAGCGCTCCTGTTCCAGCGCGAGCAAGTGGCGTTGGCTGATTTTTGTAACTGCGGTTATGTCTTCCAGCGCCATGCCGCGGGATAGCCGCTCCATGCGCAGGTCTTCACCAAAGTTTCCCATTGGCGACCAAGACCGGGTTTCTCATTGACTCGTACTGCTTTTCCACGATAAACCGGGGACTAGTTTTACGTCAAAATTAATTCTTAGTTTTGCCTTTATTTTCATCGGGATGACGCTCTTTGGTAACGTTACGGGAGATTCTCTCAAACCCCCCGCAGCCCCATCCAAAGTAACTCTAGCTCCAACCCAACCGCCCCGGCTGTGACCAACCTCACTCCTGCTGATACCCTGAATACGAGGGGCAATTTACCAGCCTCGCCCCACGGAACAAGGCTCGCGCATGAACAAGCTCGTCATTGCCAATCTCGTTCGCCGTCCCGTACGCTCCATCATCAGCGTGCTCGCTGTCTCCATTGAAGTGGTCATGATTTTGTCCATAGTCGCCATCTTCATGGGCATGCTCAACGACCAGAAACAGCGCACCAATGGCATTGGCGCCGACCTCGTCGTCAGCCCCTCGAATGCCAGTTTCATGAACGGCATGAGCGGCGCTCCCATGCCGGTCAAGCTGGCTCCGTTTCTTGCCACCTTGCCTCACGTTGCAGTGGCCTCTCCTGCCATCACCAACTTTGCCATGGGAGACGCGATCGAAATCCTCTGGGGCATCGACTACAAGACGTTCGACGCTCTTAAACCGTTCACCTTTCTCGCCGGCGGCCCCTTTCAGGGTCCCTACGACGTCATCGTCGACGACGTCTGGGCAAAGAACGGCAAAGGTCATCATGTCGGCGAGATGATTCCCATTCAATCCGTCCATCGCGATTTCCGCATTTGCGGCATCGTCGAGAGCGGCAAGGGTGGCCGCAGGCTCCTGCCCATTGACACCCTCGGCTCGCTCCTCGGCTCCGACGGCAAGGCCACCGTCATCTACATCAAGAGCGACAACCCCGCAAACGATGAGGCAATTCGCCAGGAGATCCTCTCCACGCCGGGCATGCAGGGTTACCGTGTTCAGCCCATGTCAGACATCATTTCCATGTATACGCCGCAACACTACCCCGGCTTCGATATGGCCCTCGACGTGGTCATCGTCATCGCCGTAATCGTCGGTTTCCTGGTCATCTTCCAGTCGATGTATACGGCGGTCCTCGAGCGCACGCGCGAGATTGGCATTCTCAAGTCCATGGGAGCTTCAAAGCTGGCGGTGGTCGGCGTGGTCCTGCGCGAGTGCGGATTGCTCGCGATTGCCGGCGTCATCGTCGGTATTGCAGCCACGTTTGGGGTGAGAGCCGCCCTCCACTTCCACTCTCCGGGTTTTGCCTTCGAACTGACCGGCGGATGGATCGCCAGGGGAGCGCTCATCGCTTTTGCCGGCTCGCTCTGCGGAGCACTGTATCCGGCCTGGATGGCCGCCC
>CAVXVM010000166.1:0-6345 GCA_963765025.1 uncultured Acidobacteriaceae bacterium | reverse complement strand
ACGAGATTCCGCTTATTCCGCCCGGTACCGTTTGTGGGTTACACCACCAACACGGTGCCGCAACGATATATGGTGGACGACCAGCGTTTCGCCAGCTATCGGCCCGACGTGCTGGTGTACGAAACGGAGCCGTTGAAGGAAGACGTGACCATTGCAGGCCCGATCACGCCCCACCTGAAGATTGCGAGTTCAGGAACGGACTCCGACTTCGACGTGAAGTTGATCGATGTTTATCCTGAGGATTTTCCGGACCCGGATCCTTCCACCGTCGGCAAGCGAGTGATGGATGCGCCGCCGCTGCACATGGGCGGATACCAGCAGTTGTTACGCGGTGAGCCGTTTCGCGCGAAGTTCCGCAACAGCATGGAAAAGCCGGAAGCCCTGACGCCGGGAAAAGAGGCGGACATCGATTTCGAGATGCCTGACCTGTTCCACACATTCCGCCGCGGTCACCGCATCATGGTGCAGGTGCAGAGTTCCTGGTTCCCGCTGACGGACCGCAATCCGCAGACGTTCACCGATATTCCCACGGCGCCGGCGGAGGACTTCAAGAAGGCGACGGAAGAAGTTTTCCGCGAGAAGGATGCGGCGTCGGGGGTAGAAGTGCTGGTGCTGCCGCAGCCCTGATTCGGCAGAGGATCAGGCCGAGTGGGGCAGTGGTTAACCGAATGGGGTATTTTGGCTTTCACAACGCGTCCTATACAATTTTGATATGCGGAGAGGTGGCCGAGCGGTTTAAGGCAGCGGTCTTGAAAACCGCCGAACCTTTACGGGTTCCGTGAGTTCGAATCTCACCCTCTCCGCCACCATTGCATGCAGCAGACGCTCGCTAGTCGCTCGCACATGCCTTCCACCTTCAAACTTGAGACGGGTTCGCGGTTGACTCGCCACCATTGCATGCGGCAGACGCTCGCTAGTCGCTCGCACATGCCTTCCACCTCAAACTTGGGACGGGTTCGCAGCGGCAAGGAGTTGATCGGGCTGTGCCCGTTCCATGACGACCGGAACCCGAGCCTGAATATAGACTTTGTGCCCCAGCGCACTTGAGGAGGGCACCGCCATATGCGATGATCGCAGGGGTTTTCAGCTCCGTTCTAGTTGAAAGGAAACTGGGGATGCCTCCACTTCATATTGGATTTTATATTGGATTTCGTATCGCCCCGTCCGCCCAGCGTGTTCGAGCAGTCCTTTTCAACCTCCGTTACAAGATGTCGCTCGTCTGGCTGGCGCTCGTGGTGGCCGCCTGCGCCGGTGTCGCGGTCCAGGCGCAATCCCGGCCCAGCGTTATTGTGGACACCGTCGATGGGTCGCGGCCCGCCGTATTGGCCAACCATCATCCGCTCTGGGCCAATGCGGAGAACGACCTGGGCGCGTTGGGCCCGCAGGAACAGGTTGGGCAGATGACGCTGGTGCTGGCCCGCTCCGCCGCTCAGAAGGCGGCGCTGGAGCAACTGCTGGCCGACCAGCAGAACCCCAATTCGCCCCTTTATCACCACTGGCTTACGCCGCAGGAGATGGGCGACCGCTTCGGCCTTTCTGAGAGCGATCTGGATTCCCTGACCGGGTGGCTCGAAAGCAATGGTTTTCATGTTGACTGGGTCGCCCCCAGCCGGGTCTTCATCGCCTTCAGCGGAACGGCGGCTGCGGTCGACAGCGCATTTCAGAGCGAGTTGCACACCTACCGCGTGAACAGCGAGCGCCGCGTTGCGCTGAACTCGGAGGCCTCGATTCCCGCCGCACTGGCGCCCGCCATCCGCGCCGTCCGCGGCCTGTTTACGCTGCAAACCAGCCCAAACCTGATCGCTCGCACGGAGAGTTCGGCGAATCCGCAACTGACTGTCACCAGCGGCAGTACCGTCTACCACTTCATCTCTCCGGCCGACTTCTGGACCATCTATTCGATACCGGGCAACTACTCGGGCTCGGGACAGACCATCGGCATCGTAGGCCGCTCGCGCACCGATATGGACGACTATGTTCAGTTCAACAGACTGGCCTATACCACCAGCTTTTCCAACCCCACTGAGGTGGTGCCGACGGCCTTTGGTGGCGTCGATCCGGGCTCGGCCTATACGGCTCCGCCGGGAGGAACCACCTCGATCGGCGACCAGAGCGAGGCCACGCTGGATGTGGAGCGCGCCGGCAGCACCGCGAACGGCGCCAAGCTGCTGCTGGTTGTTTCGGCCAGCACCAAGACTGCCGACGGCATCGACTATGGAGCGCAATACCTGGTCCAAACCAGCCCGGTTCCGGCGCAAGCGATGAACATCAGCTTTGGCTCCTGCGAGTCGGCTGCCGGCTCCAGCGGCGTCACCTTTTGGGATACGCTCTTCCAGCAGGCCGCAGGCGAGGGTATCTCGGTCTTTGTCTCCTCGGGCGACTCCGGCGCTTCCGGCTGCGATCAAGCATTTGCGACTCCGCCAGCCACTCCCGCGGCCAACAGCATCAACTACATCTGCGCGTCCAGTTACGCCACCTGCGTGGGCGGCACGGAGTTCAACGACACCGCAAACCCCTCTCTCTACTGGATGAGTAACAATGGCAGCAATTTGGTGTCGGCCCTTAGCCATATCCCCGAGGGTGCATGGAATGAACCGCTGAATTCGAGTTCCAAACCAATGGTGGCGGCCACCGGGGGCGGTGTTAGCGCGTATGTCGCCACTCCTTCCTGGCAGACAGGAACCGGGGTTCCGGCGGCCCGCACCGGCCGCTACACGCCGGATGTCTCCTTCAGCGCATCCAGCCACGATGGCTACTTCGGCTGCATGGCAGCCGCCGGCGGCAGTTGCGTAACCGACAGCCAGGGTAACACCTCTTTTGT
Source organism: uncultured Acidobacteriaceae bacterium (assembly GCA_963765025.1). Taxonomy (GTDB): domain Bacteria; phylum Acidobacteriota; class Terriglobia; order Terriglobales; family Acidobacteriaceae; genus Telmatobacter. The sequence goes on along the minus strand of CAVXVM010000166.1, from coordinate 3,524 downwards.
GGTTTTCTCCGGCACCTCGGCGGCGGCTCCCGCCATGGCCGGCGTCGCGACGATGCTGAATCAGAAGATGGGCAACGCCCAGGGCAATCTCAATCTCAACCTCTATCAAACGGCGACACAATCGCCCACCGCGTACAACGATGTGACCGTGGCCACCAGCGGCGTTACGAATTGCAGCGTGAATACGCCCTCAATGTGCAACAACAGCATTCCCGGCCCCACCGGGCTATCCGGCGGACAAGCAGGCTATCTGGTCGGCACTGGCTACGACGAAGCCACTGGGCTGGGCTCGCTGAACATTCAGAATTTTCTGAACGGATTCACAGGCAAAGTCGTCACCCATGTTCAGATCTCCCCCCCACAATCCTCGCTGCGTCGCAGCAGTTGGACTTTGGATTTACCGTAAGCGGTGCGGATGGCAACAACCAGCCAACCGGCTCCATTGTCCTCTCTGGCGGCGGGTTTACTTCCCAGCCTACAGCTTTCAATTATCATAATTTTGGTTCCGTGACGATTTCGATCCCCGCATACACCTTCTCTGCGGGACAGCAGGTAACCCTAACCGCCACCTATACGCCGGATGCGGCCGGTGCGTTGCACTACAGCGGAAGTACAGCGAACATCACAATCCAAGTGACCCTGCCGATTCCTGCAGTCGCCGTGACTTTTGTTCCCAACCCCGCTACGGTGCTGCAGCAGATCTCGACTTTCGTCACGGTTGCAGCACGCACTGCCGACCCGGTTCCGACTGGATCGATCAACCTCACGATCGGATGCTACAACGGCTACAGCTACGCCTCGACGCCCACCCCCTTGGTCAATGGCTCAGCCACAATCATCATTCCGGCCGGGTCAATTCCGGGGAATTCGGATTACAATTGCGCGGATCCGCGCGTGAACTACACTCCCGATAACGCCAGTTCCACACTCTATGCGCCGGCGTCTGACATCGCCCCTTTGACCGTCAACCTGCTCACTCCCACCGTCACGGTGACTCCAGCCAGTAATACGGTCGCAAGCACCGATCCACTGACGGTAACCGTAACCGTGGATGGCGGCAGTGGAAACCCCACCCCGGCAGGGACGATCAATCTTTTTGGCGGCGGCTACAACGGCAACGCCACGCTCAACAATGGCAGCGCTTCATTCACCATTCCCGCCGGCACGCTGACAACCGGTATCGATACCTTGCAAGCCGGCTATCAACCCGCCCTGCAAGGCCCGTCGCCAGGCATTTACATTTATTACAGTGTCTACTCCGCAGCCGTCACCGTGGGCGTCACGGTAGGTTCCAAGCTACCTCCGACGATTGTCATCTCTACAGGAGGCAGCTTTAACTTCACAAGCACGCAACCAATCCCCATTACGGCAAGCGTATCGGGCCTAAGCAGTATGCCGATCCCCACCGGGACGGTGGTCTTAAGCAGCGGCAGCTACACTTCCGCCGCAGTGTCGCTCAACAATGGTGCGGTCGCCATCAACATTCCGGCGCTCACGCTTCCCTTGGGCAGCGACACGATTACCGTCACCTATAAGCCGGATACCAGCGGTTCCTCCAACTACGCGCCTGCCAGCAACAGCATCGGGGTCAATATCAGCGGCCTCAACACCAACACGGCGCTGTCGCTTTCAGCAGATACCATCACCACCGCGCAGCCCTTGACCTTAACGGCGACCGTCAGCGGCCAGAGCGGATATGCGACCCCGACCGGAAGCGTCACCCTGAGCAACCAATTCGCTGGCACCAGCTCCTATACGGCGACTTTGCCCTTGAACAGCGGCAGCGTCACCTTCACCATTCCCGCTGGCTCCTTGGAGGCGGGCCAATATAGTTGGCTGGCGAATTACGTTCCCGACGCCAACAGCGCCAGCCTCTACTACCAGTCATTCAGCCCCCGCGCAGACGGTTCCGTTACAGCTCCTCCAGCCGCGATTTCCTTGGCTGGCGTCAATGTTTCCATCCAGCCGGGCGCCGCCTCCGGTAACACCTCCGCCATTACGGTCACTCCTTCCAATGGCTTCACCGGCAGCGTGGCTTTGACGGCGGAGCTGATTGGCACGCCCCCCGGCTTTAACGCCACCTACCTGCCAACCTTCAGCTTCGGCTCGACCACACCTTGTGCCATCACCTCAACCACCGCTTGCACAGCCACCATGACGGTCACCACCACAGCGGCTACCAGCGGCGCGCTCGCCTATCCGCGGCTCCCCTGGTATGCGGCTGGCGGACCTGCGCTGGCGGGCGTTCTCCTGCTTCTGCTGCCGCGGCGGCGGCGCCGCTGGCTGGCCTTCTTTGCGCTGTTGACGGTGATCACGCTGGCTGGCGGCCTCAGCAGTTGCGGCGGTGGCAGCTCTGGTGGCAGTGGAGGAGGAGGTGGTGGTGGGGGCGGCATTGCTGGAACAACCGCCGGGACTTATACCGTCACGGTGACGGGCACGTCCGGCGGCCTTTCCGCCCAGACCACGGTGACCGTTACGGTGCTGTAGGAGACCGGAAGATTCCTGGTTTGAGGCTGCGGCCCTGAATTCCGCATCCACTTCTGGCCGGGTGGCCCAGGTCCGGCTCTCAACAAATGCATCCAGTCATTTGTGAGAGGGGCAGACTTGGGCCACCTGCCGATTCGCCTTCACCTGTGCCGGTTATCGCTTTCGCTCTCCAAGTCATGGTTCAGTTTCCCTTGAAAACAGGCAAACAACGGGAAGCCCGGTCACGGCAGCCGCAGCCGGCTGCTGTGTTAACGTACTCTACATTACGAGCATGGAAAAAGAACGACATGGCGTTCATCTCATCGCGGAGATTGCCCGGGTTTCCAGGGGCACTGTCGACCGTGCCCTGCACGGGCGCGGCGGCATCAACGAAGCAACGCGCCAACGCGTTCTGGAAATAGCCCGGCAAATTGGATACAGACCGAACCTGGCGGCTCGTGCCCTGTCAGCCAGCAAGCCGACCGCCAGGATAGGTGTCTGCATTCCACGCGAGATTCACTTCTTCTACGACGAACTGTGGAGTGGAGTTCTGGAAGAGGCAGAGCGGGTTTCGCAGTTTGGTGTTGAGTTCATTTATCGCCCCATTCAGAACCTGGGTGGGGGAGATGTCGAGGCATTCCAGGAACTCATGTCGAGCGATGTGGAAGGAATCATCATCTGCGCCGGCAATCCCCAGGATTTGAAACCACTGATCGACGAAGCCGAAAGCAAAGGCATACGGGTGGTTTGCGTCGACACGGATGCTTCAGAAAGCCGCCGTTCCAGCGCCGTTTGCGTGGAACCCCACCTGAGCGGAAGCGTGGCGGGTGAGCTGCTCGGCAAGATTGTCCCTCCGGGTTCGAAAGTGGCTGTCGTGGCCGGGACGCTCATGGCTGAAGATCACAAGAGGAAGGCCGAGGGGTTTTCCGAGACCTTCCCCAAGCACTGCATGGGCGGGGAAACCGCAGCCGTCATTGAAGGCCACGAAGACGAAGAAGAGACCTTTCGAAAGACTCTGGACCTGATGCGCAGCGTTCCCGATCTCAGGCGATTAAGAG
>CAVXVM010000165.1:0-6939 GCA_963765025.1 uncultured Acidobacteriaceae bacterium | reverse complement strand
TCAGTCCCACTCATCGCCAACCACCCCGGGGGCGAAGACCTGTCCCCGGTCCCCAAGTGCGAGGGACCGGGGGCACCCCGCTTTTTCTTGAGATCTGAAGTTGTAAAAATGGAAAGGGCCAATCCGCCGAAGCGAAATGGCCCTTTGAGTGGATGCCGGGTCGCCTGGAGTTACTTGGCGGCGACGAGGGGTTGGGTGCTGAGGGTGCCGTCCTTGTAGCCCTTGGCGATGGTCTCGATCGAAACCGGCTTGTAGTCGCCAGCGTGGCCTGCCTGACCGAACTGGGTCATGCGCAGGGCAACGACTTTCTGCATGGCTTCGCGGGCGGGCTTGAGATAGTCGCGCGGGTCGAATTTTTCGGGGGTTTCGGCGAAAACTTTTCTTATGGCGCCGGTGATTGCGAGGCGGTTGTCGGTGTCTACGTTGATTTTACGGACGCCGTTGCGGATGCCTAGCTGGATTTCTTCGACGGGTACGCCCCAGGTTTCCTTTAGCTTGCCGCCGTACTTGTTGATGACGTCCTGCAGGTCCTTGGGCACCGAGGAGCTGCCGTGCATGACGAGGTGGGTGTTGGGCAGGCGCTTGTGGATGGCGATGAGCACGTCCATCTTGAGGACCGAGCCGTCTGGCTTCTTGGTGAACTTGTAAGCGCCGTGGCTGGTGCCGATGGCGATGGCGAGGGCGTCAACGCCGGTGCGCTCTGCGAACTCAACAGCCTGGTCGGGATCGGTGATGTGATCGAGACCGCTGCCGCCTGCTCCGTGGCCGTCTTCAACGCCGCCGAGGACTCCGATTTCACCTTCGACCGTGACGCCGCGCTCGTGAGCGTAGTCAACCACCTTGCGGGTGACTTCGACGTTCTCTTCAAAGGTGGAGGGGGTCTTGCCGTCGGCCTTGAGCGAGCCGTCCATCATGACGGAGGTGTAGCCGAGGGCGATAGCGCTCTGACAGGTCTCAAAGCTGTTGCCGTGATCCTGGTGCATGGCGATGGGAATGTCTGGGTTGAGCTCGGCGGCGGCCTGGATGAGCTTGAAGAGGTAGAGATCCTCGGCAAACTGGCGCGCTCCGCGGCTGGCCTGGACGATGACGGGCGACTTGGTTTCCTTGGCCGCTGCCATGATGGCCTGAATCTGTTCCATATCGTTGACGTTGAAAGCGCCGACGCCGTAACCGCCCTTGGCGGCCTCGTCGAGGAGCTGCCGCATGGAGACTAGAGGCATATAAAGTTCTCCTTTTTTGGGATGGCTCCGGTTGCCGGTACGTTGGGCTCCGATGGAACAGGAGTCTGCGGGCCGCGGGAGCTGGAATCATCCTTATGGTAGCAGAGGTGCGCAAGGAAAAAGTGTGGCGGGGGACACGGAAGGACAGGGAATAGGTTGTTAGGTGGTTAGGTTATTAGGTTGTTGGGTGACAGAAGAGCTGGAATCTGGGAACAGGGACTAAGGGACTGAGGGACTTAGGGACTAAGGGACGTAGGGACTGAGGGACGTAGGGACTGAGGGAACGGAAGAACAGGGAATAGGGATTGGAAAAGCAGGGACTGAGGGAACGGAAGAACAGGGAATAGGGATTAGAAAAGCAGGGACTGAGGGACTTAGGGACTTGGGGACTTAGGGACTAGAAAACAGGGACCGGTGACGCAGCTTTTGGCTTTCAGCTTTTGGCTTCTGGTTGGTGGGGTGGTGGGTGTGGTTTGCCGGATTGCTCGGCTGGGGTGGACCAGGGACATCGGGGGCATGGCGGGAATTGGCGGAACGGATCGCTGGGGCCTGGGGCGTTCCAGGGGGTGATCCCGAAGCCCGCGTGCAAGCGGCCCTTGATGGGTGATTTGGCCTGTTACCGCCATCTGACTCTCGAATTCAGCAGAACGCTGCCGTTCGAGTTTTCTCCCCTTGCGCTTCTACAGGAAGTATTGTACCTTCTGTAGAAGTGGAGGGGGAATGATGACAGAACCTCACTTAGATCTGCCCCAAGGCACTCTCGATCTTCTTATCCTTCGAACCCTGTCCCTCGGTCCGCAGCATGGATGGGCGATCTCCGAGCGCGTGCAGCAGCTTTCGAGCGAGGCGCTGCGGATCCAGCAGGGCTCCCTCTATCCGGCACTGCATCGCCTTGAGCGCCGCGGCTTGATCAAAGCGAAGTGGGGAACAACGGAGAACAACCGCCGCGCGAAGTACTACGAACTCTCCAAAACAGGGAGAGAGCAACTGGAAGTGGAAAAGGAAGCCTGGGCGAGGCTTACTGCAGCAGTGGCCCAGGTCCTTGGAACGGCGTAGGAGGCTCAACATGCTCAATGGTTTGTTCAGTGATCTTTCATTTCGTTTGCGCGCTCTTTTCCGGCCGAAAGCGGTCGAAAGCGAATTGGACGACGAGTTGCACTTCCATTTCGATCAGCAGGTAGAGAAGCACATGCGTGCAGGCCTCACGCGAGAAGAAGCGAGGCGGACGACACGGCTCGAATTCGGCGGCCTCAGCCAGGTGAAGGAAGAATGCCGTGAATCACGCGGTTTCTCCCTACTTGGAACACTTGGTCGAGATATCAACTTTGCTTTCCGCCAACTGCGGCGCACGCCGGGATTTACCGTCACCGTGCTGCTCACGCTCGCCCTCGGCATTGGAGCCAACTCCGCAATCTTCACGCTGGTCAATGCGGTACTCCAGAAGAATCTCCCTGTCACCAATCCCGCCACGCTCATCCGTCTCGGCGAAAACAACGATTGCTGCGTCGGCTCAGGCATGCGGGATTCCTTCTCGTACTTCTCGACCGATGCCTACCTGCAGTTCAAGAAGAACACTCCCGAGTTCGAAGAACTCGCAGCGATGCAGGCCGGATTTGCCTATCGGCCTGTGATTGCGCGCCGTGATCGAACCCAGGAGCCCGCCCTCTCTGTCATGGGTGAATTTGTCTCTGGCAACTACTTCCACACTTTTGGACTTCAGCCCGAGGCCGGTCGTCTCTTCACCGATGCCGACGATACCAAGGGCGCTCTGGCCACCGCAGTTATGAGCTACGAAACCTGGCAGCATCGCTTCAACGGTGATCCCTCCATCGTCGGCAGCACCTTTCGCATCAATACCCAGCCCGTGACAATCATAGGGATTGCTCCGCACGACTTTTTCGGTGACCGGCTCATCAGTACTCCGCCTGACTACTACCTGCCCATTGAAACCATGCCGCAGCTGGCCAATGTGCCGTATGTGCACAATCCGTCGCAAAATTGGCTCTACATCATCGGCCGCGTCAAGCCGGGCACAGCGATTGGACCCCTGCAACAAAAAATCAGCGCGCTGCTCCGCAATGAACTTGTTGCCGCAGGCCGGCTGTCGCCTCAGAGTGACAAGGAGAGACTGGCGAAGATCCATGTGGTGCTCACACCCGGCGGCGCAGGCATCCAGTCCATGCAAAAGGAGTATGGCGACCATCTCCATTTGCTGATGTGGATTGCAAGCCTCGTGCTGCTCATCGCCTGTGCCAATATCGCCAATCTTCTGCTAGTGCGCGGCATCGGGCGCAGTGCGGAAATGTCTGTCCGCTGCGCGCTCGGGGCCAGGCGAGGCAGAATCATCCGCCAGCTCCTCACTGAAAGCATGCTCCTCGCCGGTGTTGGAGGAATCGCCGGCCTCCTGGTGGCCTGGGCCGGCGCGCGCATGTTGCTGGCGCTCGCATTTCCTGCGTCGCAAAACGTTCCCATCCACGCCAGCCCCGCTCCCGCCGTCCTCGGCTTTGCGTTCGCGCTTTCGCTCGCTACCGGCATTCTCTTCGGCCTCGCACCGGCATGGATTGCCTCCAAATCGAAGCCCGCCGATGCACTCCGCAGCGGGTCACGCACCACGGTCCCCGGCGCATCGTTGTTGCAGCGCGGCCTGGTCGTGTTTCAGGTAGCACTGTCGCTCGTGTTGCTCGTCGGCGCCGGCCTGTTCCTTGAAAGCCTCAACAATATCGAGAGCACCGACCTTAAACTGGATGCCAGGAATCGCTACATTGTGCACATCAATCCGCAGGCCGCCGGCTACGTCCAGACACAGCTTGATGAGCTCTACCACACTATGGAAGATCGATTCCACGCCTTGCCCGGCGTCACCAAAGTTGGCATCGCCTCCTACACGCCCATGGAAGACAACAACAACGGGTGGGGAATTCAGGTTCACCTGCACCCGGAAGCCTGGGCCATCTCGTCTGTCATCCGCGCCAATAGCGACTACTTCGATTCCGTGGGCACCCATGTTCTGCGCGGCCGCGGAATCAATGCGCACGATGGCCCCGATGCGCCCCGGGTTGCCGTCGTCAATCAGACGTTCGTAAACAAGATGTTCAGACCCAGCGAAGACCCCATCGGCCAGCACTTCGGCTTTCCAGGCCCCGACACAAACTCAGCCTGGGAGATCGTCGGTGTGGTTGAAGACACGGTCTACCAAAGCGTGCGCATGAAAGACCACCTTATGTTCTTCGTCCCCACCATGCAGCGCCCAGTCGGAATCAAGCAGCCTATCGAAAAAGATGACGCACTCTTTGCTGGAGCAATCGTGCTCGCCACCGATCGGCCCATGGACAATATGGAATCGCTGGCGCAAACCACGCTCGCCGGCATCAATCCCAACCTCACAGTGGTCAAGTTCCAAACATTCAAAGATCAAATCGCAGCCAACTTCGGCCAGGAGCGTCTGCTCTCGCGACTCACTCTGCTGTTTGGCGCGCTGGCCCTGCTACTCGCCACCATCGGGTTGTATGGTGTAACAGCCTACTCGGTGGTGCGGCGGAGTCCAGAGATCGGCATCCGCATGGCCCTGGGAGCCAACCGCTCGACCATCATCTCCATGGTCTTGCGTGGTGCAACGATTCAAACCGTTTTCGGCCTGCTCATCGGCATACCAATAGCATTTCTGTGTGTGCGCTTCGTCAAGTCGCAGCTTTATGAGATCGCCAGGGTCGACCTGAATGCGATGGCAATCTGCATCGCGGTTCTCGCCCTTGCGGCTTTTGTCGCCGCAATCATTCCCGCGCTGCGCGCCGCATCTATCAATCCTGTCAGCGCCCTGAGGATGGATTAAGTTCAATGCAACCTGGCAAGCGTATCGACATCGATTCACACGGTTCCCCGACTTGACGCTTTGTTGGGCGGCTGGCCACGCTCTCAAGACTCTCGCAAATCAAACTGGAGGCGCGACCTGCCCCTCGCATTTGGAAACCGGTGCTGAAAGCGATTCAGAATCTCTGTTCATGCCAAATCGCCGAGTCACTCACTGACGCCGACTACTCCCCGTAAGTCGGCTTTTCAGACGTGATCGTGAGGTGTTAGGGCGGTTGCGGTTTGGCGGTCGTGGCTTCGGCGTTGCCGTTGGGTTGGTAAAACAGGGGCTGAGGTGCGCATCTCCTGGGAGGCATTTGCGGCACGGCTAAAACCGCGTGCCTTCAAAAGTGACGAAGAGCAAATGCAAAGGCAACCTCAGGTCCTTCGGCTTCGCTCAGGATGACAGGTCAGTGGTGCCGCCGGGTGGGTTGATCCGGCATTTTGAGGGAAGGCCCGGGGCTGAAGCCCGAGCGAATGGAGGGTTCTTGTTCGTGAGGCTGAAGCCTCACGCTCCCTCCGGAAAAGCGGCGATTGGCTTTTCGGGCGTGATCGTGAGGCGTTGGGACGGTTGCGGTTTGGCGGTCGTGGCTTCGGCGGTTGTCGTCGGGTTGGCAGAACAGGGGCTGAACAGGCTGCGGAAAAGTTCGCTTGCCGTACCGTGAAATTAGCAGGGGCTGAAGCCCAACGTTGATTTGCGGCTTTTGCGGCACGAGTAAACAGGTTGCTGAAAAACTCGGAATAGATAGCGAAAAAGGGGAAAACCGTCCCTCAGGGCCTAAAGGCCAACTTGATTTTATTGCGTTTATGGCGCGGATAAATCCGTGCCCTTTCAAAGCGATGTAGCACCGCCGACTTTTTCCGCAGCCTGTGAAGTCGTGCCCTGATACAAGGCGCGAGGTGGAGTTTTCTGCTATCCCCGGTCCCCGAGTGCGAGGGACCGGGGGCACCCGGCATTCTGTTGACTCTATCGGCCCGGCGCCCCGGTCGTGCCCTGATACAAGGCGCGAGGTGGAGTTTTCTGCTATCCCCGGTCCCCGAGTGCGAGGGACCGGGGGCACCCGGCATTGTGTTGGCTGTTTAGGCCCGGTGCCCCGGTCCCCCGGTCGTGCCCTTTTTACAAGGCGCGAGGTGGAGTTTTCTGGTATCCCCGGTCCCCGAGTGCGAGGGACCGGGGGCACCCGGCATTCTGTTGACTGTATCAGGCCCGGCGCCCCCGACCCCGAGGGCACCCGGCAAGAATCTGCGGCGTTGCGTCGGGTGTATAACTTCTAGGGACTGATTCCGGCACAAATTCATGGTCGTTACGAGTCAGGTCCACAATGAGGGGCATTATGAAAACATTTTCACGCCGCGACGTTTTGAAGACCAGCCTGCTTGCGCCTGCTGTTGCTGCTACGGCCCACGCCATCGGTCCTATCGAATCCACCGTGCACGCTGCCGGAGAAGTTTCCGGCCCGCTGAGCGCGCCTGCCACGATCGCTTCGCCTACGCCTGGGGCCGGCCGCGAACGGCTGCTGCTCGACTTTGGATGGAGCTTCCACTTTGGGAACGCCAACGATCCGAGCAAGGACTTTCGGCTATGGCACTGCGAACGCGGGGAACTTTCAGAAGACGGGAAACTTTATGCCGGCGGGTTCCACTTCGTTCAGCGACGCGGACTGGCGGCGCATCGATCTGCCTCATGACTGGACGGTGGAGCTGCCGTTCAAGAACGATCCCGACCTGCAGAACAAGGGCTTCTATCCCCTGGGGCGGAACTATCCGGAAACGAGTATCGGCTGGTACCGGCGCATCTTTACGCTGCCGGCCGAAGACGCGGGCAAGCATATCACGATCGAATTCGACGGCGCGTACCGCGAGACGACGGTGG
>CAVXVM010000164.1:0-14791 GCA_963765025.1 uncultured Acidobacteriaceae bacterium | reverse complement strand
TCTTCGCAACGTTGAGCCCGGTTTTGCCGACGCCAAGCACCTGCAGACGATGCACATCTGGATTCCCGACCAGTTGGTTCCCGATGCAACTGTGGCTACGCGCATGCAGAACAGCATCGTCGAAAAATTGGCCGCCATTCCGGGCGTGACCTCAGTGGGTTTTGCGGCGGCTGTTCCCATGGAAAACATCGACCCAAACTGGGACATCATGTCGGTTGAGGGAAAGCAGTACCCGGGCGGCGAGCCGCCAATCAGGCTGTTCAATTACGTCTCGCCGGGTTACTTCCGCACGGCCGGCACGCGCATGCTTGCGGGGCGCGACTTTACCTGGGACGATGTCTTCGGATTGCGGCCCGCGGTCATCGTGTCGGATAACTTCGCGCGCGAATCGTGGGGCTCGGCCTCAGCGGCTATCGGAAAGCGCGTGCGGCAGTTTTCAAACAAGCCCTGGCTGCAGGTGGTTGGCGTGGTTGAAGACGTTCGCATGCATGGTGTGGACCAGGATACGCCGCCCGTCATCTACTGGCCGGCGATGCTTGAAAGTCCTTACACCCCGCAGCCAACCATTCAAGCGGCGCGCGCGGCCACCTTTGTGATTCGTACGAGCCGCGCCGGCAACGAAGGCTTCCTGGGCGAGATGCAACGAGCGGTCTGGTCGATAGATTCCAACCTGCCGCTTGCCCAGATTGCGACGATGCAGGATATCTACAGTCAGTCGCTGGCGCGCACGTCGTTCACGCTTGTGATGCTGGGGATCGCGGGCGGCATGGCGCTGCTGCTGGGGATTGTGGGCATCTACGGCGTGATTTCGTATGCCGTGTCGCAACGGACGCGCGAGATCGGGATTCGCCTGGCGCTGGGCGCGCCCAAGGGCGAGCTGAAGTGGATGTTCGTCCGGTCGGCACTGCTGCTGGCCGCGGTCGGCATCGCGATTGGCGTGGGCGCCGCGGCCATGCTGATGCAGTTGATAAAGTCGTTGCTCTTTGGCATCAGCCCGCTCGATCCGTTTACCTATCTCACGGTGCCGTTGGTGCTGGCTGTGGCGGCGGCCGTTGCGAGTTATCTGCCTGCGCGGCGAGCGGCGGCCGTGGATCCTGTGGATGCCTTGAGAGCTGAGTAGGCGGGCGGTCGAGATTGCAATCCCGATCGCTGTCCAGCATCGCAGGTTCGTGCGCCGCAGGTTTCAGAAGCGAGGCGCAGGCGCGCGGTTCATGTTTCTTGGATAGATTGAGAGACGCTCTCCGCTCAGAAGCCCATGACGTTGTAGCCGCAGTCGACGTACATGATTTCGCCGGTGATGGCGCTGCTTAGATCGCTGGCGAGGAACAGGGCTGCGCCGCCCACTTCCAGCTGGTCCACGTTGCGGTGGAGGGGGGCGCGCTCGGCGTGGGCTCGCATCATGTCGCCGAGGTCGCCTACGCCGCGGGCGGCGAGCGTCTTGATGGGGCCTGCGGAGATGGCGTTGACGCGGATGTTCTTGTCGCCGAGCGAGAAGGCGAGATAGCGGACGGCGGACTCGAGAGCCGACTTGGCCAGAGCCATGACGTTGTAGTGGGGGACGACCTTTTCTGCGGCGTAGAAGCTGAGGGTCATGATGCTGCCGCCTTCGGTCATGAGGGGCGCGGCGGCGCGGCTGACGGCAACGAGTGAGTAGACGCTGACGTCCATGGCGATGCGGAAGCCGTCGCGCGTGGTGTTGAGGAAGTCGCCGCGCAGTTCGTTGGCGGGGGCGAAGGCGACGGCGTGGACGAGGATGGCGATCTTGCCGTACTTCGACTGGATGGCGGCGAAGACGGTGTCGATCTCTTGATCATTTGATACGTCGCACTGGAAGCCTGATGCGCCGGGGAGTTCGGCGATGAGGCCCTCGGCTTCAAGCTTCATGCGCTCGTTTTGATAACAGATGGCCAGGGTTGCTCCGGCCTCGTGGAGTTTTTGGGCGATTCCCCAGGCGATGGAACGCTTGTTGGCCAGCCCGAAGACCACGGCCGTCTTACCCGCCAAATCGATCATGCTTTTCTTTTTTCCTCTGAGACCCGTGGTTGGTGTGGGAAAGACGGGCCGACTAATAGGATAACAGCGGTGGACAGAGATCAGGGGGCAGAGATCAGAGATCAGAAAAGCAGGGGACAGGGAACGGGGACTGAGGGACTCGGGACTGAGGGACTAACCGCCTAGGTCGACTAGTTCGACTTTGCCGGTGGGGCGGCCCAGGAAGCGGGAGCCCAGGCGCTCGAATTTTTCTACGGAGTCGGTGGCGAAACAGCGGATCTGGGTTTCGGCGGCTGGGTCTGCGATTGATTTGGTGGCGCGGCCATTGATGAGCTGGACGGCGGCCTGGGCCGCGGATTCGGCCGAGTCAATGACCTTTGCGCCGGGGCGGACGGCCTGCTCAAGGAGAGTGCGCAAGAGCGGGTAGTGGGTGCAGCCGAGGACCAGGGTGTCGGGATTGAGGCCGCGTTCGCCTGCTTCGGAGCGGAGCTCGTTGAGATAGATTTCGATGACCTCTGCGGTGACGGGATGGTTTGTCCAGCCTTCTTCGACGAGAGGAACGAGCAGGGGGCAGGCTTTCTCAATAGCGCGCAGGCCTAGGGCCTGGCAGGCGGCCAGGTAGGCATGGCTTTGCACGGTGGCGTCGGTGGCGATGACGAGAACGTCGCCGGATTTGGAGGCGGCGCGGGCGGCGTCGGCGCCGGGCTCAATCACGCCCAGGACCGGGACTGGGACTGCGTCCTGAATGGCGTCGAGGGCGAGGGCGCTGGCCGTATTGCAGGCGATGACGAGGAACTCTGCGCCCTGCTCGCGGACTAGAAACTGCGCGCTCTGGGCAGCGTAGCGCGCAATGGTGCGGCGCGACTTGGAACCGTAGGGCAGCCGTGCCGTGTCGCCGAGAAAGGCGAAGCGGGCCTGCGGCATGCGGTCGATGAGGGCGCGTAGAACGGTGAGCCCGCCGAAGCCGGAATCGAAAACGCCGATGGTGGGTGGCATAGTGGGGGGCATGTTTTTCAAATCGCAGGCTTGGTACGGCCAGTCAAATCAGCGAGACTCGAGGACAGCCAGGACAACTCCATAAAGACCATTCTGTCGAATGGATTGCGCGTTCCGTTCTTGCGGAGAATTGCGTTGAGGCTGCTGTCGACGAACAGATAGACATCGAGCATTTTCATCACAGAGGGTGAACGGGAATTTCCAAAGGCATTCCGGAGCTCTCGGAGAACGCCCAAAACCGAGCCATCGTGGATATAGGGATCTGTCCCGTTCAAATCGCTCGCGGATCGCTGGAGCCTGTACGTTTCCGCTTCCCAAACGGACCATTCGTGGTGGTTGGGGTAGAGATTGGCCCAGGTAATTGTCATGCCCAGTTCCAAAGGCATGTTAAACCGGGGCGCCGCGGAGGGCGCAACGCTCAACTCAACTCTGGAGAGGTCGTGGATGGAATATCGGCAGCTCTTGATGAGCTGAAAGATCCTATCCAGCCTGCGATCGCTCCCTGGGATTTCAGTGGCAAGATGGGGAACTCGATCGAGCTGGCAGAGCCCGACGATATATGCGATGTAAAGGTGTCGGAACTCTTCGTCGTAGGGGATGTTCAGGAAGACAGCGTTCGGGTCAGGCTGCGGAGGCACGCTTGCGCCTCTTTTCCGGTTCAGCGAAATTCTCAGAGGCTACTCTTTGACTAGAAATCTGGGCCTTAAACTTGTCCACCAGCAATTGCAATTCTTTTTTGCGAGCCTTCGAGATACGGAGGTGTTTGACCCTTTCTTCAAGAGTGGGGCGGCGTGCGGTGATGTGAACCGACTTGGGCATGGCTACTAATTCATGATACTGCGATTGCGAAGGAATTGAAACTGCAATTGCGTAGCGATAGGCCGGTCATGGATGGACACCGGCAGTCGGAATGGTATCGGCAGCCAGGTACGTGCGCGTCAGGTCAGCGTGGCCGGCGAGAGTTGCGCGTGGCTGGCCGTCAACCAGAAAGCGTACCTGGGTGATGCGCGGCAGGTTGGCATGGAGTGTGGCGCAGATGGAAAGAACGGTGAGCGTCTCGGTTTCCAGGCCCGAGGGGTGCGATGCGGCAAAGGCTCCGGTGAGGTTGACGACGGCCAGCTCGGGGCCCGTGTACGGCTCGCCTTTTGCCTGCGCGTTCGCGGCGGAGTCGCCCGGGGGGACGGGAAGTAAAAACACCTGGGCGATGGAGGCCGGTCCGCCGGGAACGGGATGAACGGCATTGGGCATGGCATAAAGCTCAAGCAGTTTACCGAGGACGGCGTGGGCGCGCGCTCCGGGGCTCTCTGGGAGCGGCAGGGACAGAGTTTGCGGCAACAGGGAGTTGTCAGTATCGTTTGCCACCAGCAACGTGGCCTGCTCTGAGGGAGCCACGAGTGGAGCCTGGGTGGGCACCGAGTCCTGGCCATGCACCAGCCGGTCGTGGGCACGCTCGCGCAGGCGCCACAGCACGCCGCCCATGACGACAGATGCCACCAGCAGGACGACGAACAGGACGGTCTGATAGCGGGGAATCATGGCAGCGTTCCCTCCGCGCGCGAGTCGCTGCGCCACTCGACGATGGCGGCGGCCAAGGCTTCTGCCACCCGCGTTTGGTAGCCGATGTCGCTCACGTCAGTGGGCTGTGCGTTGCCTGAGGTGATTTCGGGCGCCACTTCGACGGCAACGGCAGGGCAGGTCATGCTATCGATTACGGGCAGTGCGGTACGGCCGAGGGTGACGGTCATCCCTGCGTGGGTGAGGGCGGAGTTGACCATGCCGGCGAGGGCGAGCGAGCGCGTGATCCAGGCGGCCTGCGCGGTCTTCCATGGATTCAGGCGGGCCGGCTCAGTGGGAGGGAGCGAGGAGACGAACAAATGGATACCGGAGCCGCTTTCAGAAGCGTGAAGGCTCAGGCAGGCGCGGGCATTGGCGTGGTTGGCGGCGGCAGAGCGGGAGTCGTCGTCGATGGCGGCGTCGGACTCGCGCGTGGTGACGACGTAGATGCCGCGGGCGGCGAGCAGTGACCGGAGCCGGACGCTGAGCGCGAGTGTGTATGCCTTTTCCGGCTGGCTGCTTCCGTCCTGGCTGGCGAGTGTGCCTCCCGCATCGTTGCCCCCGTGCGCAGCGTCGAGGACCACGACAAATTTAGTGGCGGGAGCGGGCGGCGCCTGTGCGACGGCGGGGATGGTGAGGGAAAAGGCGATGAGGGCGAGCCAGAAGAGGGAGCGATGCATGCGGAGCGTCAGGTTCAAAGCAGCGGAGAAAGGCAGAATTTCGAGCCTTGCCGTCAAAAGCATCCCTCAGGGGCTAAAGCCCACGTTCATATTGTGCCATCTGCGGCATCCGCCGCGGCGGAAAGCCGTGCCCCTTGAAAGCATGATTCGAATTAGTCCAGCGCATAGATGGCCAGGCCACTGAGCAGCTTGGGGAAGAAATCGGTGGACTTCTGCGGCATCACGTCGCCGGCGAAGGCGACTTCCCTGAGCTGTTCCATGCTGACGGGGTTGGTGAGGAACGTAACATCGGCATCTCCGCGCCTGGCCTGGTCAACGGCTTCAGCAGCGTCGCGCAGGTAACGGATGTTCGTTTGCTCGCGCACCTTTTCCTCGTCGAGGCCGAGCAGCCTATCGAGAATGATGGAATGCAGATGGCTCAGGTCGAGCTGGCGCTGACGATCGGGCATGGCAGCGAGAGCGGCGTTCACGGCATCAGTCTTCGAGCGCAGCAGCAGGGCTCCACCGCGTGTGACGGCCACAAAGGCCGTGCCTTTCTGGGTACTCAACGTGGCCATGTAGCTGGCAGCGTCCGCTTCAGGCAACGCCTCAATCGTGAAGAACTCTTCCGCGGCGCGCTGAAAAGCCGCCGCATCGAAGTTGGGGAGCGAGTGAACCACCCGATGGGTGGGCAGAATCACCAGGCCGTCGGAATCCATGTTGACGAAGGTCATCATGACCGCGGCTTCAGGGTAGGGCGGCTGCGGAAGCTGTGTGGCGCTATGGTGCTGCGCTGTTGGCGCGGAGGGCGCATGTTCCTTGGAGTAGTTGAGCGCGGTTTCGTAGCGGTGATGGCCGTCGGCGATGATGAGTTTCTTGTCGGCCATGGCTGTTGAAAGCAGCCGGATGGCGGCCGCATCGCTGACGCGCCAGATGCGGTGAAGAACACCGTACTCGTCGGTGATCTCAGCTTCTGCGGGACCGTTGCCTTCGTACAGAATCTTTTCAATGCTGCCGGCCGGGTCGGAGTAAAGCATGAAGATCTGGCCGAAGTGGGCATGGGTGGCCTTGAGCAGGTTCAGGCGGTCGCCCTTGGGCTTTGAGAGCGTCTGCTCATGGCGAAAAACTACCTGGTCGGCGTATTCGTGTACCTTTCCCAGAGCGATAAAGCCGCGGCGCTCTTTTACGACGTCAGTTCCAGGAACCTGAAAGCGTTGCGCATAGGCGAAAACGCAGGGGTCCTTTTCCTGGGTCAGAATGCCTTGTTCGCGCCAGGCTCTGAAGTCCTTTGCGGCGCGCGTATATACGCTTTCACCTTTTTCGGCGTCAAACAATTCAGGCAGTCCGAGGATGATGCGGACCAGGTTGTAGGGGCTGCGCTGGTAATAGGCCTGCTGCATGGCTGGCGAAATCTTGTCATAGGGCTGCGTGACGACGTCTTCGAGGCGGACAGCGGATGGGTTGTACCGCCAGGCGCGAAAGGGATAAATGCGGGCCATGAGGAAGGTCTTGCTCCCAGTTGAAACGTTGAATTTGCGCTCCGGAGTCCCGCTATTATAGAAAACCCGATGCCCAGTGATATCCGCGTAGAAGACGCTGCCATCCTTCCTGAGAACAGGCCGATCCTCATTGATCGAAACCCGGCCTTCTGCGACTGCTTGAAACCTCTGCAAATCGTTGGGCACTTCCTCGGGCGGATGGATGTCCTTGATCGATGCTGCCAGCAGTTCTTCCTCCGAATAGCCAAGCATTCGGCACATCGAATGGTTCACTCGTACAAAGCGTTTCGTTTCGATATCCGTAATGAGAAGCCCTTCGATCATTCCGTCGTAGATCGTCAGAAGTTCGTCGTGGCTCTGCCGCCGGTGTTCGTTTAGCTCGGCCACTTGCCGACGTAAATCATCCAGTTCGGAGATCAGCTTGTTCCTTCGTCTTGTCCTGGTCTTTCATGACCGACCTTTTTTTGGATTCAGTATCTCGCCACTCCCTAGTGGGGATTGTACAATAATCGAATCGACATCGGGAGACCGGCCATGCCGCACGTATGCCCCTGGTGGGGCGGCTACTTCATCGACAATCCGATCCGCCGACTTTTTCACAACCCGGAGAAGATCGTCGGCCTCCACGTCACGGCGGGCATGACCGCAATGGACGTGGGATGCGGTATGGGGCTACTCTCGATTGCGATGGCGAAGATCGTCGGGGAAAGCGGCCTCGTTATTTCAGTCGATCTCCAACAAGAGATGCTGGACGTATTGCGGCAGCGAGCAACGGTGGCCGGTGTCGCAAATCGAATTCGACTTGATAAGTGCGAGCAGAATCGCCTTTGTGTTGATGCCCAGGCCGACTTCGCCCTGGCCTTTATGATGGTCCATGAAGTGCCGGATCAACGGCGGTTGCTGGCCGAAATCCAGTCTTGCCTCAAGCTGGGCGGGAAATTGCTGATGGCGGAGCCGAAGATTCATGTTCCGAGGGCGGCGTTCGAGAAAACGGTGGCCCTGGCGGGTGAGGTCGGGTTGCAGGTGGTTGAGGAGCCGAAGGTTTTCGGGTACCGGGCAGTTGTATTCTTGAATGGATAGGATTGCCGTTTTCGTTCTGCGTAATTACCGAGAAGGCCGACGAGGCGGGCGGTGTCCATGCCATTCATTGCTCGATGCCTGTTCGAGCCAAAACGCCCTGGCGGTAGTAGTGCTTTAGCTCACGCATTTCGGTCACTAGATCGGCACGATCCAGGACGGAAGGGTGGGCATATCGCCCGGTGATGACCAACTCGACCGCTGGGGCCGTGGCTTCGAGCATGGCGAGTCGCAGGTGTTCCATCCATCGCACGTAGACGATGTTGCTGACGACGCCCACAACATCAATGTCGTAGGGCTTGACCCGCAGCGACACGCAGACTTCACGGCTCTGGGGTTGGGTTGAATGCGTCATGAGCTTACTTCCTTGTTGGGAATACGGCTATGCGACCAGTTCGCCCCGAAGCACCGAGACCGCCTTCCCGCCCAGATAGGTCCGGTCCCCGGCGACACAGACGCAGACTACGCCTCCTCGGGCCGATGCTTGAAAGGCGATGAACTCGTTTTTTCCCATTCGCCCCTGCCAGTATGGCCCCAAACAGCAGTGAGCCGAGCCAGTAACCGGGTCTTCATTGACGCCAGCCCGAGGGGCAAAGAAGCGGGAAACGAAATCATATTGCGAATCAGCGGATCGGCTGGTGACGATCACGCCCCGTGCTTCCACAGTGGAGAGCCGGGCAAAGTCTGGGGCCAAGCGGCGAACTTCGTCTTCTGCTTTCACTTCGACCAGATAATCGAATTGATTGCGACCGACATACTTGGCCGAAGTTCCCAAAGCCTCAAGTAGCCCCGGTGGCGGCGGGCATTCGGTCGGCGGTGTGGATGGGAAGTTAAGTCCAATCCATACTTCCTTGCGTGTCGCCTTGAGCAGTCCGCTTTTCGTGTGGAATCGAATCGCCTCGGCGGCTGGAACGTAGCCCTCAGACCACAGCACATGAGCGGCGGCCAGGGTGGCGTGGCCGCAGAGGGCGACCTCGACCTTGGGCGTGAACCAGCGGAGCCGATAATCGCCATCTTCCTTCACCAGAAAGGCGGTTTCCGACAAATTCATCTCCATCGCCACGTCTTGCAGCCAAGCATCGTCCCTCCACGCTGACAATGGCACAACGGCAGCCGGATTGCCTGCAAAGGGCCGGTCGGTGAAGGCATCGACTACGAAATAGCGGAGAGGAGACATTGAAACCAATTGCTGTTCGAGACGTTTTATGTGGGCCGTTGGGTTGAGTCTTCCGCTGCAATACCTTGAGGTCGCTGTGTCCCATCCAACCGCAATGGCTCCAAAACCGCTGCCCTACTTCATTGTCAGCATAAAGGAAAATGTTGCATTTGAGAATGCCTAAGGCTGCCAACGCCCGAGGCAAGTTTCAACCATCTGCCGTCCCAGGCCACGTCCCGCTACGCCAGCGGCTTCTTTAGCAACGCCAGCCGGAAGGTTGTCCCTTCGGAAGAACGGCTCACGAAATCCACCCGGCCTCCCAAATACCGTTCCCCAAAAAGTTTCATGCTGTACGTTCCAATTCCTCGCCCCGCTTCGCCCTTGGTGCTGAACGACCGCTGGAAGACTTGAAGTTGGACCTCGTTGGGCATGACTTCCGGGTTGTTGACCATGAAGGTAACGCAATCTCGCCGCCATCGATGCAGGATAGCGTGACGGTGCCGCCCGGTGACGTAGCCTCAAGGGCATTTTTCACCATGTTGCCGAGGACACGGTGGAGAAGGTGCCGATCCGTAATGATCGTCCCACCCCACGACTGGCCGATGGAAATGCTGCGGTTCTCCGCTGCCGGGTGCTTGAGGTACTGATTGCGAAGTTCATCCAAGACCTGACCGGCCTTGAGCGGCATGGGCTGTGTCTTCAATTCGCCGGATTCGGCGTGGAGCAAATCCCGCTGGGACTGAATCTCCTCGATCAACTGCCCGGCGAGAGTCGTGACAACCGCTGGCACACTTCCGGATCGGAGGCCGAGTCGGATGCAAGGTAATCCGCATAGCCTTGAATGCAGCCTGCCGTATTGAGAACATCGTGAAAGAATGTGCGTTGCAGGACGGCCACTCGTTTTTCATGGCTGATGTCCTCAATTGCCACGAGAACGAAGGCTTCCTTCTCGACCTCAAACGGAGTGGCCGTAACCCGGAGGTCGAGTGGGACGATCCCGGATGGGGTCTGGGCCAGAATACGGCATTCCCGCACGGCCTGGGCGTTGTGTCTCCCGCAGTCGATGACCGCATTGACTGCACCGCAAGTCGTGCAATGTCACACCCGTACCGCAGCCGTCAGGCCCTTCCTTGGCCCGAATGCACTTGATTGCCTCTCCGGGTCGCTTCTCGACAAGTGCCGCTACGCTAGAACCGAGAACGTTCGAGCAATTTCTGGTTGGCGATTACGATCTGCCGATTGTCGTTCAGGATCATCACCATGTTCGGCATGGCATCAAGACCGTATTTCAGCAGCGGCAGGCGTTCGATGATCGCTACCTTGCGGCAAAGTTCGGCGGAGTGTCCCGCCCAGCGGGAGCAAAGTATGTCTCCGCTGGCGGAAGCGGGGGCAGGGTGTGTAACGAGTTGCCGCCAAGTTGGTTAGGACAGAGAATGTCGCTCATGTCGTGTCTTTCGATCTCGGACGGTATTTCGTGCCGT
This sequence comes from uncultured Acidobacteriaceae bacterium, assembly GCA_963765025.1. GTDB lineage: Bacteria > Acidobacteriota > Terriglobia > Terriglobales > Acidobacteriaceae > Telmatobacter. The sequence goes on along the minus strand of CAVXVM010000164.1, from coordinate 4,377 downwards.
TGGATTATCACGCGGGGCTTGGTTCTTTCGCCACCCACGCTTCGATTGTCCCAACCAGCTTCTTTGGGTCGATAGGCTTGCTAATGTAATCGTCGCAGCCAGCGTCAACGCACTTTTGGCGGTCCCCGGACATGGCGTGGGCGGTCAAGGCAATAATCGGCCCCTCGTAACCAGCACTTCGTAGGCCCCGCGTGGCCTCGTAGCCGTCCATGACCGGCATCTGCATGTCCATGAGAATCACGTCGAATGGCCTTCCCGATTCCTGTGCAGCTACGGCAAAGTCAAGGGCGATTTGCCCGTTTTCCGCTATTTCCACTTTGGCCCACGCTTTGCGGAGCAAGAAAGCAATCAATCGTTGATTATCGGGGCCATCTTCGGCAAGGAGGATGCGGCAGTCAAGTTTCTGGGGTGCTTTGGCCTTGCCCACCGCCTCCTTGACGGCCACTGCTTTGCTCGGCTCCTGGGTGATTACCGAATCGAGTTTGCCAGTCCCGATGCTGAGGCTGAACGTGCTGCCTTGGCCGGGACTGCTCGAAACGACGATATCGCCGCCGAGTATCCCAGCCATCCGCTTGCTAATCGCCAAACCCAATCCCGTCCCACCAAAGCGGCGAGTTAATGAATTGTCGGCCTGAGAGAAGGGCCGGAAAAGCAAGCTCATTTGTTCATCCGACATGCCAATCCCCGTGTCGATCACGTCGCAGATCAACTTCGGGTCACTATCGGGCATGGTATCCAATCGCATAACAACTCGAACATTGCCGACTTCGGTGAACTTGATGGCATTGCCAATCATGTTGACGAGGATTTGCCTCAGACGGGCCGGATCAGTCGTGATCTTTTCGGGAATGGCACCCCGAACCTCAAGCGTCAGCGGCAACCCTTTTGCATCCGCACGCACCTTCATCAATGAAATGACTTCGCTGGCAATCTGGCTGGGTGAGCATTTTTGGAGATCAACCGTGCATTTTTCCGCCTCGATCTTCGAGAGATCAAGAATGTCGTTGATTATTTTCAGAAGATGTTCTCCGTTGCGTTTGATGGTCCGGCCCGATTCGATGGCTTCCTCCGTTACCAAGTCTCCAAGGAGGATATCGGTGAACCCCAAGATTGCCGTCATTGGGGTGCGAATCTCATGGCTCATGTTCGCCAGGAACTCACTCTTGGCCCGATTGGCGGCTTCGGCAACTTGTTTCGCATTTCGCAACTCCGTTTCCACCCGTTTCAAGTCGGTAATGTCATAGCAGGACTCGATCACGTATCGTATTTCGTTGTTGTCGCCAACGATGGGAGTGGCGGTAACTTCCACCGTGCTTTCTTTGCCTCTGAAATCGTAGTGGCGATGCACGACCTTTGCGGGCTGCCTGCTTTCAAGAGCCATTTTCAGCGGGCATGGATCATGCTGGCCCTCGCACGGCGTATCTTGTCCGTGAGAGATTTGATGGCATTTCCGCGAGTTGGCGACTGGATCGATTCCGCCCGCAAGTTCCCGGACGGTGCGATTTGCCAATAGGATTTGGTAGTTGCGATCAATCAACGTAATCGGAGAACCAATCCCGTCAATGACCGATTGCAAGAGATCGCGGCTCTTTCGGACTTCGTGTTCAGCGGCTTCGGCCTTACCGCAGGCTTCTTCCAGTCCCTTATTGGCTTGTCGTAGGGCTTCCGAGGTCTGTTTGAGTGACTGTACCGCGTTGATTCGCTCGGTGATATCCACGCAGAAACCAATGGACCGATCTTTCTGGACCTGTAACGGCGTCAACCGACATGAAGAATCGTGAACCGTCCTTCCGTATGAAGCAGAACTCACACCTGACCGCAGAGGTAGTTTGCGTCAATCTCATGATGCATCGCCATTGCCGACTGTAAATCCTCGGCGGCAACTATATCGGAAATCCCCATCCGCGTCAGTTCTGCGTCCGAGTAACCGAGAAGGCGACAACCGACTGTATTGACTTCCACGAACCGTCCGTTAGAATCGACCACGAACACGCCGGTCGGTGAGTTATTGATGTAGGTGCGGTATTTGTCCTCGCTAGTTCGCAACATCTCTTCGGCACGTAATCGCTCCGTAATATCTTCCGCCACTCCTACGAAGTATGCCGGTTTGCCTTGCTGGTTCTTAACGAGGGAGCCAACGGAATGGTGCCACCGCCAACTTCCGTCCTTATGACGAACCCGATGTGTACCATCGTGCGGCTGCCCCGTAGTTAGAACCCTCTGGACAGCGGCTTGGCAGTTCGCTACGTCGTCGGGGTGGATGAACGGGACAAAACTCTGTCCCTCGACCTCCGAAACATCATGCCCGAGTTTCTGCGTCCAAGCTGGGGATACAAACGTGAACACTCCGTCCAGCGACATTGTGTAAATGATTTCCGCCGCGTTATGGACGATGTTTGAAAGCCTCTCCTCGCTTGCCCGGATCAATTCATCTGCACGTTTGCGATTGGTAATCTCATGAGCGATGGCAGATGCCCCGGTGATCTTTCCCTCATTGTTCTCTGATAGGCGAAAGCGTCAGGGAGACATCGACCAGAGTTCCATCCTTGCGACGGCGAACGGTATCGTACTGATCCATACGCCCGCCTCCCTCTTACCGTCGAAAGGAGCGTCTCAATTTCGCCGGATCGGTCGGGAGGCATGAGCATCGAGATGGGTTGCCCGATCATCTCGGCTGCCGTGTAGCCGTAAAGATGCTCCGCACCCGGATTCCAAGAAGTGACAATCCCATCGAGACTTTTTCCGATGATCGCATCGTGAGATGAATCTATGATGGCCGAGAAAAGGGCCAACTGCTTCTCGTTTCGTCTTTGCTCCGTAATGTCGTGCATGACGACGACCGCACCAACGATTTGTCCGTCTGCAATCAACTGCCGCCCGTCCGCCAGAAGACGACGTGGCGTGCCGTGCTTCGGAATAATCACCATTTCCGAGTTCTGAACCGTATTTCCCCGAAGGGCACGATACAATGGCACGTCTTCCTTTTTCATCAAAGTGGTGCCGTCAGGCAAGTACAAGTCGAAGTGCTGCGGCCATTGTTCTGCTGGGAATCGGGATTTCGGGGATGCCATGAAACTGCCGTGTGGCCGGATTGAACAAATTCAGCACGCCATCGGCATCACAAGCCACGATGCCATCTCGGATATTATCGAGGACGGCGTTCAGAAACTTGCTTCTTGGCTAACCCCAAATTGAGAGTTTCCAATTCATCCTTGTGCTGCCGTAGAGTTTGCTCGTGTGCTTCAAATCACGGAAGATCAGGTCGTAAGGTCGCCGCAATCCCTCCTCAATAAATGCCCTGTAGAACAGATAGAAGAGACCAACTTGAGAAGATGACCGATAAGGTTAGCGGCCCCATAGAGATTCACGTAGTCGCTGAACGACAATTCCGAGGCAATCGTGACGACGAGAGAGCCAATCAGCATCCAAAATACTGGTTGATCGAACTCGGCCTTGCGGCGGGCGAGCAGGAGCATAGAAGCTATGAGAATGCCGCAGACAATGAACTCGCTCGTAGTCTTGAAGGTGGTAACGCCAACACCGTCAATGAAGCAAACGGGAAATAGTCTCCAAACGAAGATCGAGCCGGCTATCACTGCAACGACCGTGGCGTAAACCGTGGCGACGATTTGCACGTTCAACCGACGACGCAGGAAGAGACAAGCCGCAATGAATGACAGGCTTAGGAGATAACGTGCAGCGATCCATAGTTGGATGGAGCGGTTTCCGTCATTGTCTGGGAAAACCCCCATGCCCTTGTACGTCAAGGTATGGAGCATGTCGATGCAGCCTACGCAGAGGAAGGCAATTCCAATAAACAAGAAATCAGCCGTTGCTCAGAAAACGACGGGAATTCCAGAAAACCATGAAGATTCCACAGGCGACGATGATGCTGAACATCTCGACGAGGCTATGAAAAAGGACATACCGATAAAGGCTCGTTGCATACAGGCCGAGCAGCACCGCCGATCCTCCGACCATCTCGGGGTGTTTGCGGAGAACCGAACTTCCCTTGCCTGCCAGATAGAATAGCCTCTCCGTCATGATTTTCTTCTATTTCTAAACTGGGCAATTTGACGACAATTCGAGAGGCCATTTCCCCGGTCTCAAAACAACAAAAGGCACCGTCGAGGTCTGCTCTTCCCAACGAAGAGGCGACTTCAACTGTGCCTTCAACTGGCAGGCCCATGTCCTGCCCATTAAGATATCCCGCAGCTGCGGGTCGCATCCTTGGGCTGTTCGCCCAACGCGTGTGTACGCAACTCTAGCACGTATGTTCTGCATGGGCGGAAAAGTCGAGGATCGTGCCACAGAGCGGCAAATCCAGCATGATCGGCTTCGCTGCGGTTCGTCGACACAGGGTGTTAAAGTGCTGGC
>CAVXVM010000163.1:0-3125 GCA_963765025.1 uncultured Acidobacteriaceae bacterium | reverse complement strand
ATCCAATGCCATGACATAACACAAATGCGGATATTCTTGATAACCTGCGGGATGGCTCGGAACCTGAACACGTGCGGATAATCCTGGCTGTCCTTTGGAGTCACCATTACTAACTCGACTCCGTATTCGTTGTATTTTCGTACCGTCTTCTCTGTCAATGGCGCAGAAACGATGAAGACACAACGACCCTTATACCCCAGATTGACGCAGAGAAACCACGAGAACCGGCGGCGGTGCTTCTTTCCTAGGGTCGGATTGGTTCGTGCAAGGGAACGTCGCCGAGATGCACGTGCTTTCCGAGATGACCGACAATGGCCAGGACATGGTGATGTTCTGTACGTCCAGCCCTCGGGAGGACGCGCTTGGGTCCCCGGCTCGGTAGGATTTCAGAATGGGAGCGGCCTCGAAGTTGAGAACAACCAATCGGGTACACCATCGGTTCTCGCCACGGCAAGTCTTAACCCGATGTTGCCTGCCGTGATCGGGTTTCAAGGCAACACGGTCTTCGCCAACTACAAAGCTGTTATTACAACGGCTGGTCCAATTTGCGGCGGCGGCTATCTTGGCGCGTGGGCGAACACCGGCTTCAAATGCGTCATTCTCGTTCGATTGGATCAGGATGCGGCCCGCAGAACCGGGAAGAGCGATGCCTAAGGCGGCGGCCCCGCAAAATACGTCGTCCGCCGGACAGAATTCGCAACGTCAAGCCACATGGGCGGAAGAGCTGAGCGCGTGGCGCGCTGAACGTGCTTCCGATTTGGACGCGCCCGATGGATTGCTTTCACAGGCGGCGCTCGATTTGCTCCAGTCGGGGAATAATTCCGTCGGCTCGGCAGCGACAAACCAGGTGCTGCCATCGAAGTTTCCGCGGAAGTCGGCTGATCGACCTTCGCCAATCCGGCTTTCGTCATTGCCAGCTTTGCGGCGGCTCCGTAGGACAGGTCGATAATACGCCCCTCGTCCACCAGGTCACCACGATCGATGATCCGCACAACAACCGAATGCTTGTTCGCCTTGTTGACAACCCGTACGAGAGAACCAAAGGGAAGGGTCGGGTGGCAGGCAGTCAACGCGTACATATCGTAGCGCTCACCGCTGGCCGTCTTGCGCCCGTTGAATACCCCTCCGTACCACGATGCAATGCCGTGGAGTCTGTCTCCCCGCTTGATCGCAGTCTGTTCCGCCCTGAGGGCGGTCTGCTGCGAGACAAGCGATTCCGGCGTGGGACTTACTGGAGACGCGACCGTCATGGTGGTAGTAACGGGACGGGGAAGTCGCGCATCCGCATGCACTGTCCGTGTGGCAACAAAAGTAACAACCAGCACAGCAAGCGCAAACGACGAAGCTCCCGCCATTAACCACTTGCCTGGCGGAGTCTTCAGACTCAATTTGCGAAAGTTCCGTTTCATAACCATTCGCCCATTTTACCAACTTGCCACTCCCATGCCGGGAATATTGGCAAGATGTACACCAGTATTTGCGGTGCAAAAAATTGCATATTTCCTGCAATTTTCGCTAAATCTTTCATCCTTTAGGGCTTAATTCCAACCTGGAAAATTTTTCAAAAATCACACCGTGAGACGGCCCTTTTAGTTCACATGGTGGGACTGTAAAGAGTAATTTTTAACGAGAATAAACGGCGAAAACAGAGGCAAGTAGCATCCAGCGTTTTCGCTGGACTGGTTGCTGTTTTTTCACTGAAATTTGCAGGGGGACTCGCTCGTCACCTGCATCGGATGCATCGAAGTGAAAAGGGGTTATCGTCATGCGCAAGATTGTGTCGCCTCTCTCTGGAGCCGCTCTGCTCTTCGCCGTCATGCTTCTTACCGTCCCATCGCTCGCGCAGCAATCCGCACCACCGGCCGCGGCGCCCGTCCCGCCGGCTATTCTCTCCGCCTCCCGCGTCTTTATCTCTAATGCCGGGGCCGATGCCGGCCTCTTTCCCAGCCCTTTCAGTGACACTCCAGACCGTGGCTACAACCAGTTCTATGCCGCACTCAAGAATCAGGGAAGTTATCAACTGGTCAAAGACCCCTCCCAGGCAGACCTCGTGCTTGAGCTCCACCTTTCTGCACCTTACGGCCCGTCGGATCCGAGCAAGCAAAAAGGCGCCTCCGACCCGCTGCCGATGTTCCGCCTGGTGATCTACGATGCCAAAACCCATTACGTTCTGTGGGCTTTCACTGAGAACATTGACGTGGCCTATCTGCAAAAGAGCCACGACCACAACTTCGACGTTGCTCTTGCTGCTGTTGTGCGCGATTTTCTAACCCTTGCCGGCAAAACGTCCAGCCCAGTCCAACCCCCTGCACCCGCCCATTAAGGCTCGCCGGTCAGCACCGACGCAATGATGTCTATACTTTGGAAGCAGAGGGGGACTCCTGATGCGCATTCGAAGCGCCGGTCATGCGCTCTTTGCCGCGACCATGGCCGCCCTCGGAATCCTCGGCCTCTTCAAGGGCGATTTCACGCCGGTCTGGGCGCCTGTACCCAAAGGTGTGCCCGCACGCGAGCTGCTCGTCTATCTCTGCGCCTGCGTTTCCCTGGCATCCGGCATCGGCCTGCTCTTTCGCCGCTCTGCCGCAATCGCAGCCCGCGCGATGTTTGCCCTGCTCCTGGCTTGGTGGCTGCTGTTCCGGCTACCCGAGATCTTCCGCGCGCCTGCTTCTCAGGATTCCTGGTCCGGCGCAGCCGAGACGGCCGTCATGGTGGCCGCGGCCTGGGTGCTGTATGCGTGGTTCGCAGCGGAGTGGGACCGCCGACCCCCTGGTTTCGCCACAGACGGCCACGGGCTGCGAGGGGCGGGAATTTTATACGGCCTCGCGCAGATCCCATTTGGTGTGGCCCACTTCACCTACCTCAAAGAGACCGTTGGCCTGGTGCCGGCCTGGCTGCCGGCGCATCTCTTCTGGGCATATTTCTTCGGATGCACTTTCCTGGCAGCGGGCGCGGCAATCCTCATCGGCGTGTATGCGCGCCTGGCAGCGGCGCTCTCGGCGGTGCAGCTCGGCTTGTTTACATTCCTGGTATGGGTACCCATCTTGGCGGCCGGCTCCAAAAGCTCCTTCCAGTGGAGCGAAGCCATCCTCTCGTGGGCGCTTACCTCCGGCGCATGGGTCGTGGCC
>CAVXVM010000162.1:0-4165 GCA_963765025.1 uncultured Acidobacteriaceae bacterium | reverse complement strand
AGGCGATGACGCGGTCGCGCGGGAACATGGTGGAACCCTTGACGACGGTTGCCGGGCTGATGCCATTGACGCGGACGTCTGGTGCGAGGCTGATGGCGAGTTCGCGGATGAGATGGGAGAGCGCGGCCTTGCTGACGTCGTATGCCTCGCTGCCTTGCTTGGCGACGACGGCGTTGGCCGAACTGGTAAAGACGATGGTTCCGTGAAGGCCTTGCTCGGCAAAGAGCTTTGCGACTTCATCGGCCAGCAGATAGTTGGCGGTCACGTTGACATCGAGCGTCACGGCCCAGAGCCGGTCAGGAATGACGGGATCGGAGGTGGCGGGGAACATCGCCGCGGTGTTGACGAGGATGTCGACGCCGCCGAAAGCAGACGCGGTGATGTTGAGGGCGTTGGCAATGGCTTCGCGGCTGGTGATGTCGACGCCGGTGCTGGTGACGAACTCCGCGGAGGCAACGGCTTTGAGCTCGTCGGCAACACGCGCGGCTCCGACCTGATCGCGATCGGCAACGACGACGTGCGCGCCACGTGTAGCCAGCATCTGCGCAACTTCACGGCCGATGCCGCTGGCTCCGCCAATGACCAGAGCGATGCGGCGGCTGAACTCCTTTTCGGCAGGCTGGCGGCGAATCTTTGCTTCTTCAAGCGCCCAGTATTCGATGCGGAATGCTTCAATGGCGGGCAGGGCGACGTAGTTTGTGTAGACCTTGAAGCTGGCCGGATCCATGCCTGGGGGGCATTGTGGAACGTTGCCGGTGACAAGGCCTTCCGAGAGCAGAGTAGCGCCTTCCATTACGTGAATGGCGTTGGTGTAGAACTCACCGGTGATGCGGGCTTCAGTCTTGTTTTTGCCGAAGCTGAACATGCCCATGCCGGGGATGAGCACGACGGTGGGGCTGGCATCGCGCAGAGCTGGGGAATCGGGCTCGGCAAAGGCCCTGTAATAGGCGCGATATTCCTTGCGGTACTTGGCGAGGGCAACGCCGATGTGGTCCTTGAGCGCGTTGAGATCTTCGCCGGCTGCCCAGGGAACAAAGAGCGGGCGAATCTTGGTTCGGATGAAGTGGTCGGGGCAACTGGTGCCGAGATAGGCGAGATCTTTTGCGTGGGCCGAGTTGATGAACTGGAGCACGTCAGAACGATCGGTAAAGCTCGCGATCCAGCGGCGCTGGGCGCTGATGCGTCCGCGCAGGAAGGGCGCGATCTGGATGGCGAGGTCGCGGCGATCGCGACGCGCCGGGACAACTTCTCCGCCAAATCGGGTGGGGCCCTTGGCAACGCCGTGGCGCTGAATGAACTGGCCGATCTGATCGATGACGGTGAGGGTGTTCAGGTAGCACTCGCGCTGGGTCTGGCCCCAGGTGAAGAGACCGTGCCCGCCGAGGACGATGCCGTCGCAGCCGGGATTTTGCTCCACGGCGCGTTTCATCATCATTGCCAGCTCAAAGCCGGGGCGCTCCCAGGGCACCCACACCAGGGAGTGACCGAACTCGCGATTGAACTCGTCCATCTTGGTTTTGCCGTTGGCTGAAGCAGCCAGAGCAATTCCCCAGTCGGGATGGAGGTGGTCCACGTGTGGAAACGGAAGGAAGCCGTGCAAAGGCGTGTCAATGGAAGCAGCCACGGGGTTGCCCTTGAAGGCGCAGAGCGGGTACAAATCGACGACATCGTCTTCGTGGTCGCGCCCCTTGTAGCTGTGCTGAAGCGCGAGCAGCTTTTGCTGGTAGAGCGTCGCGAATCCGGTGCGCTTGATGCTTCCCAGGTCACCGCCCGAGCCTTTGACCCAGAGCACCTGAACGGGCTCGCCGGTGAGGGGGTCAACATCTGCGACCTTCGAGCTGGTGTTTCCGCCCGCGAAGTTGGTAATGCGGAGGTCAGAGCCGAGCAGGTTGGAGCGATAGCGCAGCAATTCCGGTTCGTCGAGGGTAGCAGCGACAGAGGGATCCCAGCGATCCTCAAGAAATGCCAGTACAGGGGAAGACAGTGCAGCCTTGTTCATAATCACCAGTTTAGCGGGAATGGGCCGGACGTGACCACGTTACCACGCACGCATAAGCGTCGAAAAGAGCGGGCAGACGGGTTTTGGCCGGTTTTTGGTCTGACCAGCGGCAGAAGTTGGATTTCACGGTTTGTTGGGTCCTTTCGGTTCCGGCGAAAGCGTTTCGAGGGTGACGGCGCGATGGCGGATGTAGTTGTAGGGGGGGACGATGTTTCCACGGAGCAGGGCAATGCCGAGTTGGATGAGACGGGGCCCGTAGGTTTCAACCTCATGGGAGATGGAACCGATGAGCGCGCTTTTGCCGGAACGTATCTCCTCAAGGGCCTCGGGGATGCAATCCTGACCGGCGATGGCGAAGTCCTGCTCGCAGCCAAGCTCGCGGGCTGCGTCGATGACACCGAGTGCACTGGAATCAGTTGCGGCGGCAACCAGGATGCGCTGACCTGCCTGATGATCCTTGAGAAACTCCTTCATGGCGTTTCGGCTTTGCTCGCGCATGCCGCGGCCCTCGATCTGAATAAATCGATCGTGCGCCAGATCGGGCAGCCGCTCGCGAATGCCTTCGAAGGCTCCGGTGACCCGGCTCTGAACGAAGCTGCCGGCCTCTTTGAAGCCGACGCCGATGACGCGATCGACAATTCCCTTCCACTTGCTGAGGGCATGCTGGGCAAGCATTGTGCCCACTTCGTGTCCAGCCTCAAAGTTATCCACGCCAAAGTAGGTGGAGTTGGGGTGCGGAACATCAATGGCAATGAGGGGGATGTCAGCCTTGCGGAAGATGTGGGCGATACGCGGCGCCACGGCCTCCTCAACCTGAAACTCGAGGACAAGGTCAACACGTTTGGCGACAAACTCCAAGGCGTTCTGGATGGCCACGTCAGGATCGAAGCGGTTGTCTAGGATGAGGAGTTCCACGCCGGAGGCTGCAGCAGCCGCCGTGACACTGTGGGCGACGGCGACGGAAAAAGGCATATCCGCGCTCTGGACGGCGAAGCCAAAGCGCAGGCGCCGCGGACGCGAAACCAGCCTGTACTGGCCATTCTGCGACTGGGCAAGATAGCCGCGGTGAACCAGAGTTTTGAGGATGCGGTAGACGCTGGTCTTGGAGATGTGAGTCTTTTGATAGACGTCTTCAAGCGTGAGCGGGGCGTGATGCTGCTCAAGCAGCTCGATGACGTCGAGCGCCTTGGACAGGATCGGGATAAGGTAAAGCCGCTTGATCTTTGCCTTGGGCAATTCAGTTCTCAGTGATCAGTAGTCAGTTTACAGTTCTCAGGCGTCCGCTGTCAGAGATCAGAGTCAAGATAACGTAGTCAGTAGTTGACTGCCAAAGGATGATTTGCTGATCGCTGACAACTGACAACTGTTTTTACGCGTAGCTGCTTACTGCCGAGGAGCGGCTTCCGCGCTCGGCGGAGATTCGCTCGACGTAACCGGAGGCGCGCAGAGCGGCGAGCGGATCGGTGGGCAGGCCGTGAGCCTCGCGCCAGGCCGCGGCCATGGGACGCACATCCTGCCAGAACGCTCCCCTGTAGAGCTCTTCGGCGGCCACCAGGTCACAAGACTGCTGGAGAACGGAGAGTTTTCCGCGGTCGACGAGGGCTGCCTTGAGATAAAGCTCCTGCGCAGTCACCACGGTCTGCACCATGGCTTCCATTTTGCCCTTCAGGTTGTGGCTCTGGTCGATCATGTAGGCGATGTCGAGCTTGATGCCGTCCTGGGCGGCTGAGTGAATCTCATGGAAGATGCGGAAGATCTGATATGGGTCGATGGAGCCGAGGGTGAGATCGTCGTCGGCGTAGCGGCGATCGTTGAAGTGGAAGCCGCCGAGCATGCCGGTGTGGAGCAGCCAGGCAACGATCTGCTCGATGTTCTGCGAGGAGTAGTGATGGCCGGTATCGACCAGGACGACGGCCTGTGGGCCGGCATGGCGCGCAAAGTGGGCAGACATGCCCCAATCGGCGATATCGGTGTGATAGAAAGCGGGCTCGAATGGCTTGTATTCAACCAGCAGGCGCTGGTTGGGCGCAAGGCGATCGTGGGAGGCGCGCAGGGCTTCTTCAAGCCAACCGACACGGTTGCGGATGCTTTGCGTGCCGGGATAGTTGGAGCCATCGGCCATCCAGAGTGAGATGTCGCGCGAGCCGAGCGCCTTGCCGATGTCGA
>CAVXVM010000161.1:0-9501 GCA_963765025.1 uncultured Acidobacteriaceae bacterium | reverse complement strand
ATATCGTCCTCGTGGTGACCAGTTCCGTCTTGCTTCCCTAAGCTCACTGCACCAACAAGATGTTCTCGGCCTACACCACCGCCATAGGGCTTTTCGAGCCGCCGTCGCGGATCGTCGCCGAGGTCGTCGCTCCGCTCACCCATCACACTGCTGGCTGGAGATAGTGATCTTCGAGTTCCTTGGATTCCGCAGCTCCACGCTGGGTCGGGCAATCACTTTGAGTTTTCAGCGCGCAACGCCGTCTCCGTCGCTATGGTCAGCCGCACACCTAGGTCGTCTCCGACACTCTGGCAAGGACAGCCATGCCAGCAGAATCTCCCACAAAGCTTCGCATTCCCAATGAACTTTATGCCACTAGTCCAGACCATGGGCATCCCCCATACCAAGGATTTGAATTCTGGAGATCCCGACTACAGGGTTTTGGCTACAATTTCATATACAATTCATTAATCCAATATAGTCCACTCCCACGCCCTCCAACAGTGGACCAACCCTGACAACCATTCGACAATTGCTTATCACAGTACACAGGACTTTTTATTGTCACAGGCAGAAAGCAACTCACTCAGACGCTGGCCAAATTGGTTGAGGGCTTCCATTGTCCTAATTGATTTTGTCTAGCTTGCACATTTTCCATCACGGGCACTAATGATATCGGCACAATAGGAGTGTCTCAGGTTGTAAAACGGGTTGTCAATTGATAAGGGCAGCACCATAAGCCATGAGATACCAGAACAATGATCATGAAGATGATCAACCACAGACCAACAGGACATTCAATAAATTCAGTTTGCATCATCTCCCTGCCAGTTGATTTTAAACGTGACATTTCCCGGCTGCATGGGACCTGCTGCTCGGTTTTGCGCGATCGATCTGAACTTCTGGACTTAAGCACCGCGGAGGAGCAGCTTCCTAGCTCTTTCATTTGAGCCATGACCGGAAGGCTGAGGGGGAGTGGCTCTTTCCAGCTTCATGCGGCAAAAACAAAAACGTCGCATGAATCGGGCGCCCGTCGGACTGCCCAGGACGCGGCAGTCGCTTGATTTCGCTGCGTTATGACTGCGCTACGGGTAGATGCGGTGGAGTGTGCGGGCGAAGGGGATGGTTCGCGACGTGGTCAAGGCCGCAGTCCACGACGCGCGCTAAATGCCCATGCCGAAGCCGAGTGGGGCTCGCTGCCGTCGCGGCGCAGGTCAGTACCACTGGAAGGCTTCCTTGGCAGCTCTGCTGCTCGGTGCGGGCGTCCGACAACTCAAAACTTGAAACGCGCAGCAAGGCGGTGATTTCGCCGTCGCCTTCGGGAGCGGGCGCGTCAACGCAAAAGGCATCACGCGCGTCCTGGGGTCGGGCTCCATGTAGAAGGCTTCACGTCGGCCGGGTAGCGATTTGACCATGACGGGCCGGTCGTACCTGCGCGAGCGCGGCCAGGTTTCATCGGGCGAGCCGAAGTCGTTGCCGTCGAACCGAAGGGCGCTTCGAGGTTGGCCGTCTCTTGTGGGCCTGGTCGAGCATTTCGACCGCAACGTCGTAGCGGTAGGCGCGGGAAAGGCGCCTGGTGGCTTCGAGCTTGGTCTTGTCGCGGCCAATGACATCCAGTTCGGAGGCGCGATCTTGAGAACGCTCTGCACGATGTGGCTGAGGAAGTTTTCTGCGAGCTCGAGAGGCCGTCGAGGTCGCATGTAGGCGGACTTCGGGCTCATCATCCAGAGCTCGGTGAGATGGCGGCGGGTTTTTGGTTTTTCGGCACGGAAGGTGGGACCGAAGCTTAGACCTTGCCGAGGGCGAGCGCGGTGGACTCGATGTAAAGCTGGCCGGACTGGGTGATAGGCCGGGTCGCCGAAGTAGTCCACGGGGAAGAGCGTGGAGGTGCCTTCCGCATGCTGCGGAGTGTGAGGATGGGCGGATAGGTACGGATGAAGCCGTTGGTGTCAAAGTACTCGGCTCCGGCGCGCATGATTTCAGCACGAGATGCGGAGGATGGCGGATTGACACGGAGTGCGGACCCAGAGATGGCGATGCTCCATGAGGAAGTCGACGCCGTGTTCCTTGAGGGTGATGGGATAGGGTTCAGGACCCGGGGACGCGATGGACAACCTGCAACTTTTCAACGTCGAGTTCGAAGCCGCCGGCGCGCTTGTCGGCACGGACCTTTCCGGTGACGATGACGGAGGATTCCTGGGTGAGGCCTTTGAGGGCTTCGAAAACTTCAGCGGGAACGCTCTTGACGTGGGCTACGCCCTGCACGGTTCCAGTGCCGTCGCGAAAGATGGGGAAGAGGAAGCTTTCCGCTTTCGCGGAGATTGTAGAGCCACCCGCGGATGGTGACGGACTGGCCTTCATGCTGGCCTAGTGTGGCGATGGTGGCTACGGGAGCGGCTGTGGTTGAGGTAGTGGTTTCTCGGCCATGTTTTTTGCGCTTTCCTGAAAGCCTGAGTGATTGACCTTCTAGGATAACGCGGGGCGGAGATGCACGTTGTTTATGGGGGTTCGGTTGGTTTGAAGGGTGCTGTTCGTCAGCGGGTTCTACCTGAGGTTTGCGTTCTTGGGTCGGTAATGGGTAATGTCCGAGTTGGCGACCACTCACCCGGTACTCGCAGCAACGTATCATTCATCGATGGATTTCCGCGAAGCACACAAAGCAATTAAGAAGGACGACGTTATTCGTATTCGCCATTTCCTCCAGTCGGGCGGAGATGCCAACCTCGCGAACCGTCTCAGTTGGACCCTGTTGATGATGGCCGCGCTTGAGGGGAATACTGCCGTCGGCGAAGAACTGATTCAGCGCGGAGCTCAGTTGGATATGCAAAACAAGTTCGGCGACACTGCTCTCTCCCTCGCCGCGCATACCGGACATGTGGGCTTCGTCGAACTGCTGCTCAGGTCGGGGGCCTCTTTGGACGGACACCCATCTGGTTCTTCGTTCGAGAGCTTCTTAGATTGGGCCGCACAGTACGGGACTGGAGCACCAGAAGCCATGGACAAGATAAGAGCCATCGTTAGCGCAAAGCTGGAAGGCGCGTGAGGGCGGAGGTTCCGGGAGTATCACCGGCAATCCGGACATTACTGATTTTGCGGATAAGCTGTTGCCGAAAAGCAACCGCAGGTCCTTCGACTCCCCGCTCGCTTCGCTCAGGGTCGCTCAGGATGACAGACAATTTAAGTGCTCAAGATGACAACTGCATTTGGGGGAGTGGGGCGGGGGGATGGGGGCACGATCCAGGCGAGATGCCGGGATTCAGAGGAGGTGCGGAACGATCGTGCTCCGACGTGGATTGACTCTCACTTGCCGAGCTTCCAGGTGAGGTTGTACGAATCGAAGCGCATTTCGTCGGTGCCGGCTACGCGGTGGAGCGGGATCCGCCGCCAGCATTCCTCGGCGGGAGCGGCGGTGTCGTCCTTGTCGTCGCGCTTGCAGAGGCCCATGCCGGCTTCCGGAGGGATGTAGGTGAGCACCGTCCAGGTTGATGCATCTTTTGAGACTTCGACGAGCACGTAATTCACCGAGGTAAATGAGTTGTCGAGATCGCGCAAACCCATGAAGTAGGCCTTGTTGTTCTGGATCGCCAGGAGGTAGCGGAGTTTGATGTCCCAGATGGGTGTTCCTGCTCCGCCGGCCGGGAATGCTGTGTTCAGCGACTTGGGCATGGCGGCGATGATCGCGCACCAGTCTTCGTGGGTGCGTTTGGAGGCCGCGAGGCAGATGGGGCTCGTCTGTTGGCAGCACAGCGGAGAAACCGGAAGGCTGATGCCGAGCTGCTTCGCTGTCTCGTCCTGAATTTCTTTGGCGGTGTCGATCGGAATCGGCCTTGCCCCCGGCTTCATTGGGGCGGGGTCAGGGATGGCAACACCGGCGGCGATAAAGGCTTTCGCAAGATCCTGCTTCTCTGCCAGGTCAAACGCATCATTTGCGGCGAGCGCCTGCAACGGATAGAGGAATCGCGGATCCGGGAAGCGCGTGAGAAACAGGTCCTGGTATGCGTGCGGGCTTGCACCGTTCTCAAGCAGCAATTTGACGGCCTTGGCATTGCCCGCGCGCATGGCTGCGATCAGCAGGCCCTCCTGCCCGTAGTAATCGTTGGGCACTGTCATGTTCGGGTCGAGGCCGGCCTTGAGCGATGAGCTGAACCACGCCAGGGCATCGGGCGCATTCGCCGCATTCTTGAAGAAATCCTGGGCCACAGTCGTCTGGCCATCAGAGGATTTCTGCCGCAGCGCCTGCTCTATCTGCGTGGGGGCCACGCCTGACGCGAGCGCGTCCTTCAGAAACCGCACATCGGCAGAACCGAGCGCTGCGCTGATTTCCGGGAGGGTGATGCGGGCCTGGTTCATGGTGCGCGGAAGGTCGGCTGGGCTGGAGTTCGCTGCGGACTCGGCGGATGTGTCGGGCTCTGACTCGATGGTGGGTGCTGCCGCTTTGCGTGCGCCGGGCGCGGGTGGCGGCGCCTTGCCGTTGCGGACAAATACGAAGTCGCCTCCGTTGTGGGTGGAGTTTGGAATCACGGCGTATTCCGGCGTCTGTTCGGAATTGCCGACGACCGAGTCTTTGATGTCTGCGTAGAAGAGGCTGCTGGCGGTATACATCGGGCTCTGATTGTCAGACAGCGCGCGCAAGAGCACGCTGGCGAACACAGAATGGCCGTCCGCACCTGCATCGGACACTGTCTCTTCGCCGCCGCTCGCCATCAGGTTGCGCGATTTTCGAGCGAGCATCCGCTGGATGACGGCCGATGTGCCGCCTTCGGGGCCGGACCCAAGGCTGCGCGTGTTGGCAAGGTCGCCTGAGTAACAACTGTCGGAGATGACGAGCACGTGTCGCGCCGGCGCATCGCTCACCTCGTTCATCAGATCATCGGAGATGATTCGGTTTGGGCTGAGCTTTGAGTTGGCATCGTATGGCATCCAGTAGGCGCGCTTGGTGTTTGGATCGAGATAGCCGTGGCCCGCGTAGTAGATCACCAGGTTGTCGGTTGGCTGCAGGCTGCTCTCGTACTTGCCGAGCGCATCGAGGATGTTGAAGCGAGTGGCCTGTGCATCGAGGAGGTACTGCACATGAAAACCGTAATGTTCCTCGAGGACCTTGCCAACGGCCCTGGCATCATTGACGGCGGACTTAAGCGGAGGCAGAGGCGCGTGATAGTCGTTGATGCCGATGACGAGCGCATAGAAGCTGCCGAGCTGGCCGTCGGCGCCGGGCTGCGGTGGTTCGGGCTCGAGGCCGCGCTGGGTCTGAACATGCGCAAGCATCGGGAAGGCGAACAAGGCGCATAGCAGCGACGCACAGCGAACTCGCCGAAATGTGAAGGGGGTGCTCACCGTGGACTCCTCGCACTTTCACAGGGGGAAGCAGAGAGGAAGCCAGTGTAGCCTATGCGGGATTTGCAGGCGAAAAGTTTTCGACAGGATGTGAGCAGACTAGAGGCGACCGGGCGTAAGCACGGCAGGGAGGGCGTGGACGATGGTAGCGTGGCTGAACTGGAAACCGGCGGCTACGAGGCGGGCGGGGTAGGCGCGACAGCTGGACAAGAGGACTTCGTCAGCCATGGGTCCGAAGGCGAGACGAAGAGCGGAGGCGGGGATGGAAAAGAAGGCGGGGCGGTGAAGTTGAGCGGCGAGGGCTCGGGTGAACTGGGCGTTGGTGGCCGGGTTGGGCGCCGAGAAGTTGAAGGGGCCTGAAAGCGAGTCGGATTCGAGGAGGAAGTGGATGGCGGCGAGCGTGTCAGGGAGCGAGATCCAGCTCATGTACTGAGTGCCGGAGCCGAGGCGTGCGCCAAGACCGAGGCGGAAGATGGGGAGGAGCTTGCCGAGTGTGCCGGGTCCGGGCCCGAGGACGACGCCGAAGCGCATATGGATGACGCGGATGCCGGCATCGATGGCTGGCTGCGCGGCGGCTTCCCATTGGCGGCAAGCATCGGCGAGAAAGCCTTGGCCGGGGAGAGAGGTTTCGTCGAGGAGCTCCTGGCCGCGATTGCCGTAGATGCCGGTGGCGGAGGCGACGAGGAGCGCCTGAGGCGGATGGCGGAGGGCGGCGAGGGCAGTGGCGAGTGCGCGGGTTGAGGCGACGCGACTCTCGAGGATTTCGCGCTTGAAGTCGGATGTCCAGCGGTGAGCGGCCAGATTGACGCCGGAGAGATGGACAGCGGCGGTGAGGCCTTCAAGCGCCTCACGGTGGGGAATGGCCGGGTCGGAAGCGGGGTTCCACCGGAGCTGGCCGGGCAGAGTAGGAGCCGAGCGTACCAGCTGAAGAATAGAGGAGTTACGGGCGGCCAGGGATTCCCTGAGGGCCGAGCCCAACATTCCTGAGGCTCCCGAGAGTAGATACCGGGGCGGCAGGGGAGGTGGATTGAGGGGGGCGATCTTGCGATCCTCCTGATGAATACAATAGCCGCGTCTGGTGCGGTTGGTTTAGCAGGGTATAAATTTTTTTTGATCTGGACAATAATTTGTTACGGGGCGCATCCTAGTGAATATGGCCAATCCCGCCGTAGTGACGAACGAAGAGACGCAAAAGACGCAGGCCGACCCGGAGACCGCAGAACGTTTTATTGCGGAAAAGCGGATCGGAGAGCGGATCCGGCGACTGCGGCTGAAGAAGTCAATGGGGCTGGTGGAGCTGGGCAAGCACACGGGCTTATCGGCGAGTTTTCTGTCGCAGCTTGAGACGGGGCGCGTGGTTCCGACGCTCAGAAACCTGGCGAGGATTGCGATGGTGTTTTCAAAAGACCTTTCGCACTTTTTCGAGACCGAGCCTAGCGCGATGTTCAGGATTCACCGGCAGAAGGATCGGGTGCGGCTGCCGCAGACGGGGGTTGAGCCGCCTACGTATTTTTTTGAGAGCCTGGGCTACATGGTTCCCGACCGGAACATGGATCCGTATTTTGCGGAGTTTGTTCCGCTGGCAAGGACGCCGGAGCCTAAGGCGCACATGCATCCGGGGTTTGAGTTTCTCTACGTTCTTGAAGGCGAACTGGAGCTGCGGCACGGGGACAAGGAGTGCACTCTGGACACGGGTGACGCGGTTTACTTTGACGCGGGAACGCCACACTCCTACCAGTGCGCGGGGAAACGCGCGGCGCGGGTGATTATTGTGACGATGCACCAGGCGCCGCAGGCGATGCCGATGCGCGCCTCGAGCACCACGCCGGGATTGCGCACGATGCCGGGGGCGAAGCCGGTGGCCGGTGAAGAGAAGGCTGAGATTCTCTAGCGCTGGTGTTTCTGAAATTCGTTGAATAATTTCGGACACCCGAACCGCAGGTTCCCGCTCAATTTTGTTCAGGGCAGGCTTTTTCGTTAGATGAGCGAAAAGCAACTGCAGGTCCTTCGACTCCCCATTCGCTTCGCTCAGGGTCGCTCAGGATGACAGTCAATTTTTATATCAGTCAGACATGAGACACTAGCGCGGAATTTTGCTCTGGGCGAATTTTTCTATGCGGTCGGCGGCCTGCGATGCGCCGCCGTATTTCTTCATCGATTGAGCAACTCCTTGCGCGGCGGAGCGAAAGCGATTGTCGCTGAGCACCCTGTTGACTGCTGCGCGAAATTCCTCCACATCGACGCGCTTGCTGCCATCCGGTTCCGGGATGGGCATGACGACCTGAGCAGCTCCGAGCGAAGCCATGCGCCGGGCATTGCTTTCGCGCTCGGTAGCGGTGGGGATGATGACGGCGGGCGTGCCGGCGCTTAATCCCGCAGTGACGGAACTGTGGCCACCATGATGGACCATGAGATCGCAGCGGGCGGCCATGGCGGGACCGGGCAGGTAGGCCGCGAGATGAAAGTTGGGGGGCAGCGTTCCGAACTCGGGAGGCAGTTCCTGGTGACCCATGGTGAGCACGACATGGAAGGGCTGGTCGCCGAGAGCGTCGATGGCGGCGCGGATGACAACGATGGAATCGAAGGGATTGCGCGCGGCACCTTCGCCGTTGTAGCGAGGATTTCCGGCATAGACCCAGACGAGGGGTTTGTCGCGGCTGAGATCCTGGACCCATGAGGGCAGTTCGGCATTGCCGCGCTGCCAGGTGATGGGGCCGACGTGACGGGTGGCGGAGTCGGCCACGGGGTCGGTCTCTGGAGTGCCCACAATCAGGGAGAGATCGCCGGCCATGAGATCGACGCAGCGGGCAAAGGGGCCAGCGCCATGCTCGGCAGCAACGCGATTGAGGACGGCTACGGCGCTGCGCAGCGCGGTGGGCCGCGGCCTTTGCCACCATTTGAAGCCATCGCTTGCGGGATGGAAGTTTCCCTGGTTGACGGTGACAAGGGGAATTTTGAGGATGCGGGCTGCGAGGCAGGCGGGCAGATTGAAGGAGTCGACGACGACATCGGGTGCGAAGTCCTGGAGCAGCTTGATGTGCAGGGCGGTCATGGCGCGGACAAATTCTTCATTGGGAAAGATGGCGGCGAACATTTCGTCGACGTCGTAAGCCTTGCTGGCGCGAGCCATGTCAGAACCGGGTTCGGGCAAGGGAAGGTCGGGCATGGGGACAGGGTTCAATCCCGCCTCGGCGATGAGGGCCATGGGCGCGGGCGCGGGATTGAAGACGCCGACCTCGTGACCGCGATCGGCCAGCACACGGGCGATGGGCAGCATGCGCGTGGGCAGGCCAAGATCGTTGACCGGCATCATCGTGAAGAGAAATCTGGACATTGAACCTCCGAAACCTGACTGGTGGATGGAAGCCCTGAGAATGGGAGGCTGTGGATGAGATTGTAGCGAAGCGGACCGAGACTGCAAATGGCCGCCGGGTGGATTTGCTGACGAACGTACCCAAGAGTTACTGCTACTGGGTCGAGCCGGTGTCGCCAGCGGGGAGCATCTGATAGCTGACGAAGGCCAGGCTCTTGGAATCGGGTGACCAGTTGGCTACATTCATGGAACCGTCGCCACCGACTAGATTGACGAGGGTGCGGATGCTGTTGTCGGTGGTGGAGAGGATGCGCAGGGCGATGTCCTTGTTAGCGGCGTGAGTGGTGACGTTGGGCGCGTAGGAGATGAAGACGATCATCTTGCCATCGGGCGAGGGATGCGGGGTCCAGTTGCGGAACTGGTCGAAGGTGACCTGTTCGACCTGGCTGCCGTCAGGATGCATGCGCCCAATCTGCATGCCGCCCCAGCGATCGGTATTGAAGTAGACCCACTTGCCATCGGGAGAGAAATCGGGATCATCACTGAGGCCGGTGCCGGTGGTGAGGGCGGTCTCGTTTCCGCCTTCAACGGGGATGGAGTAAATGTTGCCTGAGCCGCGCTGCGGGCCACCGCGCGTGAAGAAGATGGTTTTACCGTCGGGCGACCAGCTGTGGAACCAGCCGGTTTGTTCGGTCAGGATGCGCGGCTCACCACCGGTTGCGGGGATGATGGACACGCGGTGCTCTGGATGACCGGGGCCGACACAGGTGATGGCTAGCCATTTGCCGTCGGGCGAGAAGCCGTGACTGCCGGAACAATTGGTGGCGGAGCCTGTGTCAATAAGCTGGGGCGTGCCTCCGGTTGCGGGCGCCGAG
>CAVXVM010000160.1:0-3561 GCA_963765025.1 uncultured Acidobacteriaceae bacterium | reverse complement strand
GAGCAGACCTGCGGCGGCACGTTGCTGCGGATGGCGGCGCGCGGTCTGCGGACGGCGATCCTCGACCTGACCCAGGGTGAGGCGGGCACGCGGGGCAGCGCGGAAGAGCGCGCGCAAGAAGCGGCTGAAGCTGCAAAGCTGCTTGGTGTGGGCTGGCGGCAGGCGCTCAGCCTGCCCGATGGCGCGGTTGAAAATACCCTCGAAAACCGAATTCAGATCGCCCGCGTGCTGCGCGAGGTGAGGCCGCGCGTGGTCATCCTGCCCTATTGGCAGGCGCGGCATCCGGATCATGCGGCCGCAGGGTCGCTCGGCTACGATGCTTGCTTTCTGGCGGGACTGAGAAAGATCGATACCGGCGCGGAGCCGCATCGGCCGTTCAAAATTGTGTACGCGAGCCTCTACGCGGACGTGCGGCCGAGTTTCATTGTGGACATTTCGCCATTCATCGAGCAGCGCCACGCGGCCCTGATGGCTTACCGGTCGCAATATGCCAACCAGGCGGCAGGCGGCGGGCTGTTTGTTCCCGAGGAAGAGATTCGCGAGCGCACCTTTGCTGAGGCGCGGCATTACGGGCTGCTCGCGGGCGTGCGCTACGGGGAGCCTTTCGTGCAGAAGGAAGTGGGCCTGGTGGACGATCTGACACTGCTGCCGGTGCAGTCGATCTGAGGAGCTCGCTTCATCAAGGCTACGCATCCTTTGCAACTATCCCCGGTCTCAAAAGCGAGACCGGGGGCACCCGGCCCTCGCCGAAAGACATATAATTATGGCCATCGTGGATGGCGCGGGGACTTAATTGCCTCAATTGCCACTTCAAAGTTCTCGCCTGCCTTAACTCCTTCGTGATATTCGTCTTTCATCAAAACTCTCCCAAGAACCAGAATAGGCCAATGTGAAAAATGAAAACCCCCAAAAGGGCCAACAAGAAACAGATAAACAACTCGCGCATGGCACTGCCGATATCCAAGAAAACCCGGACACCAATGTCCCCAGCCAATCGAAGAAGAAGACCAATCAAAGCAAGAATAAAAAGTGGACCCTTAGACAGCACTGGCAGCGTGCCAGTGCTGCAAAACGATTCAAATGGGCTATTGAGGGAATCGGTTTCATTGTAGGCTTGTTGGTTCTGGCCAGCTACATATTGGGGAATCTCCAGACAATGTGGAACTTTAATGCTGAACACCGGCCCCGCCTGATATTCAGTCGACCTCCCGAAGTTATAGGGCCGATTAACTGCGAAGTCACTGACAAGGCCATTTATCTTCATACAGGAGCAATGCGCATTTCGGTTAAGAACATCAAGGGATCGGATGCTATAAACGCGTTTGTCGCGGGGCCCGAATTCAAACTCGTTCCAGAGAAAAAAACAGGAGTTGCACAAATTGATGAACTTCCAGCTATCACAGACCAAATGTGCGAACAAAAAGTCTCTCCGAAGATGAAGGAATTTCCCGTTAATGGCGGCCAGGAGGTGGTAATAGATTTGGCCCAAGCGATGGGAGCGCAGAGCCTCGTCAAGACGAACAGCATAAGCGTCACGCTTGGAGGGGCTCAAAAAGAACCGGAAACTCCCCCCGGCGAAAATCCCGAAAAGATTTCTGTCGCGCAAGACGCCGTTTTCCAACTATACGGTCCTGTCTGCGTTTATTACCTGGATGAACGCGGGGAACGACATGCAACGTGCCAAGGCTACCGTCTGATCCTCAACACGAATGGGACTAACCTGGGGAGCCCAACTTTCTCCTGTACGCAGTCTCCCCTCAGCGGAGTCTTCGAGCAAACCTTGGCTGATTTCTGCGAAAACTGACCCGGCCGAGACAGCCCCTATGACGAGAACGAAAAACGGGACGCTCATCATGTGCGTCAACCGATTTGTTGTCTTCTTTTCTTTGCAACCAGTCAAGTATCTTGTTGCCCTTTGTCTTATGCGCATGGCTGCGGCACACTTGGTAGAGGAGGCCGCTCGCGATGCAGACATGGGACCCGCAGGCGTATGAGAAGAACGGCGCATTTGTGCACGGCCTGGCGGGAGGCGTGCTCGAGTGGCTCGACGCCCAGCCTGAGGAACGCATTCTCGACCTTGGCTGCGGCGATGGGCAACTGACAAAGCGGATTGTTGCGGCGGGCGCCAGGGTTGTGGGCTTTGACGCTTCGCCCAAGATGGCCGCATCGGCGCGTGCGCTGGGGATCGAAGTGGATGAAGGCAATGCCGAGTCGCTTCCGTATGAGGATGCTGCATTCGATGCTGTGTTTTCAAACGCAGCGTTGCACTGGGTTCGCAATCAGGATGCAATGATGGCCGGGGTGCATCGCGTGCTGAGGACGGGCGGCCGTTTTGTTGCGGAGATGGGCGGGCTGGGCAACATCGCCGCCATCCGCACTGCGCTCATCGCCGTGATGGCGCGTCATGGCTTTGATGGACGCGAAGACAACGTGAATTACTATCCGACGCCGGAGATCTACGGCCGCCGGCTGGAAGGTCACGGATTCACGGTTGAACGCATTGAACTGATTCCACGGCCAACGCGGCTTTTGGAAGGCGGGATGAGCGGCTGGATCAGGACGTTTCGCCGCGGTGTGCTGGAATCGCTGCCGGAGGCGATGCGCGATACGGTGGTGCGTGAAGCGGTCGACTTGCTTGAACCGATCCTGCGCGACGAGGAAGGGAACTGGACTGCTGATTACGTGCGGTTGCGGTTTATTGGGAAAAAACGGGGAACGGGGAAAAGGGACTAAGGGACTGAGGGACTGAGGGACTAGGGACTAGGGACTGAGGGACTGAGGGACTAGAAAAGCTTCGAGGTTGAATGCTTGCTTTCCCGCCCATCACCAACCACCCCAGCGACGAAGACCTGTCGCCGGGGACCCCGGTAGCGTGATGGATGGGGCACGCGGCGTTTTTTCTGGGATGGGCGAAAAGCAACCGCAGGTCCTTCGACTTCGCTGCGCTGCGCTCAGGATGACAGTCAATAAATATTGGCGCAAAATGCGCGAAGGATGGTGTCTTCGATCCCTGGTGCCCAAAAGCGAGGCACCAGGGGCACCCGGCGTTTTTTCTGGGATGGGCGAAAAGCAACCGCAGGTCCTTCGACTTCGCTGCGCTCCGCTCAGGATGACAGTCAATAAATATTGGCGCAAAATGCGCGAAGGATGGTGTCTTCGATCCCAGGTGCCCAAAAGCGAGGCACCAGGGGCACCCGGCGTTTTTCTGGGATGGGCGAAAAGCAACCGCAGGTCCTTCGACTTCGCTGCGCTCCGCTCAGGATGACAGTCAATAAATATTGGCGCAAAATGCGCGAAGGATGGTGTCTTCGATCCCTGGTGCCCAAAAGCGAGGCACCAGGGGCACCCGGCGTTTTTCTGGGATGGGCGAAGAGCAACCGCAGGTCCTTCGACTCCGCTGCGCTCCGCTCAGGATGACAGTCAATAAGTATTGGCGCAAAATGCGCGAAGGATGGTGTCTTCGATCCCAGGTGCCCAAAAGCGAGGCACCAGGGGCACCCGGCGTTTTTCTGGGATGGGCGAAAAGCAACCGCAGGTCCTTCGACTCCGCTGCGCTGCGCT
>CAVXVM010000159.1:0-34309 GCA_963765025.1 uncultured Acidobacteriaceae bacterium | reverse complement strand
TATGCTGTTCTTGCGGGCGCGCGGCCGGTTTAGGATAAGGTGTTCGCTCAAGCAGAGCCTGAGCGAGAAAGCGGGGGATGGTGGCTGACTGGGATTCGCGTTTTCTTGAGATGGCGCGGCTGGTTTCAAGCTGGAGCAAGGACCCGAGCACGCAGGTGGGCGCGGTGATTACGCGCGGCAAGTTTGTTGTGTCGCTTGGCTTCAACGGCCATCCCAAGGGCGTGGCCGACACGCCGGACCGACTGGAGAACCGCGAAGCGAAATACCGGACGATCATCCATGCGGAGATGAACGCCATCCTTACGGCGAAGCAGGATCTGGAGGGCTGCACGATCTACGTGTGGCCATTCATGCCCTGCTCGCAATGCGGGGCAGCGGTTGTGCAGGCCGGCATCAAACGGGTGGTCGCGCCCAAGTCAGACAACGACCGCTGGGCGGAGAGCTTCGCCTTTACAACGGAGATCTTCCATGAGGCCGGTGTGGAGCTGGTGATCATTCCAGAGCCAGCAGTGCGGATTTAGGGAGCGCTGTTCAGGCCCCGGGCATTGGTCATTGCTCATCCACGACGTTCAGTTTTTTGATGTGGCAACTCTTCGTTCAGGCTTCGGAGGTGCTGGGCTGAAGCACTCCAGATGGACGTCGAATACCTGGCCTTCGATGAGTTTCAGCTGCTCTTCGACTATCCGTCGCACCACTTCCGGATCGCCTTTGGCGCGAAGATTGACGACCAGTTCGTGGCGGCCCGCAGGGGATGCGTCGAGATCTCCTTCTACCCTGGGCTCTTCTCCGTTGGCGCAAACTGCTGCCTTGAGCCAACCGCCGGCGCAGCGATCGAAGACTTTCAAATGCACAATCGGGATCGCCGCTGCCGTAAGAGCCGTGTCCAGCCGGTCCATCAGCGGTCCGACGATCAGGGCTGGCGACGAGGGGACGGCAGGAACAAGATCGCAGCTGAGATTGAGCCACGCAAGAGCGGCCTCAGCTTGCGCATATCGCGCATAGTCGATCTCAAGGGTGGTCGTTCCGGCTTGCTGCGATCCAAAGAGAATCTCATCGAGCCACTGCTGAACGCCCTGGCCGGTTTTTGCGCTTAACCGGCGCGCCGAAACGCTGGGGATGCCGGCGGCATCGGGATAGAGATCGGCTTTGGTGATGCAAACCAGGTCGGCCTCGTGCAACTGCTTCTCAAAGAGGAAAGCCATGTCGGAATCTGCATTCGCTGCTTGCAGCGCAACAGCTCGAGCCGGATCGACGAGCACGGTAAACGGCGCAATCCTGTAGCGGTCAAAGCATTCGAGCAGCGGGCCGAGCACCGTGGCAGAGATGTCTGTGCAGCTTCCCACAGGCTCTGCAAAGATCACTTCCGGGCGAAAGGTCTGCAGGTGCTCGATCGATGACATCAGCTCAGAGAACCTGCAGCAGAAACATCCTCCCGTTACCTCTCGCGCGAGAAAGCCCTCCGCCGTGGCAAGTCGGGAATCCACAAGATCGTTGCTCTGGTCGTTGAGGATGACGGCACAGCGCACTCCGCGCTGCTGAAGCAGGCGGGCGGCGGCGAGGATCAATGTTGTTTTTCCGGAGGCCAGAAAGCCGCCGACAATTACGATGCATGGCCTTGGCTGCGGAGTTTCGTCGCTCACGCATGAACCTCAATGCGGAGCGAATCCCTGGCGGCCAGGCGCAGAGTGTCGCCGAATGTGGCAAGCAATCGCTCGTTGTGCCGATCCACACGAGTCTCGACCGGCCTTCCGTTATTGAGGACTGAGGCATGAGTGCCCGGCGCAGGAAACTCGCAAGAGCGGCAAGCGAGCGTTCCCGCCAGCACTTCGAGGGTGAGGGCTACGCCAGCGGCGCGACTGCGGAGCGAAAACGTTCCCCATCCCGTGCCCGTGGACCAGATGCTCTGGAACTCGCCGTGGGAGACCAGAGGAGCAGCCACAATGGAACTGGTTGCGCCGTTGTAGCTGAACCCGCTGAGCGCCACGATTGCCGACCAGGACGCCATTGCGCGCGCATAGTGGTGACCGCATTCGGCTTCGTCCCAGGGGTTGCGTTTTTCTCCGTCGTAGCGCGCCCGCGTATTGCGCACGCACTCCAACCCCTCGGGCACCATGCCCCAGTTCATCATCAACACGGCGGCGGTGTATTCAAAGCCCGTCATGGTCTCAGCGAAGTAGGGAAAAGGAATGTGCGGGCGGGCGCCCTTGCCGTAGTCGCAGATTACCAGCGATGCTTCATCGTTCAGCGCGAAGGTGCGCTGCACATTATCGTGCTGTTCCAGGCTGCGCTTGTAGTTGTAACGATAAACAGAACGGAGCGCGGCGCGGATGTTGGCCGGTGATACCAAGGCTCCCAATCCGCAGATGTCGGCCAGGTATTGTCCTACAAGCTGGTCTACCAGGCAGCCCGTTCCAAGCTGGTATTCCGGAGTCAGCGTATTCTCGGAACCCATGTCGCTGCGCAGGTTGTTGGCAATCTCGTCTTTGGCCCATCCGCGCACCTTTTGGATGTAGAACTCGCCATTGAACAGATTGGCATCGATCCAGCGGCTACCCTGCTCGAAGAGACTTCTGTAGGTGTGTGCGGAGGACTCGTCTCCGGCAGCACGCGCCATCTCCTCGCCGGCTCGCAACGCTCCGAGATAGTAAATTCCGCACATGGGGTTGGGCCCATAGAACTCGACATCGTAGGTATTGTGCTGGACGCCTTCCATCACGCCGTCGCGATTGGCGTCCCACCCGCCGGGAACCCAGGCAAACTCAATGGCCTTCTTTGCGCGAGGCCAGGTACTCTGCAACAGTTCCTGATCGCCGCTGATCTTCCAGTCCAGCCACGCGTGGAGGATTTGTCCCATTTGGCCATCCGCTGCCGCAAAGCCCCAGCGCTCCTTTCCGTCGGGCAGCGTTTGCCGGAAATGAATCGCCCCGGCATCGTCCATGGAGTAGCCGAGAGCGCTGCGCCGCAGCGATCTGGCAAAGGAAGGGAAGAGGAACGCGGTGGCTGTTTCGTAGTTCCACACATGCGTGCAGTTACCAAAGCAGCAGCCGCGCGTGTCGTCGCTGCCTTCAAAGCCGTGGAACTCGCCATCGGCGGTGCGGAAGCAGGTGGTTGTGGCCAGGGTAGAAAGATTGGCGCTCGCCGCCTCCTTCACTTCAGGCGGAAGAGTGCTTTCGCGCAGGGTCTTCGAAAACATGCGCGTCCGCGCTTCAAGATCTTCGAGGTGCGCAACTGTGTAGCGAACGGCGTCCCACGCGCTTTTGAAACGGGCAGAGTAGAAGTTGCCAATGATCGAATTGCCCTCGCCGGGCGGGGCGCTCCATCCGCACCAGTCGGGCGTGCGATTTGGAAACCGCCAACCGAGCAGGAATGGAAACAAGACGGACTTGCCCGGCGGAATCGAAGACTTCAGGCACAGCGTACCCACGGTGTTGTGCGGCTCCGGCTGCGCGCCCAGGTCGCCTGTGGCTGAAAACCGGTCCCAGAAGTGCAGGGGTGAGTTCCACCAGCGGCCCAGAGGCCATCCCTGCCAGTGCGAAACCTCGGTTCCCTCATGGGGCGTAGCCGCCAGAACAAATTCGCCGGCCATCGGGTCGTCTGCCGCCAGGTTTGGATTACTCATGACCAGCCCGGCAAGGCGATCCTCGGCGAGATACTCATTACGCCGCCCGTCGTCGGGTTTCTTGTCTGCTGCGCCGCCATGGTCCTTCGCCGTTTTGACTGGATTGTCGATTGAAAACGCGATGCTCACATGAGCGGTGGACGGCCCGGGATTGGTGACGCGATAGCGGAGAATGGCCACCGGCAAACCTGAGTCGTCCGGCTCATGCGGAATGAAGGGAGAGAACGCATCGAGTTCAACTTTCACCGGCAGGGTGTTGTCGTCAAAATCGATATGAGCGAGCGGATACTCGCCGGTGAACGTGGCCGATTGAAGCCTGCTGAGGCCCGGAGCATTGTCAGAGCCCAGCCCGTCTTGGCCCTCATATGGAGGAAGGATGCGCGACTCCAGCACTCGCGCGACAGGCTTTGCGGTTCCCGCTTGCGCCCAGATGGACGGGAATGCGTAGGATGGGCGGTAACCCTTGTTGGGGCGATTGAAGATTTCCCAGTTTACGAGTTGCCCGCGCCCGCCCAGTCCGAGGCTGCCCGCAGCCACTCCACCCATCGGGAACGAGATCATCCGCAACTGGTCTCCGCTAAATTTGCGCGGATAGCTTGCATCCGTTGCGACCGGACGCTGCTGCTGCTCGCTGTGAGGCTCGCTTGCCGCGGCGCGCCGCTGCACTGTCTCTGGTAGCGCGGCTGCACCCACCGCACCTGCTGCCTGCTTCAAAAAGTTCCGGCGATCCACTCTTATTTTTTCTGCCATTGCGAGCGTCCTTTTTTTGAGACCGATTGTCGCTCGAATTGTATCGCCTGGGGTCAGCATCATGGAGCGGGCGGAGTCAGGATGCGCGCACGCGAGCTTGCAGAGCGTTTCCAGGAGCAGCAAGGCTTCATGCGATTGCAGATATTTCGGGAGGGCAACGACTTGATCCAGCCCCTTGGCAGATCGCTTTGAAGGGGAATGCGGCTTGCTACTGCGAGCGCCCGACGATGATGAAAAGCGCGAGCAGGAACATGGCTATGGTCGGCGAGGTGTGTTCGAGGCGGCGCGCTTGATGAATGGCGACAATGACCGCGAGCAGTGCAAGTTCCATTGCGCACAGCCGAACCAGGGCGTAGGGTTGCCAAAGATCGATTGGAATCAACAAGCCTATCGCTCCGAAGATCTCCAATAAAGCGATGGCGGCAGCCAGCCCATCCGGCATGCCAGCGCATCCGGCCCCCATTGGCGCCGGCGCCGCTTCTTTCTGCCTCTTAAAGACGAGTATTTTGCTGAATCCAGCGAACATGAACGCGCCCGCTAACAGTATCTGCACAATCCAAAGTAGGGTGTTCATTCCGTCGCCTGCCTCTCTTCAGTACGGCAAGGATCCTGCTTTGGAGAGCCTGGGACGGCCAGGTATGGCCGCCTGGGCAGAAGGGCGGCGACTGGTTTCCGCAGAGATACCGCTTCTCACAAAAACCAGTCGCAGCCGGTGCGCATGAGCGCAGAGCCGGGACTCGCGCTACTTGGTCGGAACGGTGTTGATGGTTTTGAGGATGCGGGAGATGATCTGGTAGGGATCGCCTTCAGAGTTGGGCCGGCGATCTTCCAGATAGCCTTTGTAGCCGTTCTTGATGAAGTTGACAGGGAGGCGGACCGAGGCGCCGCGATCGGACAGACCGTAGCTGAACTTGTCGATGGCCTGTGTCTCATGGAGGCCGGTGAGGCGCAGATGGTTATCCGGGCCGTATACCTCGATGTGGGCGGCGATGTTGTTCTCGAATGCCTTCATCAGGGATTCAAGGTATTCTTTACCGCCGACTTCGCGGAGATACTTGGTGGAGAAGTTGGTGTGCATGCCGGAGCCGTTCCAGTCACCCTTGATCGGCTTGCAGTAGAGGACAAGATCTACCTCGTACTTCTCGCACAGACGCATCATCAGGTAACGGGCCATCCAGGTGTCATCCGAGGCCTTCTTCGAGCCCTTGGCGAAGATCTGGAACTCCCACTGGCCCTTGGCCACTTCGGCATTGATGCCTTCGTGATTGATGCCGGCATAAAGACAGAGCTCAAGGTGCTCATCGACAATCTGACGAGCGATGCTGCCCATGTATTTGTAGCCGACGCCGCAGTAATAGGGACCCTGTGGCGTGGTGGGGTGTCCATCCTTCGGGAAGCCGAGCGGACGTCCATCCTTATAGAGGAAATACTCCTGCTCAAGGCCGACCCAGAAGTCCGGATCGTCTTCAATGGTGGCGCGGTAGTTGGTCGAGTGGGGCGTGCCATCGGGGTGCATCACTTCGCAAAGAACCAGGTAACCATCCTTGCGGGCGCCATCTGGATAGAGGGCCACAGGCTTCAGAATGCAGTCTGACTTGCTTCCTTCGGCCTGCATCGTGGAGCTGCCGTCAAAGCCCCAGAGGGGCAGATCGGCGAGGGTTGGCGGCTTCTCAAAAGACTTGAGTTGGGTCTTTCCACGAAGCTCAGGAATCGGCTTTTTGCCGTCAAGCCAGATGTATTCAAGTTTGTACTTGGTCATTGCTCTCCTCTGGGTGGTGATGCTGGACTTTCAGAGCAAGTCTAGAGGTGCAGACATAAAGAACCCATCAAGATTGCATGAGGGAATCCTCGGCCGCGTCGACTACCGAATCAGCGGCGAGCGCATGTGTTGAATGCCGCTCGCTTGCGGCTCATTTGGAGAGCACGTATGGGCGGCCGCGGTACATGCCCACCTGTTCCACCGACCGGACCCGGACAACCAGCGCAGTGGTATTGTCGCCCCCGTCAATCTCCACGGCTTTGGTAACGAGTTCGCGGGCAATCTCATCCATATTTTTCTTCTGCGAGACGATTTCGGCAATCGCGGCCTCGCTCATCTCATCGTGCAGCCCGTCAGTGCACAGAACCAGTACATCGCCAGCTTGCAGCGTCACGGCAGTGGTGTCAGGGGAGATGAACATCTCCGGTCCCAGAGAGCGAATGAGGACATGGCGCGCATCGGAATCCGCGACTTCAGCAGAGGAGATCAGGCCCATTTTTCGTTGCTCATTCACGAGGGTATGGTCTTGCGTGACCTGCCGGGCTCTTCCGTTTCGGACCAGGTAACAGCGCGAGTCGCCAACGTGCGAGACGATTGCCTGGTCGTAGCGCAGCGCACAGGCAACCAGCGTCGTCGCCATTTTCCTGCCACGATATTCCCGCGCGAGTGTGCAATCGTGGACCGCGGCGTTTGCGTGTTGAATCAGCCGCGGCAACAGGCTGATGAGCATAGTGCCGGACTGGGCCTTGGCAAACTCCTCGGTGACGACCGAAATAGCCGTGGCCGATGCCACTTCGCCCAGATCCATTCCCCCCACTCCGTCGGCTACCGCAAAAAGGTAGCCGTGGGAACGAGCCTCCTGGCGCGATCCAGGGATGAACGTACCCATAGCGTCTTCATTGTTGGTGCGAACTTTACCAAAGTCGCTTGCCTGGCCGTACTGGACATCCAACATGGGCGCCGTCGCCTCAAGTTACTTCCCGCACGCAACGGGGAAGATGCAAGTTCGTGGGACATTCAATTCAAAATAGCCGCTGGGTGGGTCTCGGTTCTCGCGATGTATTGATCGAGTAGAGATTCCACCCAGCGGTCGTGGTTCAGTTGCGGTTTTGCGGGACCTGTCTACCGCGATGTAAGCAGAACGGCCTTGCCCTTGATCTTGGAAGACCGCAGGAAGTAGATGGCTCCGTAAATGCCCCAGACAGCGGAGATTCCCAAAGCGAACAGTGGTTCCTTGAATGTGCCGAGGCCAAAGATGGGACCGGCCAAGTAGAAGCCCATGCAGACCAGGTTGGCGATGAGACCGAACCCAGGAATAATCAGGTGCCTGATGGGGCTATAGTCAGGCCGCTTGTGGAAGGCCACGATGCACAGGAAGCAACTGAGCGCATAGAGAATGAATGTGCCGAAGTTGGATGTGAGTGTGATTGTCAGCAAGGAGTTGGGAAGCGCAGCCAACTGGTCATGCGACAGATAACCCCAACTGGAGAAGATGCCGTGAGGGAGCGCCGCGATGGTGGCGTCGGTGGGTGCTGCCGCATCGCCGAAGACGAGCGAGACGGCGATGACGCCGATGACGGCCGAGATGATGGCGAGGGTCCAGATGGCCTTGCGGGGCGAGAGCGACTCGGCGTGCAGCATGCCGAAGTGCTCAGGAGCCTCATCGTCCTTGCCCATGGCGTAGGTGACGCGTGCGCCGGTATTCATGCAGCTCAGCGTGGTTCCGATGAGGGCGAAGAACACGGTGATGGCCTCAGCCAGCATGAAGTACTTGCCGTGGCCCTGGCCGAGCAGGCCGTCGCCGACAATGATCATCATGTCGCCGATGGGCGCCGCGGAGCTGCCTGCCATGGTCATGGTGTATCCGGAGTTTAAGAAGTAATTGGCAGCAAAGTACTCAAACAGGTAGCAGATCAATCCTTGAATCAGGAGGGATGCGATTACGGCTATGGGAATATGCTTGGTGGGGTTCTTTGCTTCGCCTCCCATCGAAGTCACCGATTCGAAGCCGACCAGGATGAGGATGGCGACTGTGGCCTGAATGAACATGTAGCTGAGGGTATGCGGCATGACGACTGAAGCTGCCGAGGTGTGCGAGAGGAAGTTGCCGCTGGAATCTCTCTCGGTGTAGGCAATGGTGTACGGCACGGGCTTGCCCGCGGAATCCAGCAAGGGCAGCGGCGTACCGGACGCGTCGCGCATGGTTGAGCCGTCCTTGGCCGTGGCAAATTGATAGGTATAGGTGGCGAGCGTCTGACCGTCATATTGGAAGGCGGGCGAGCCGGTCGGGTGGCTGGAGCGATAGCCGAGGGCGAGCACACTGAAGACGACCAGCGCCGAGATCTGAATGACGTTGATGGCGATGTTGACGGCAGTGGAAGCGCCGGCGCCCTTGGAGGCGATCCATGCAACGAAGAAGGAGAAGACGACAGCGACCAGCGCCATGAAGAGAGGCCCGGGGTTGGAGCCGCTCATGACGTTTGGATAGAGGAAGCCAACAATATATCCGCAGAAGATGCCGGTTGTGGCGACCATGACGCCGGGATAAACCCAGTAGTAGAGGTGCGAGCCCCAGCCGACAATGAATTTGGCGATACGTGCGTACTTGAAGCCGGCATCGTGGGAAAGCATGGCTTGTTCAGCGTAGTAATAGCTGGAGCCTGTGCCCGGGTAGAGCTTGGAGATTTCAGCGTAAGCCACGGCGGTGGCGAGACAGAGCAGAAGAGCGGCAAAGATGCCGATCCACATAGCCGGCGCCGTGGATGGCTGTCCGGCGACACCAGTGTTTGCCTGGATCGCGAAAGTGAGCCAAAGGAAGGCGCCGGGGGCGATGAGCGCCATTGCGTTGCTGGTCAGCCCGGTGAGCCCGAGAGTGGCCTGCATTTGAGGTGCGTTCTGTTCTGCCATGAGCATTCTCCTGAAGATATGATTGGCTGCACCCGGCGTCTGGCGCCTGGGCATGGGTTGTAGGGTTATCCGTCCAGTTCGAAGCAACCGCACTAGACGAACCGCAGTTTTCGTCTGTTCCTTGAGAGGCCCACGTCAGGCTCTTCGGAACTATATAAGGAATTCAGATCGGTGCTTCCTTCCGGTCCCAGGAGCAGTGAGCGCCTGGGACCGAAGAAGGCGATGAAGAGCCTGGTGCGACTCCCCGATACGGCTATTTTTCGATGGTTGTGATGTTGCTGCCGAAGATGAAGCCGAATTCAAGCACGCCGCGGAATTGGTTTGTATCCGTTCCCGTCTTGCCAAAAACATCTCCGCTTGTGGTGCTCGATGCGTCCACAAACCCGATATCGCCGCGAACGTACATTCCACCCTTTTGGTAGGTAGGTGTCGCAGTGAAGGTAATGGCTGAGCTGCCAGCGCCAAAGCCGAGCAGGTTGACCGAACCGTCTGTTGCGCTTCCCGAACTAGCGAGGTCTTCGAAGCGAATCGGAATCGAGAAGCCGTTCTTGAAGGCGTAGCTGACGTTGATTGCGCCACCGGTTGCGGATGTGGACTTGAGGATGCCGACCTTGGTGTTCTGGCCATAGGTTCCGTACTGGAAGTAGGGCGAAATGATCCACGGACCCTTGGCATACGTGTAGATGACCGCATGCATTGCGCCGTTGTTCTGGATTGGCGTAGTTGCCGTTTCATACACTGTCTGGCCGAGGTTGCCCATTCCGTCGTACACCAGGGTGCTGGGTCCCTTGGTAAAGGTGATCGAACCGGACAGGAATGAATAACGGTCAGAGTAGTAACCGTCGTTCCAGCTGACCGAGGCGGACAAGTACTTGCCCAAGGCCTGGTTCAACTGAAGGCCGCGGCTGATGGCGGTTTCCTGATTCCAGATGATGCCGCGTTCGATGTTGAAGTTCTGGTAGGTGAACGTGGACTCAGCGCCCATCAGCGTGGGAAGTTGTCCAATCTGGAGCGACGTGGTTTTTCCCATGTTGATTTTCGCCCAGGCGACTGGAACAGGGCCGTACAAGTTGCTCACGGTATTTTGAGCATTAGTGAACGGCACTGACAGGGTCGGCAGGGAATACGCGCCAGCCTGGACATACCACTGGAAATTTCCGTCCGCTTTTTGAATGAAGACCTGACCGTTGGTCAGCGTGGCCTGAGAGGAGTCGTCACTCGAAACGGGGTTGTTCTGGAATTGCGCGAAACCAGTCAGGATGCCGTTGACGGACAGCTTGCCGAATGGACCTGCATCAAAAGTGGCGGGGGGCTGCCATGACAGGGGTCCGGTGAGCACGAAAGTGGAAAGCGGTGTCGGCGCAGCAGGAGCAGCTGGCGCTGCAGCCGGCGTTGCAGCCAGGGCCTGTGCTGCGGGTGCAGCGGCAGGAGTCTGGGCCACCGCGGCAAGTGCTACTGCCAAGACTGCTCCGGCCATTGATTGCAACATGCGAGTCGGGTTGATTTTCATCGGCACTGTTCCTCCAGGAAAGGTTTGTTTATGCGGCAAAGTGAAGTAGGACAAGAGTGGGGGAGATTCGAAGCACTTGATCCGGCGCGATTTCCATGCCGCCCACCCTTCAGAGCTCTTGAGGCGCACTGGACCTGTGAACTCCAAAGGAAGATTCACGGGCTTGCGGGCCGGTCCGAACGTTTCGGATTAGTTCTAGTTACGCAAGGAAGGCATAAATAACCCATCAAGAAATCGAAAAGTTTTCCTTATAAACTTCATATACAATTCTTAGTAACGAGGTTCGCCGACCCCGGCTCGAACCAGTTTCAGGCAAGTAAATCAAGGGGATGGGTAAGTCGGAGCGGCAGTTGCGCGGACCCGATTCGTCTCTTCCTGAGTTGATTGTTGTGCGGAACTAAAGGAGAATCAGAGGTACAACACCCGCAAGAGAATGGCGCCAGGTGTGTTTTTCCCAGGGAAGAAGACGCTTGACGGAGGTGTATTTGGGCACGTCGATTCTGATTCAGTTGGAGAAAGGCTGGTAGTTGATTGATCGAAGGCCTAAAACTTCAAGTCCCCGCTCAGTCAGGTCTCGCTGCGACCCGAGACGATCAGCTTCCGCTCAAGGTAGTGGACGGTCTGGGGCAGGTGTACAAGACGCCGTTGACGGTAATCCTTGCGGCCAGTGCGGGCTTGAGCGAAAACGCCTGCAAGCACTCAGCGATTGGAAGCACCATCAAGATCGCTGCAGATGGCGGACGCGCTTTGGTCACTAGCAGCGAGCCGGAAGGAACCGCGTTCTGTGTGAGTATCCCATCCTTAGTACAAGAGAGTTGTTCCCCATGACCGAGCCTCCTATTCGCGTACTCGTGGTTGACGACGAGTTGGCAATCCGGAGGGCTCTGCGAGTGCCCTTCGTTGAACTCGGCTTTCAGGTTGCGGAAGCGACCCGAGGCGAGGAGGCGCTGCATTTGTTGCGCGCTGGGACCTTCGATGTGGTGCTTCTGGATGTGAACATGCCGGGAATGGGTGGCATCGAAACTTTGCGCCGCATTCGCACCTTTGCGCCACGGCTGCCGGTACTGATGCTCACGGTGCGGGACAAGGAAGAAGAAAAGGTAGAGGCGCTGGAACTGGGAGCAGACGATTACGTTACCAAGCCATTCAGCACTCGGGAATTGCTTGCGCGCATGCGGACGGCTGTGCGACGGGTTCGTGCCCCGCTGAGTCCTCAAACCGCTCCTATCAAAATCGGAGAGATTACGCTGGATCCAGTGAAGCGCCTGGTTACCAAACGTGGCGGGGCCGTGCGTTTGACGCGCAAAGAGTTTGGCATCCTGCACTGCTTGATGAGCTGTGCCGGTCGCGTGGTGCCGAACGCCAAACTGTTGACCGCGGTTTGGGGAGCCGATTGCAGGGAAGAAGTTGAGTACCTGCGGACCTATGTGAACCAATTGCGCAAAAAGATCGAGGACGATCCCTCAGTCCCGATGTATATTCTGACCGATATTTATGTGGGCTACCGTTTTGTGGACGCACAGACACTTCAGGACAGTGCGGGGGACCTGGCGATCCAACCGAACATGCATGGATCAGGCGCGAACCCAGTTCACACGCATTAGGCGGACGGCGCGCGGGCGTGCCACTATCGCCGGCTGGCGCGATCAGGATTCCGGCTGCTCCTTGGTGAATCGATAACCGAAGCAGGCATCAGTCATCAAATGCCGCGGATTTTTTGGATTGTCTTCGATCTTCATGCGTAGTTGGCGGATGAACGTGCGAAGGAACTCCAGTTCATCTTTCATAGGAATGGTCGCTTTCCGCTTTTGAATTTGGATTATCCAGCTACGAAGGTTGGCAGCGTTGGCTCAACGTTAACCGGAAACATGGATTGTAGGGATCGGTGCACAAAGGGGCACAATTGCAGGTTTTTGGTGATTGCCGGTCTGCTTGAATTTGTAGGTAAGACTCTTATTTAATTTGTAGGCAAGACTCTTATTTCTGATGGTCGGGGCGGAGGGATTCGAACCCCCGGCCCTCTGCTCCCAAAGCAGATGCGCTACCAGGCTGCGCTACGCCCCGACGTTCCTCTCTGATTGTATCGCGGATCGGATTCATCTTGTTGGCGTGGCAACCGGGTTAATGAGAAGAGGCCCAGACGAGGAACCAGACCACAAGCACCAACGGAATGGCGAAGATAAGTGCCAGCGCTCCGGCCAGCAGCAGCAAAAAGACCCAGTCCTTACCGGTGTGGCTGCGGGGCTCGCCCAGGTGGCGGCGCAGGAGCAGGTAATTGCGGCGATTTGGCTTGAAGGCGATGTCGAAGATGTCGCCGAAGATGGGAATGGTGCCGACCAGCACACCGATGCCGAGATTGACGGCCATGCGCACCAGGGTGATGTAGGGAACTCCGCGAATCCATGCGGCAAGGGGAATGACGAGCGAGAGCAGGCCTGCCAGCACATCGCCAAGGCCGGGAACCAGGCCGATGATGCCGTCAATGCCGAAGCGGATCTGGGTGCCGGGGACGCGAAAGGCTTCGTCGAGCAGGATCTCGATTTTCTCGAGGGTGGAGTCGCGAAAGAGCCAGGCGCCGCGATTCCAGCGGTCCTGACTGGAGGGGCCGGGGCTGGGAGCGGCGGCGGAGGTCGGATTCGGAGGGGTGGAGTTGCGGCCGGTCATGGGAGAAGCCTCTGTGCCGGCTTGGCGGGCCGTCAACTTTATTCAATGCTACAATTGCTAGGGTACGTGGCGGCTATAGTTCAGTGGCAGAACGCCTGTCTGTGGCACAGGATGTCGAGGGTTCGATCCCCTCTAGCCGCCCCAAAACGCCCTCGGCTTCAGCCCCGCTTCCCGGCCGACCTCCCGGCCAAATCCGTGAATTAACTCGAGTGAGCGTGACCCAGCAAACCACTGAAAATACAACGATTGGCGAGACTCACCTGCGCCATGCCGGGTGGTTTACGCCGTTTGAGCCCAGGCGCGGCCTTGCGAACGGGCATCTGCAGACTATTGTGGGCAACTTTCTTTCCCGGCCGGCCTTGAAAGTCGCCACCGAGGCGGAAGAAGTTGAAGTGGATCCGGCGGACGGGAGCCGCGTGCTTTGCCACCCGAATTGGCAGCCGGAGCCGCGCCGTGCCGGGAGCCTGACGCTGGTGATGGTGCATGGGCTGGAGGGCTCGTCCGACTCGGTATACATGCGGGGCATTGCCGCGCGGGCGTGGGATGCGGGCTTCAACGTGGTCCGCATGAATATGCGCAACTGCGGCGACACAGACACGCTGACGCCCACGCTTTACCACTCAGGATTCTCGGGCGATGTGGGCGCGGTGGTGGAGCATTTCAGGGCGCGCTGGGGTTTGGAGCGCGTGGCGCTGGTGGGCTACTCGATGGGCGGCAACCTGGTGCTGAAGCTGGCGGGGGAGTGGGGAAACCGGCGCGCCGCTTGTTGCTGTTGCCGCGGTGTGTCCGGTGATCGACCTGGCGCCCAGCTCCGACGCTCTGCACCAGCCGACGAACCGCATGTACGAGTTTCGATTTCTGCGCGGGCTGATGCGCCGCTTTCACCGCAAGGCCGCGTTGTTTCCCGATCGCTACGAGCCGGATGGAGTGGGGCCGGTGCGCTCGCTGCGCGAGTTCGACAACAAGATTGTGGCTCGCTATTGCGGCTTCAAGGACGCGGACGACTACTACTACCGCGTGGCCAGCGCGCGTGTGGTGGACCGCATCGACGTGCCCACGCTTATCATCAGCGCCATGGACGACCCCTTCATTCGCATGTTTGCTGAGACGCGCAAATTGATCGAGGCCAATCCGATGATCGAGTTTGTGGAGACGCGGCACGGAGGGCACTGCGCCTTTCTTTCGCGCGACAGGGGCGAAGAAACGCACTGGGCCGAGGCCACCGTGGTTCGCTACTTTCAAGCAGTGACCGGCGGACAGAATGGAAGCTGATTGGGAGGTGGAAATCGGCGGCGGCGCGCCGGTGATCGAGGCCGGAGGGCCGGGATGGATTGACCTGCGCACGCAGCCTGAGCGCGTGAGTGAGATTGCCGAGGCCGCCGGTTTTGCCGCTCTGGGAAAGCTGCTGACGGCATTGAACGGGGCGGCGTCGCCCTGGTGGACGTCAAAATGCGATCTGTGGCAGGAGGAGACGGGCGAGCTTGCCTGCTATGTGGATTTGCTTCCTGTGGAAGGAAGAGTTTTTGGTGAGTGGCAGCAGGCGGAGAGCTTTTGCCGCGCGTTTGTGGCGCGTCTTGGCGCAGAACCGGAACACCGGGGAAGCGCGGACGATGCGGAGGTCAGCGTCGATCTGGTGATTCGCGCAGCGATTGCGGGCGAGGTCGAGGGATTCGGAATTACCGCCTATCTGAGCGCTAGAGGCACGGATGGGGCCGACGCGGCGGCCGCGTTGTCTGCGGCCTTGGATGCTTTCGCCGATGCGCTTGCTGCTGTTGCGTCTCCCGCTCCGGGCTGTTCAAAGCTACAATAAACAAGCGTGGGTGAGTAGCTCAATTGGATAGAGCATCAGCCTTCTAAGCTGAGGGTTCCGGGTTCGAGCCCCGGCTCGCCTACCATAGAAATTAGCAAGAGCTGCCTTGCCAGAGTAACGCTGGTCTTCCGTATGTGGAACAAAGCGAATCGCGCATGGACTTTGCTCAGCCGTGAAACGAAGGCCGTGGAATCTGCCGATGCTTTACCCCTGAAGAGCGGCATTTGCGGAAGAATCAGAATCGTTGCCAGAGCTTTTGGGCGGCAGCGCGCGCCTCGGCCAGAATGCCTGCCTCGTCAATGCCGGGCAGTTCGCGGTCCAGCATCACGACGCGCCCTCCGATGATGGTGGTTCGCACAGCGCGTCCCGAGACGCCAAACAACAGATGGCTGTTGATGTTGCTTGCAGTGATCGGCGTTGGTGGATCGTAGTCGACCACAATCAGGTCAGCAAGCGCGCCTGCAGTTAGCGTGCCAAGGGGCCGGCCGAAACAGGCGCTGGCAAATTCAGCGTTGCGGTTGAACAGCATCTCCGGCGGCTCGGCCCAGCCCGCTCCCGGCTGACCGGTCTGGTGCTTGGGCAGCAGGTTTGCCACCTTGAGCGATTCGAACATGTCGGTGGTGTACGCGTCGCTGCCCAGGCCCATGCGCACGCCACGGCGGACCATCTCGACCACCGGCGCGTAACCCACGGCATTGCCCATGTTGGACTCGGGGTTGTGAACGACAAAGGTCTGGCTGCTCTTGAGCAGGTCAATCTCGATATCGTTGACATGCACACAGTGCGCTGCGATGGTCTTGCTGCCGAGAATGCCGAAATGGTGGAAGCGCCCCACAACGCGGCGGCCATGCTTCAGCAGGCATTTGGTCTGGTCTGATTCGGCCTCGGCAACGTGAACATGGAAGCCCGCATCGAATTCGGCGGCCACGCGGCGGCAAGCCTCCAGCGTTTCATCGCTCACGGTGAACGAAGCGTGCAGGCCGAAAAGTCCGCGTAGCAGATCGTCGCCGGAGCGCTTGCAACTGTCTAGAAAGGCGCGATTTTCCTCGATACTTTTGTGTGCGACTTCAGGGCCCTCTCGATCCGTGACTTCGTAGCAGAGGCAGCTGCGCAGGCCGGTGAGGCGCGCAGCCTCTGCGATGCGAAACAGGCTGCCGGATACAGCGCCGGGGCTGGAATGGTGATCGAAGATGGTGGTGACGCCGTTGCGGATGCAGTCGACCATGGCCACCGCTGCACTCAGATACACATCGTCCAGCGTGAGCACCTTGTCGAGCCGCCACCACAGGCGCTCCAGGATCTCAGTGAAGTTGCCCGGAGCCGCGTCTTTCAGCGCCATTCCACGAGCAAATGTGCTGTACAGATGCATGTGCGTGTTGATCAGGCCGGGCATGATGAGCCCGCCACGTGCATCGACGAAATGGGCACCCTGGTAACTGCGCCTGAGCGCGGCGGTCGGTCCGGTCTCAGCAATCAGACCATCGCGGATGGCCACGCAGCCGTCTTCAACAAGAGGCTGCTGGGGCTCGCGCGTGATGAGGCGGCCGTTGCCGACCAACAGGATTGCGGACTTCTCCATGGTGCGATGGATTCTAGCCAAAGGTGGAGCCCAAGTGTTGTGATCCAAATCACATTGCGTTGCCGCCGATTGCACGACAATCAATGCACAAAGCGTCGGCAGGGGGTTGCTTTCTATTGCGCCGGCCGTGCGCCCCTTCCGGGGCAAAAATCAAACGCCCCTTCCAGGGCGAGACTCAACTTTGATGGCGGGGCGCCGGGGCCATCCACGGCGTTCGGAACCTCGGTTGAATGGAATGCGCGATGGCAAATCTACATGTCAACGTCTGTGGATTGGATTTCAGGAATCCGATTCTTCCCGCCGCCGGTCCCCCCTCAAAAGATGGAGCCATGCTGCAGGCCGCAGCCAAAGGCGGCGCTGGCGGGCTGGTGACCAAGACGATTTCAGTTGAGCCGGCCGATGTGCCCCGGCCATGCATGGCAGAGATTCGCGGCGGATTTCTGAATACCGAGTTGTGGTCAGAGTTGCCCAAGGAGCAGTGGCTCGAGACTGAGTACAAACTGGCGCGCTCGACCGGGCTTCCGGTGATCGTGGGGCTGGGCTACTCGGCGGATCAGATTCGCGAGCTGGCCGTGCTGGTGAAGCCGTATGCCGACGCGCTTGAACTTTCCACGCACTATGTGGGCAACGACATTTCGCCAATCGTGAATGCGCTCAAGGCCGCAAAAGCAGCGGTGGATGTTCCCGTATTCATGAAGCTCAGCCCGCACCCCAATATTCAGGAGATTGCTGTCGCTCTTGAGCAGGCTGGGGCCGACGGGCTGGTGATGATCAACTCGTTTGGGCCGTGCTTGAGCATCGATCTTGAAACGGGCCTGCCGCTGATGGGCAGCAAGGATGGCTTCGGCTGGCTGTCAGGCGCAGCAATCAAGCCGCTGGCGCTGCGGTGCGTTTACCAGGCCGCTTGCGTCGTCAAGATTCCCATTTTTGGCGTGGGCGGCATCACCAATGGTCGCGATGTTGCGGAGATGTTCATGGCGGGCGCTTCCGCGGTGCAGGTGTGCACTGAGGCCATCCTGCGCGGTCCAGGAATCTACGCAAAAATCGCAAAAGAGCTGGATGCTTTCCTCGACGCGCACGGCTACCAATCGGTTGAAGAGATTCGTGGACTGACGATTCGCAGGATGAAGGAACGCGGCGCGCCTAGGGCCGGCCACTCTCCGGCGGTGAACATGGAGCGGTGCTCGTTGTGCGGCCAGTGCAAGATCAGTTGCCCGTACGGCGCAATCAGCCAGGAGGAAGCGCTGCTGATTGACGAGGAGAAATGCTTCAACTGCGGGCTGTGCGTGAGCCGCTGCAAGCGTGGCGCGCTCAGCATGGTGCTGTAGATGGCCGCGAGGCCGGCAAGGGAGTTGAA
The DNA here is from genome assembly GCA_963765025.1 of uncultured Acidobacteriaceae bacterium. Taxonomy (GTDB): domain Bacteria; phylum Acidobacteriota; class Terriglobia; order Terriglobales; family Acidobacteriaceae; genus Telmatobacter. The sequence goes on along the minus strand of CAVXVM010000159.1, from coordinate 16,354 downwards.
GAAGATGAGCAATGTCACTGGGCTCCGATGCGTTCACTGCGCGCGAGAATTCTCGGCGGCGGAGGTGGACTACTTCTGCCCGGTGTGCGGGTATGCCGACGGCATTCTCGATGTGCTGTACAACTACGAAGCCGTAAAACGCCAGATGAGCCCTGCCGCTCTGGCCACGAATCCCGATTACTCCATATGGCGCTATCGGCCCCTGCTTCCCGTTGATGACTCAACAATCTTGCCGCATTTACAGGTTGGGTGGACGCCGCTCTACGATGCATCGCGGCTGGCTGCGAAGTTGGGCGTTGCGCGATGCTGGGTCAAGGATGAAGGACGCAACCCCACCGCATCGTTCAAAGATCGCGCCAGTGCGATGGGCGTTGTGAAGGCGACTGGAGAAGAAGGCCGCGCGCATCACCTGCGCTTCCACGGGAAATGCGGCTTCGTCGCTTGCCGGGTTTGCAGCAGCCGTGGGGATGCCGGCCACCATCTTTGTGCCTGCGCGCGCTCCTGAAGCAAAAGTTGCGCAGTTGCTGGTGTTCGGTGCGCAGGTATTTCAAGTTCAGGGTACATACGACCAGGCCTGGGAACTTTGCATGCAGGCCAGCGCGGAGTTTGGATGGTACAACCGCAACTGCGCCATCAATCCTTATTTGATCGAGGGCAAGAAGACGGTCTCGCTCGAACTCGCGGAACAATTCGCATGGCTTACGCCGGGCGGTTTTCCTGATTGGGTGGTGGTGAGCGTTGGCGACGGTTGCACGGTTGGCGGCGTGTGGAAGGGATTGCGCGAAATGCACGCGCTGGGTTTCATTCCGCGCCTGCCGCGAATTCTTGGAGTGCAGGCGGATGGGTGCAAGCCTTTCGTGACCGCATGGAAAGAGAAGGCCGGGCTGGTTCCCTGCGAGGCGAACACATTGGCGGACTCCATTGCTGTCGGGCATCCGCGCAACTTCACCAAGGGAATGAGCGCCATCACCGAGTCGGGCGGGGCTTTTGTTTCCGTCACCGACGAAGAGATTCTTGGCTCGATTCCTTTGCTTGCACAAATGGCTGGCGTGTTTGGCGAACCGGCCGGCGTTGCAGGCGCGGCGGGCGTGATGCGCGCGGTGGCTACAGGCGTGATTCATCGTTCTGAAAGCGTCGCACTCATCATGACTGGGAACGGGCTCAAGGATATTCAAAGCGCAATGCGTGCGGCCGGAAAAACCATTGCGGTGCGACCCGAGATGGAAGAAGTGCGCAGAGCGGTTGAGGCAACGGTTCCAGCGTGACGGAAGAGTTTTGAGCGCGGGTTCGCTCAGGAGAGACGAAAGCGAGAAGCGGGAAAATGGTTAAGATTCCTTTTGGTCCCACGTACGATGAAATGCTCGATCCGAGCCTGCTGAGCAAGGATGTGCGCGCACGCGCGTTGACGGCGCTCGTGAGCGACGAACTTGATCCAATCAATCTGTTCAACATCACCTGGAAGGACGCGGCGAACCAGGTTCGCAAGATCGTGCTGCCGTCGGCGTTGACGGGCGTGGATGCAAATATCGTGGTGATGCTTGGCTGCGGGTTTCCATCCGGGTCGCACAAGGTTGGTCCCGCATACAGCACGTTGATTGAAGGGATTGTCGACGGCGACATTGTGCCGGGGGAGCATACCATCCTTGGCCCATCGACGGGCAACTTCGGAATCGGAACAGCGTATGTGTCAAAGCTGCTCGGCTTCCGCGCAATCGTCATCATGCCTGACACCATGAGTAAAGAGCGCTACGAGCGCATCAGGAAATACGGCGGCGAACTGGAGTTGACGCCGGGCTCGGAGTCCGATGTGATCTTGACGCTCGAGAAGACGCGTGAGTTGATGAAGGATCCGAAGAACAGGGCGCTGGCGCAATTCGAGCTCTTTCCCAACTATCGCTTCCACCGCCATGTAACGGGCAACAGCGCGCTTGAAGCGGTGAAGGGCATCGGCAACGGGCGCATCGCCGGCTTCACTTCGGCGCCGGGTTCGGCTGGAACGCTGGCCGCGGGGGACCAGATCAAGGCTGTTTTCCCCGATGCGAAAATCGCGGCGCTCGAGCCCTACGAGTGCTCAACGCTGGCCAATGGCGGGCGCGGCCAGCATCGCATTGAGGGAATCGGCGACAAGATGTGCACGCTGATTCACAACGTTCTGCAAACCGACTTCGTGATTCTCATCCGCGATGAGGAAACGGTGCAGGGCGTGAAGATTTTCCACGATGGGGTGGAAGCGCTGGTCAACGTTGGCGTCGATCGCGATTTTGCCATGAGCCTGCGCAACTTGTTTGGCCCATCCGGAATCTGCAATGTTCTGGGCGCAATCAAGCTGGCGAAATATCTGCGGCTGGGGCCGGAAGACAACGTCGTCACGATCGCGACGGACGGCTTCGACCGATACAACTCAGTTCTCGACGATCTGAACAAGCGTTCTCTTGACCTGGCGCCGCAGGTGTTGGAGCGCTGGACACACGACATCTTTCTGAATGCCGGCGACGATCATGTCTTCGACTTCCGCAAAGCTGCGATCAAGGAGCGGCTGTTTCAACAAAAGGAAAACGACTGGTTGAAGTTCGGCTACACAAAGGCCTTCCTCGATTCCATGCGCGGCCAGGACTTCTGGGATGGCCAATACGCCAAGGTGAGTGAGTACAACCAGAAGATCGCCGCGGCACGATAAGCGGGCAGAGAGGAGCGGCCGCCATGTTCGAGTTCACGCTGAACCAGAATGCCGTTTCGGTGGACGCAGACAAGAATCTGCTGGCCTATCTGCGCGAAGATGCTCGACTGACATCGGTGAAGGACGCCTGTGCCGAGGGAGTCTGCGGCTCCTGCTCGGTGCTCGTTAACGGGAAGGCCCTGCGGGCGTGCACGCTGACCATTGCGAAGGTACACGGGAAAGAAATTACAACCGCCGAAGGGATTTCGGCACGCGAGCAGAAGATCTACGCCGGCGCGTTTGGCGAGGCAGGCGCCGTACAGTGCGGCTTCTGCATGCCGGGCGTGTTGATCAGCGCGAAGTCTCTGCTCGATCACAATCCTCGCCCAACGCTCGCTGAGGTGAAGTCCGCGATCCGCTACAATCTTTGCCGCTGCACTGGGTACAAGAAAATCGAACGCGCGATCGAGCTGGCTGCAAAAGCGCTTCGCGAAGAGCCGGCCGCGGAGGCAGAGGATGACGGCGGAAGAATTGGCACGCGGACGACGCGGCTGGATGCGGCGGAAAAACTGCTGGGAACAGGTGAATTTGTCGATGACATGCAAGTCGAGGGAATGTTGCATGGCGCCGTGCTCCGTTCGCAATATCCGCGCGCACTCGTCAGGATGATCGACATCTCTCGAGCGCAGTTGTACCCGGGCGTGGTCTCTGTTCTCACTGCGAAAGATGTACCCGGAGAACGACTGATTGGACACATTGTCCACGACTGGCCGGTGATGATTGCCGAAGGGGAAGAGACGCGCTACGTTGGCGATGCATTGGCCCTGGTGGCCGCGACCACGAAAGAGGCAGCTCGACAGGCGCTGGAGCTGATCACCGTGGAGTACGAGGAACTGCCCGCCCTGCTGTCGCCGCAGGCAGCACTCTCGAGCGATGCGCCGCGCCTTCATCCCAACGGCAACCTGCTGTCTGAAACCATCATGAAGCGGGGCGATGCGGAGAAGGCAATTGCCGAGGCCCGTCATGTGGTCACGGAGCGGTACACGACGCCGCGGCAGGAACACGCATTCATCGAACCGGAGAGCGCGCTTGCGATTCCGGCCGAGGAGGGTCCGCTAACGGTGTACACCGCGGGCCAGAGCGTCTACGACGATCATCGCGAGATTGTGCGTATGCTCGGAGTTGGAGCGGTGAAAGTGCGCGTGATCAGCAAATATGTGGGCGGCGGCTTTGGCGGCAAGGAAGACATGTCGGTGCAGCACCACGCCGCGTTGCTGGCGTGGCACAGTGGCCTGCCGGTGAAGCTTACGCTCAGCCGCGAAGAGAGTTTTCGCGTGCACCCAAAGCGCCATCCCATGGAGATGGAGTACACCACGGCGTGCGATGAGAACGGAAAAGTCACTGCAGTGAGGGCGCGCATTCTGGCGGACACGGGCGCGTACGCTTCGCTCGGCGGTCCGGTCTTGCAGCGTGCATGCACGCACGGAGCGGGGCCATACCAGATTGAAAACGTGGATATCGTTGGGCGCTCGATCTACACCAACAACATTCCTTCAGGCGCGTTTCGCGGCTTTGGAGTGACGCAGACGTGCTTCGCGATGGAGAGCAATCTGAACCTGCTCGCGAAGATGGTTGGCATCTCTCCATGGGAGATTCGCTACCGCAATGCCATTGAGCCGGGCGGCGTGCTTTCCAATGGCCAGATTGCCGACGAGGGCACGGCGCTGAAGGAGACATTACTTGCCGTGAAGGACGTGGTGGATGCGCATCCCGACGCGGGCATTGCCTGTGCATTCAAGAACAGCGGCAAGGGCGTGGGCGTGAAGGATGTGGGGCGCGTGAAGCTCAAGGTGGAGAACGGCGGCGTCACCATCATGACCAGCGCCGCGTGCATGGGGCAGGGAATTGCGACGGTGCTCGTGCAGATCGTTGCCCAGTCCACCGGGCTTGAGAAATCTCGAATCAAGGTTCATGCGCCGGATACCATGGTCACGCCCGACAGCGGCACGAGCACGGCATCTCGCCAGACGTTGGTCACGGGCGAAGCCGCGCGCAGGGCGGGGATCGCACTGAAGGAAGATCTCGATCATCATCTGCTTGCCGAGCTCGAAGGCAACGAGTATTACCGCGAATACGATTGCGTGACCGATCCGATGACATCGGACAAGCCGAATCGAGTGAGCCATGTGGCTTATGGGTACGCAACCCAGGTTGTGATTCTGGATGAGGCCGGCATGGTGAAGAGAGTCGTGGCTGCTCACGATGTTGGCAAAGCCATCAATGTAAACGGCGTCGAGGGACAGATTGAAGGTGGCGTCACGATGGGCCTCGGCTTCGCACTCACAGAGGAGTTCACGGTGCAGAACGGCGCGCCTGCTGTCACGCTGGGTACCCTGGGCCTGCTGCGCTCAACGCAAGTGCCGGAGATCGATTGCCGCATCGTTGAGAAGAATCCATCGGAACTTGCGTACGGAGCCAAGGGAGTTGGCGAAATCGTGATGGTCGCGACTGCGCCTGCCGTAGCCTGCGCCTATTTTCAACGCGATGGAATAAAACGCAACAGACTGCCGCTCGAAGGAACGGCGTACAGCCGTCGCGGACGCAAGCGGCCGCAAGAGGCAAGCGAAGAAGGAGCACTCAAATGATGTTGACGCCGGAAAGGAGCGAGCTGGCGATTGCCTTATGCCAGGCACTCATTCAAAGGAAGAGCTATTCCGGACACGAGGATTTGGTTGTTGAGCGCATGAAGCAGGCGTTTGGCGAACTCGGCTTCGACGACGTGATTGTCGATGAGTACGGAAACATCCTTGGACGCATCAAGGGCAATCGGCCCGGAAAGGTGCTGTTGCTCGATGGACACATTGACACTGTGCCCGTTCCAGATGAGTCCAGCTGGACCCACAAGCCGTACGGAGGAGAGATCGACGACGGCAGGATCTACGGCCGAGGCACATCGGACATGAAGGGCGCGGTGAGCGCGATGGTGGCGGCCGCGGCGTTCTTCGGCGAAGACACGCGGAGAGATTTTGCGGGCGAGATCTACGTTTCCGGAGTTGTGCACGAAGAGTGCTTTGAGGGGATTGCCGCAAGGAAGATCAGCAGCCGCATCAAGCCCGACTACGTTGTGATCGGTGAATCATCGGAACTGAATCTCAAGCGAGGGCAGCGGGGACGGGCAGAGGTTGTGGTGGAGACCTTTGGCAAGCCTGCGCACTCAGCCAATCCGCGCGCAGGTATCAATGCGGTGTACAAAATGGCCCGGTTGATTGCGGAGATCGGCAAGCTCGCAGCCCCGGTGCATGACGTTCTGGGTGAGGGAATTCTGGAACTGACCGACATCAAGTCGTCACCATATCCCGGCGCATCGGTTGTGCCGGATTACTGCCGCGCGACGTATGACAGGCGCTTGCTTGTAGGAGAGACCAAGGAATCGGTATTGGCGCCGTTGCTGGCGCTGATCGACAAAATGAAACGAGACGACACCGACTTCAGAGCCAGCGTCCATTTTGCAAGTGGTGCGGAGCGGTGCTACACGGGCGAGGAGATCAGCGGCGAACGATTCTTCCCCGGCTGGGTCTTCGACACGGACGATGAATTTGTGCAGGCAGCACTCAAGGGCCTGAGAAACGCGGGATTGAATCCTGAGATTACGCAGTATTCGTTCTGCACCAACGGCAGCCACTACGCAGGCGAGGCCGGAATCAGGACCATCGGCTTCGGGCCATCGCGTGAAAATCTCGCGCACACCATCGACGAGTACATCGAGATCGACCAACTGTTGAAGGCCGTGGAAGGGTACTACGGAATTCTCGGCGCTGTGCTCAGGAGGGGCTGACGGAATGCGGACGCTGATTGAGAACGGTTGGATTGTGGACGGCAGCGGCCAGCCGCGATCGAAGTCGAACCTTGTGATTGAAGATGAGCTCATTGCGTCCATCGGCGACAAGAGCGAGGGCGGCGTATTCGATCGGGTCATCGATGCCGCGGAGATGATCGTGGCTCCCGGGTTCATCGATACGCACAGCCACTCCGATCTCGAGGTAATGATCAACCCCTACGTGGAAGCGAAGATTCGTCAGGGTGTGACCACCGAGTTGCTGGGCCAGGATGGAATCTCGATGGCGCCCTTGCCCAAGCGCTACATTTCGCCGTGGCGGAAGAATCTTGCCGGGCTCGATGGGGACAGCGATGAAGTTGGCTGGGATTATGAAACTACCCAAGGCTACCTGCGGGCGCTTGAGGAAAAGGGAGTCGGCCTGAACGAAAGCTACCTGGTCCCGCATGGAAATGTCCGCATGGAGGCGATGGGGTTGGACAATCGCAAGCCTTCAGCGGATGAGCTTGAGAAGATGTGCGGGATTGTGCGACGCGAGATGGAGGCCGGTGCATTCGGGCTCTCGACCGGGCTGATCTACATGCCTTGCGCGTACGCGGAAACAGCGGAGTTGATCGAGCTGTGCAAGGTTGTGGCGGAGTTCGACGGCGCGTTTGTGGTTCATCAGCGAAGCGAGGCGGACACAATCCTGAGTTCGATGGAAGAAGTCATCGAAATCGGGCGAAGGTCCGGGGTGAAAATCCATTTTTCGCACTTCAAGATTTGCGGGCGCAAGAATTGGGGAGTGATCGATTGCGTTCTCGAGCTGCTGGATCATGCCGCGGCAGAGGGGATACGGACATCTTTCGACCAGTATCCGTACGTGGCCGGAAGCACCATGCTGGGCGCGATTCTGCCGCCGTGGGCGCACGATGGCGGCACAGACAAGCTGCTGGCGCGGCTGAGCGATGCATCGCTTCGCAAGCGCATGATGCTCGACATCGAATCCGGCATTCCCGGCTGGGACAATTTTGTTGACTTCGCCGGAGTGGATCAGATTTTCGTGACCAGCGTCAAGACGGCGGCGAACCAGGAGTTGGTGGGAAAGAGTCTTCAGGAGATCGGGAGGATGCGCAACCGCAATCCTCTTGAGGCGGCATTCGACCTTCTGCTTGCGGAAGAAAACGCTGTCGGCATGGTTGACTTTTACGGCAAGGAAGAACACGTGGCGCGGTTTTTGACGCGGCCGGAACAGAATGTGTGCACCGATGGCCTGCTGGGCGGCAAGCCGCATCCGCGCGTCTTTGGCTCGTTTCCGCGAGTGCTGGGCAAGTATGTGCGCGAAGAAAATGCACTCACGCTTGAGGCCGCCGTTCGCAAGATGACGTCAAAGCCTGCGGAGGTATTCGGGTTTGAGAAGCGCGGCTTGTTGAAGGCGGGCTATTTCGCCGATGTCGTCATCTTCAATCCGAAGACAGTTATCGACAAGGGAACGTTTGTCGATCCGGTCCAGTTTCCGGAGGGCATTGAACACGTTCTAATCAACGGACGGGTTGCGCTTAGCGATGGACAATGTACGCGGGCATTGACGGGCAAGGTGCTGCGAAGACAGGCACGCGGATGAATTCGGCGCGCTTCTAACGATGAGCGAGCGCGCTTTGCACTCCAGCGCCCTACCTCAATCGCGAGGATTCACGGACAATCAGGGTTGGTTCCAGAACGGTTGAGCGGGAGCGGCCGGCCGTCTTGTTTTCCAAGAGAGAGGAAATCATTCGGGCGACGCGCTCTCCAATCTCCGCGGCTTTCTGGTCAATGCTCGACAGGGGGACGCGCAGCTTGCTGCTGTAGTGAAAATTGCCGCTGCCAATCACGGCAATGTCGCGGGGAATGCGGAGGCCGGCCTCAAACGCACGATCCATGGCGCCCACCGCAACCGTATCGTTGAAGCAAAACACAGCATCGGGGCGCGGCTTGAGCGCGAGCAGCACACTCATCGCCTTCCTCCCACGCGTTTCCCCGTCGGAGTCGGCGGCGTCTCCTGAGTCGATGATGTAGCCGTCCTGCACCTTGAGGTTATGTTTCCGCATGATGTCGTGGAATCCGTCGGCCCGGCGGTTGCCGACGTTTGTTTTTGGCCCACGGATGTGAGCGATACGCTCGCGTCCCTGCTTGATCAAATGTTCCGTTGCGAGCTGACCAATGTTGTAGTCGTTTACGCCGACAAAATTGCAGGAGAAGCCGGGAAAGCTGCGGTCGATGAGAATGAGAGGGACACCGGCTTCGCCGATCTTGCGCAGGCTGTCGGCGCCCTTCTGGCACGAGGCGACGACGAAGCAGTCCAGGCGGTGGGCGAGCATGTGCTCAATCTCGTCCTGCTCCAGCGTTGGATCGCTCTCTGAAGAAGAGACCAGCAGAAAGTAGTTCTTTTTGCGCAGAGCGGCCGCCAGCGCCTTGGCAATTTCGGAGAAGAACGGATGAATGAGGTCAGGCACGACCAGCCCAACCAGCGAGCTGCGACCGGTAACAAGGCTGCGTGCCGCCAGGTTGGGGCGATAGTTCAGGTGCTTGACGCGCTCCAGAACCTTCGCCCTTGTTTTCTTCGCAACATCCGGACGATCCCGGAGCGCTTTCGAAACAGTGACAATGGAGATGCCGAGCTCTTCGGCGATGTCTTTCAGCCGGACGACCATACAGTGAGTGTATACAACCTTCATGGCACGGCAGGCAATTTGAAATTCGCTGGAGCCCCGAGAAATTCGATTTTCCGGCAGGCATGGCCGACCGCGCACGCCTTGTGAAGAGGCCGGGCGAGAGCAGGTATGCTTGAACGAAGAGGAAGCCAGTGACGAGACCCGGGCTGTACGAGCAGATGTTGAATGTCGCCCTTGAAGAGGCGCGGATTGGCCTGAATGAGGGCGGAATTCCGATTGGGGCAGCGATCTTTACGCGCGCCGGGGAGCTGGTGAGCCGCGGCCACAACCGCAGAGTGCAGCAGGGCGACCCCAGCGTTCATGGAGAGACCGACGCCTTTCGCCGGGCCGGCCGTCAGCGCAGCTATCGTGACCTGGTGATGGTGACGACACTGGCGCCGTGCTGGTATTGCAGCGGACTGGTGCGGCAGTTCCGGTTCGCAGCGCTGGTGGTGGGCGAGAGCCGCACCTTTCAAGGCGGAATCGACTGGATTCGCGAAACCGGCATCGAGGTCATCGATCTTGACAGCAAGGAGTGCCGCGAGCTGCTTGAGGGGTTCATTGCGGCTCACCCGGAAATCTGGAATGAAGATATCGGGGAAGAGTAGAGCAGGGATTTCAGTGCGCTGCTTACGCAAGGAAAAGAGGACGGCTCCCATCGGAGCCGTCCTCTTTTTTGTTGCTGAAGCGGTTGAGCTAGAAATCCAGATGCAGAGACATCTGAATCTGGCGCGGGGCACCGATCGTATGCGTGACAATGCCCAGGCCGGAAGGAGCGGAATACAGTGATTCATCAGATCCGTCGTTTACCGGCTGACCCACATAAGGAAAGGCATTATAACCCGCGTTGATATAAACATTCGCTCCGGGGATATCAAAGCTGCTGGTATTGGTCAGGTTGTACACGTCAAATGTGTATTTGAGGTCGTACCGATCGCTGATTTTGGTGTCTTTCACGAGCGAAACATCGGCGCGCTTCTGGAAAGCCTGGCGGAAGATGTTGCGCTCACCCGTCGCGAAGCCGGTTTCATACGGGTCGGTGTTGGGGATGGCGCCGTTCAAGCCGCCTGCCGGGAGCAGCGGAATCGCAAAGCAACTTGCTTTCAAGGCAGGCATTCCAGTTCCAGTAGTCCAGGCACCCGATGCGCCGGTCAGTGCTGTCTTGGCGGTGCATCCACTTGCCAGCGGAACAATTGGGTTGGTGATGCCATTGGCTGTGGAGTAGTAGATGCTGCCGACGGAGCCGGTGTAGTCGACCACGCTGTAAGGTTGTCCGCTTTGCAGCACGGTCATTCCAACCAGCGACCACCCGTCGATGAATTTGCCCTCAAGAGAGGACTGCCTGGCGAAGTCGTGGAGCTGGAAGACGTAGCTGAGGTTGAAGACGTGAGTGCGGTCGAAGTCAGAGGAGCCGTAGCCGCTGCGCAGGTTGAGCGGGTTGTTCCCAGTGTAGAAGAGGCCGAGGCCGCTTTGCTCGTCGAGGGCGTGGGACCAGGTGTAGGATGCTCCGACCTGAATGCCGTGACTGATGCGCTTGTCAATGTGTGCTTGGAGGGCGTTGTAGTCGTCGACGCCCGCGGCGGTGTAGCTGATGGACTCGGCCGCGTAGCCGATGTAGGGAACGCGGAGATCGACGTTGCCTCCCTCATAGTTTGTCTGGTAGTAAGAGCCGTCAGGCAACTGGATGGGCGTACAGGAGAAGGTTGTCTCGCAACCCGCCGGCCCCTCGACGGCGTAGCCATAGCTGTAGCTTTGCGCGTAGGGGCCGCCGGAGAGAGCGGGGTTGGACGGAGTTGCGATCCCTGGCTGGTTGAAAGGCAGGGGAATGACCTGGTGCCTGCCGACGTTGCCAACGTATCCAATCTCGATGGCGAGATCGCTGCGCGGCTGCCATTGGATATCGAGTGTGTAGTTCATGGTGTAGGGCAGCTTGTTGGCTCGGTTATAGACGCCGAGCGAGATGGGCTGTCCGCCGCTTTCGATGCTTCCCGCGTTGGGTAGGAAGTTGGCCAGATCGGAGGCCTTGGGGCTGGTGGGAGCGGAATGTTCAAGGCTGGTGCCATAGGGATTTTCGAGGTTGCCTTCGGAGTTTGAGCCTCCGCAAGTGGGGATGTAGCCCTCATAAAAGTACTCCGATGATGCGGGGCAACTTGAGGCGTTGACGAAGGGAAGTTGCTGGTTGACGCCGAAGGGACCGCCGGTGACGGTGCCGATGGCGTATCCGGGCGAGAAGTAGCTGAACAGTTCACCGCGGTCGTAGTACATGCCGCCGCCGACGCGGACCACAACCTTGCTGTGGAATATTTCCGGTTGCCAGGCCGCACCCACGCGGGGACCAATGCCCCACTGGCGTCCGGTGAGTGTCGTATTGCTGACGCCCTTGGTGCCGTTGGCGTTGTTGCCGGCAATAATAAAGCCGGGATTGTCGATGGAGTCGGACGCAACGCTGTAGCTATAAACCTTAGGATCGAAGTTGAAGAGGCGTCCGTATTTCTCAGTGAGTCCACCATCCCAGTCATACCGGACGCCGGCGCTGATGGAAAGTGTTGGCGTGACCTGGAACTTGTCTTGCAAATACATGCCGAGCTGGTTGGCGCGGTAGTAGCGGCTGGCATTGCCCTGCAGGAACGAGCTGACGTAGAACCCCGTGGAAGAACTGCCAGGTGTTACGTATCCCTGAATCATCTGGCTGAAGTCGTCCGTCGCGATTGTCCCTGTGCCGGTGCGCTTGTCGATGGTGTTGAGCTGTGTATAGGTGTAGTTGACGCCAAATGCAAGGGTATGTTTGCCAAGGATCCAGATCGCATTGCCTGACGGAGCGAGGCGGTTCTGGAACACGCCTGTGTTGGAGGCCTGGCCTTCGGCGTTGGGTCCGATATTCAGGATCGCCGCACCAAGGCCCGATGGCTGATAGTCGCCGAGTACGTTGTACACCGAGATGCCGGGAAAGTACTTGGAGCCGAACATGTTGATGCTGCCACCACCAGGAATTGAATCCGGGCCGAAAGGTTGCTGGTTGTCGGCCCAGTCCTTCTCGCGCAGGATGCCGAGGGTCTGGGTGGTGCTGAGGTTGGACTTGAGGACAAGCGTGTTGATGATCGAGGCCACTTGCGCGCCTGAATCGAGGTGCTCAGTGAAGCCGGGGACGCTGGAGTAGGAATATGGCGCGATCGTGGGATCGTGCTGGTAGAAGTACTTGAGGCTTAGCGTGTCCTTCGACGTCGCGTCGTAATCGAGGTTGGCCACGGCCGTGTCGGCCGTGAACCGGCCGGTGCCGGGAATAAATGCGTTGTCGATGTGAGCGGCGGACGGCGTGCCTGGAGAGAGGCTGTCGTTGGGGATCAGCCATTTGCCGGGTTCGCCGGGAAGCGCAGGGGAATTGAACAGGATCTGCGCGAGCGGATCGACGTTGGCGCCGGTGATGGGAGTGCAGCCGAAGTTTGCCTGGTCGTAGGGAGTGCAGAACGAGTTATTTGAAACCGAAGCCAGGCCGGTGGCAGATCGGTCGTCGTTCAACCCAACCGGCACGTCGAGCAACGAGTCGCCGATCTCCTGGTCCGATACATGCAGGTGCTGATAGGCGACAAAGCCGAAGAGCTTGTCCTTGATGATGGGACCGCCAAATGTGCCGCCAAGAATGTAGCGATGTAATTGCGGGACCTTGTCATTGGCCGGAATGTCCTGATCCTGGTTGAAGAAGAAGGGAGCGGCGTTGATCCAATCGGTGCCGCGATGAGCGTACACGGCGCCGTGGTACTTGTTGGTGCCCGCGGAGGTGGCCATGTCAATGTGCGCGCCCGAGGTTGACCCTTGCTGCGCGTCGTACATGGATGCGTTGACGCGCACTTCCTGAAGCGTCTCAGGGGCCGGAGTGGGCAGCGCATTTCCGATGGACAAATAAATGGATGCAGCGGTTGGAATCACGCCGCCTGCGCCCTCACTCGAGGACACGCCGGTGCTGTTGATCACACGCGCGGAGGGAACCTGGCTGGTGCTCTTGCCGTTGAACAGGTTGCTGATGTCAACGCCGTTGAGCGAGAAACCATTACTGGTGTCGCGCTGGCCGTTGGCCCAGATGGGCGCATTGCCGAGGCCTGAGTTGGCGCCGGTTCCGCCGGAGAGCTCGGCGCTGACGCCCGTGGATTGCGTTGCGAGGCCGGTAAAGCTCCCGGTGGGCAATGGCGCTACGTCGATCTGCTGCGTGTCCATGACGTAGCCGTTGGTGGTGTCCACGGCATTCATCAGCGGAGTAGCTTCCACTTCAACAGTGGTCGTCGTTTCGCCCACCTTCAACGTGGCATTCACGGTGGCGGTACGGTCGGCCTGCACGGCGATGTGCTGCGTCTTCTGCACATTGAATCCCGTGGCCGTATAGGTGAGCGTGTACTGGCCGATGGGAAGATTTACAAAGTTATAAGCGCCCGTGGCGTTGGTCACGGTTGATCGCGTCAGCGATGTTCCTTCTGCCACGGCCGTCACCGTTGCGTTGGGAATTACGCCTCCCGTCGGGTCAGTCACCTCACCGGTAAGGCCGCCGAGCGTCTGCTGTGACAAAAGCGACGAGCCACACAGCGCGACGGTTGCCACGATTGCCAGCAACCGAGGGAATGCAGATAGAAAAATTCGCATAGAAGGTGTCAATTGGCTGACCTCGAAAGGTTGGATTACATTCCAAGTTGCAAATAAATGAGAAAACGGAAACTGATTGAGAAAAGCGGCCCTTGGAGACCCTCAAAAAAAGGAGTGGAAATTAGAGAATCAGTTTTGCATGAGCCGTGGCCGGCTCCATCAGAAGTTGCAGGTGGAAAAAGAATAGCGATTCAGGCGTAAAGATCACGTAAGGATTTGGGACGATTGGCAACGGTCAGGGAGGCGGCAAAACCACTCAAACCAGAGGAATTACTCTTTAAATCCAGGCAGGATCAAAGTAGCATAAACTACGTGCCGAATATTTCCACAGGACGGCTGCCGGCGTGGCCTTGATCATGGCCCCCGAATTTCGCCGGCATCAATCTACGTGAGGGTCCTTCGATGCTGACACGAATCTCCAAGATCGCGCTGCTGGCCGGCCTCGCGCTGTTTTACACGCTCGTGGTTTTCAACAATCTGACCGACTTCGATTCGAATTATCAGTTCGTGCGCCACGTGCTTTCAATGGACACGACCTTCCCCGGCAATCAGTGCATGTACCGCGCCCTCACGTCGCCTGCGATCCACGTTGCCTTTTACTGTTCCATTATTTGCTGGGAGGCGCTGACGGGACTTTCGCTTTGGTGGGGAATCGCACGGCTCGCGCGCGCTCTGCGTTCGCCTGCTGCAGACTTCAACGCCGCCAAACGTGTGCCGTTGATCGCCCTTACGCTTTCGCTGCTGATGTGGCTGGTCGCTTTTCTGGCAATCGGAGGTGAATGGTTCCTGATGTGGCAGTCAAAGACGTGGAACGGGCAGGAAGCTGCCGTCAGAGACTTCACCGTTGTGGGCCTGATTTATCTGATCTTGCTGCAAGCGGACACCGACCACCAACCTTGACGAATCAGGCCGGAATCGGCCTCGCTTTTTTGCGGCGCAGGCCGTACCAGGCAACGCCTGCGGCAATATAGGCGAGATAGATGTACGGAATTCTCGCGTGCACCACATCGGCTGACGATCGAATATCAAAGACCGCGATCAGGATCATCACCACCACGGTGACGGCGCTGACAACAGCCACGGTGTGCGAATGTTGCCCCAGGGCCTTGCGCGCAAAAGGCAAGGCCAGCGCCACGAGCGCATAGATGGTCAGAAATCCAAAGACGGCGAGCGAGCCAAACAGGTCGTACATCTCCGCGCCTTCCACTCCGCCAATGGCCAGCACCGCTGTTGCCGCAAACATCAACGCAGCCGACAATGCAATGGCGGCTCCCGGCGTTTGATGCCGGTCATCGGTGCGCTCCAGCGCTGCCGGCAACAGTCCACTGTGCGCCATACGCATCAGTACGCGAGCGGCTGCGGTTGTGCAGGCAAGCACGCAGGCAAACATGGCCACCATGGCGCCGATGTCGATGGCCACACCAAGCATCCATATTCCTTCCTTTTCCGCCAGCAGGTGCAACGGGCTTGTGCTGTTGCTCAGGCTGCCTGATTCCCCGCGGAAACCCAGCACCTCAGAGTACGAGCACAGCACGAAAAAGACGCCGGACAAAATGGCGCATTGCAGCACCGCACGGGGAATGGTGCGCAGCGGATCGCGCGCCTCGCCGCCCAGCGTGGTGGCGCTCTCGAACCCCACAAAACTGAACATGGCGAGAACCAGCGCAGGCCCCAGCGCGGAAAGGGTGACGCCTTTCAGCCGGAATTGATCCATGTCGGGATGGAGTCCAAAGTGAAAAGGCAGCACCGCCAGCACCACGACAATGAGGCTGACCGATGCAATCTCGATCCAGAGCATCACTTCCGCCGAAAGCTTGACGTCGCGATAGGCCACGAAAGCAGCAACGCCGCAAATGAGCGCGAGTGCCGGCAGAGAAGGCGGCGCGCGATGGAAGACCGGCTGGAGAAAAATGCTGGCGTAATAAAGAGCACCGCCCATGACCGACGCGCCGGTGGCAAGATAAGCCAGCAGCAGCGCCCATGCGGCCGTGACGCCAAAGACCGGCGGCAGCGTGTCGGCCGTGTAGGAGTAGAGAGATCCCGGCGAAGCGGAGAGCCGCGCGAACCGGCTCACGCAAAAGCCGACCAGCAACGTGGCCCCGGTGGCAAGAAGGTAGACAAACCAGGTTGCATTTCCGGCAAGGGCGAATACGAGCGGAATCGTCAACGAAGGAGACGTGCTGGGCGCTGTAGCAGAGACTGACTGCGCAAGTGTCTCGACAGGGCCGAGCGCGCCCGTGCGCAGGCCGTAGCTTTCAGTTGCGCTTGCTTCTGCGTACACCTCGCCTGTCGAGTTCGAAGGTTCAGTCACTCTTACCCCTTTCGTGCCCGTATTCGAATTCAGAATGGCTTAGCGCAGCAGGTTTCTAACGCTCGACCGTTGCTTCAATATATCCGTGCGGCTCGTCGATGGGAACAAAGATGTGGTTGGGATTTTCCTGGCCGAATGGGCTCAGGTCCGCGAGCAGGTAATGCAGGTTGGGCATCGTGAGTTTGATGCGCGCAATTTCCGGAGCGGCTTCAAGCGCCGCTTTGCCCATGTCGAACAGCGTGTGCTGCACGATG
>CAVXVM010000158.1:0-51804 GCA_963765025.1 uncultured Acidobacteriaceae bacterium | reverse complement strand
TTTTCACCTGGCGGACATCCACCGGTTGCCAGTCACCGCTTCCCTGGCATTTCCCAAAGGGCAGCTGGACGGCAACCTGAACTTTGAGGCGAGCGGCCAGGGAACCCCGGAGAATTTTCATCTGCAAAGTTCGTGGCGGATTCGGCAATTTGAGCCTCGCGGGCACTCCCCTGGGCGACTTCCACGGCACGCTGACGGGCGAAGGCAACCAGTTAAGGCTCGAGGGCGAAGAGCAAAGCCCGGGCGGGAATTTGCACTTCAGCGCGCAAGCCAACGGCGCAGGGCGATTGGCCGATGGAGGCGGAGGGCGAATACTCCAGCCTGCGCGCCGACCCGTGGATTCGCGCCTTCTTCAATCGCGAATTCGGCGGCCGACGGTCACCCTGGGCGGCTCCTTCCACGCCGCGGGGCCCTTTGCGCACGCCCGGCGAAAATCGATCTCCAATCCCATGCGCATGATTTGGCGGTGGACTTTCCCAGCATCCAGTGGCGTAACGTCCAGCCCGTCGATGTGCACTACTCGGACGGCAGGCTGGCGCTTAGCCGGTTCGTCATGCGTGGACCTTCCACGGAACTTGCCATCGAGGGGGCAGTGGGTTTCACCGACGGCGTCGCGCTGGCCCTCAGTGCCGAGGGCACGGCGAACGCTACCTTGCTGACCGTGTTCGATCCCAACCTCCAGGCCACCGGGCCGCTCCACCCTGCACTTGCGCCTGACCGGCACGCCGGCGCGCCCCCTGATGAACGGCGCCATCGATATTCAAGATGTGAGCCTGGATTACAGCGGCCTGCCGTTTCGCTTCAATAACCTGCAAGGAACGATCAGCCTGGAGGGCGAGCGCGCCGTCATCAGCTCCCTGCGCGGTACCTGCGGCGGAGGCAACGGTCAGCCTCAGCGGGTTCGTAACCCTGGTGCGAAAGCCCCCGCTACGAAGTGCGCGCCGACCTCAGCCAGGTCCGCGTGCGCTATCCCACCAGTTTCACCTCCGTGCTCGATGGCAATCTGCGGCTGGCAGGAGGCGTGGAACAGGCGCAATTGCAAGGCGAGCTGGTGGTTCGCCAGATGGTTGCTCAATCAAAACATTAATTTCATCGCGAAGATTATTGAATCTTCAAATTCCCTGATCGAGGCGCCCCCCGCCGTCGAATCACCCGTCGCCTCCATGGTCCGCCTGAATGTTCACGTCACCTCCGCGCCCCCGGTGCAGGTGCAGACGCCCAATTTCCGCCTGGTGGGCGATTTCGACATCCGCCTTCAGGGCACGGTGGCGAATCCCGTGCAGGTGGGAAGCATCCATTTCCTGCGCGGCGAATCCGTCTTCCGGAGCAATCGCTACACGCTGGTGCGCGGCGACTTGAACATGACCAACCCCTTCCGCACGCAAGCCTACCTGGACCTGGAAGCCGAGACGCACGTGCAGAGCTATGATCTGACCATCGACATCACCGGACCGCTCGACCGGCTGAAGTTTTCCTATCGCTCCGACCCGCCCCTGGCAAATACCGATATCATTTCCCTCCTCGCGCTCGGCTATGTGAAGCAGGAGCAGGCCTTCTCGACCGCCGGGGGGAATCCCGCCGCCACCGTCGGCGCCTCCGCCCTGCTCTCGGAAGCTCTCTCCAGCCAAACCACCAGCCGCATTCAGCACCTGTTCGGAGTGAGCCGAATCAAGATTGACCCCAACGTGGCGGTGCCCGGCTATGGCTCGGGCGCCCGCGTGACCGTCGAGCAGCAGGTTTCCCACGACCTCACCCTCACCTATGTCACCGACACTTCCTATTCCCAATACCGCATCATCCAGTTTGAATGGAATATCAACGACAACGTTTCGGTGCTGGGAGTCCGCGACCAGAACGGAGTTTTCGGAATTGAATTCCGCTTCCGCCGGCGGTTCAAGTGATGCGTCGTTCTTCACCTAGCCGCACTGCCCACTGAATGTTATACTGGTTGGGTTGCCGCGAATCAGAATGGTGCGCCGGGGGCGTTGCTCCGGGGCGCAAAAGCGGCGCGAAGCCACGGAGAGGTGTCCGAGTGGCTGAAGGAGCACGCTTGGAAAGCGTGTTCACGAGCAATCGTGACGTGGGTTCGAATCCCACCCTCTCCGCCAGATTAATAGCTTACTAGTTAATACCGTTCAGGCACCATTTTCCAATTGTGCATATAGTCGCCTACCGGACCTGTAACCCTCATGGTCCAAGGTGGGTTCAAGACCATAGATCCGACCTTGTCGCCAAGGGCGCCGGCGTTCTTATGCCGGCGTCCATACACTCTGATACAAAGTTGCATTCATAAAGATACTAATATAAACTCCTTCCGATTATTTTTACGCGGAGGGAGAAATGCGACCACCTCGACCTTTTCCAGAAGGAACGCTCGAGCGGTTACAACAGGGGTTGAAGGAAGCGCGCAACAAGGCCGAATTTCAGCGGGTGCAGTGTTTGTGGCTGCGAGCGGCGTTGGGGTTAAACGCCAATCAAGTTGCCCAAGCCCTGGGATGGCGACCGACCTCGGTGCGGCGTCTGCAGGCCCAATACTGGCGGCAAGGCGAAGCGCTCTGGCAGCGCCGGGGGCGCGCTCTTCCGCCGATTCCCTACCCCACAGGCCATGGCGAAAGCCACTCTACCTCAACTCGAAGCCCTCATCCGCACCACCGGCTTCTTTCGCAACAAGGCAAAGTCCATTCAGGGTGCAGCCCGCAAGATCATCAGCGACTTCAACGGTCAGGTTCCGCAAACCCTCGCTGAACTCATCACCATCCCCGGCGCTGCTCGAAAAACAGCAAATGTGGTTCTGGGCGTTTGCTTCGGCAAGGCGGAAGGTGTCGTCGTCGATACGCATGTATTGCGCATCTCCCGCCGCCTTGGTCTCGCCAAAAGTGAAACACCCGAAAAAGTCGAGCAGGAGTTGATGCAGATCATCCCCAAGGATCGTTGGATCGCTTTCTCCCACCAGATCATCCACCATGGCCGCCAGGTATGCGACGCGCGCAAGCCCATGTGCGATCGCTGCAACCTCGAGCAGCTCTGCCACTCAAAAGATAAAACCTGGCAGTCCTGACGGTTCGCAATGCCTCGGAACCCTATTCTCAGTTCCTGGGGCCTAGCGCGCGCATCACTGCGTCAACCAGCCCCGGAATGTCTGAAACCGTCGCCTCGCAGGCTGGAACCCAACCGAGACTACGGAGCGTCTTGCTCGTAATCGGTCCAATCGAGATCGCCGCAACTTTCGCAAAGGGAAACTTGATGTGAGCTGCGCGAGCCGCTTCCGCCAGGTGCATCACACTCGATGAACTGGTGAACGTAGCTGCGTGCACTCCACGCGCAAGGCCCTGTCGAAGCAGTTCCGGCGCTTGCACAGGAAGCTCGTTGCGGTAGGCATCCACCACCTCGACCTCGGCGCCTGCTTGTTGCAGCGAGACTGGGATCACATCCCGGGCGATTGTGGCGCGCGCCAGCAGGATCTTCTTCCCCTGAACCAGCCCGGTCAAGCCCTTCTGCAGGCTCTCCGCCACGTAGGACTCGGGAACCAGCGTGACTTGAATGCCGGCCTTGCGCGCAGTTGCCGCCGTTGCGTCACCAATGGCCGCCACTTTGAGTGTGGCTGGAACCTCAAGCCGAATTCCCAGCTCGAGGGCCCGGTTGGCCAATGCCATTACCGTATTCGCGCTGGTGAGAATCAGCCAGTCGTACCGGTCCAGTTGCCGCAGAGCCTGGTCAAGAGGATCAAAACTGGCTGGCGGGCGAATCTCCAGCACGGGCACTTCAACTGGCTCGGCGCCAAGTGTACGCAGGCTCTCGCTCAACTTGCCGGCCTGGTGCGCGGCACGAGTTACCAGCACGCGTCTGCCAGAAAGCGGCAGCGAACTCATTGCTCCGCTCCGTCCTGAGCCTCAAGAAGCGGACCTGCTCCCGCATCGAGCAGCATCCTTGCGGCCAGGCGTCCAAGCTCGACGGCGTCGCCGCCAGTGCGCGGCGCGGAATAATAGATGCGGACAGCCTCTCCGGTCGACGGCGAAGCGACCACTCCGAATATCTCATCCGTTGGCCCGCCTTCATCGTCCACGATTCCAGCCCGGCAATGGATCCCGATCGGTACCTGGCATCCACCGCCCAATTCAGCCAGTGCGGCCCGCTCCGCAGTCACGGCAAACCGGGTCGGCCCATGATCGAGGAAAGACAAAGCTTCGATGATCATCTCGTCACCCTTGCGGATTTCAATTCCCAGCGCCCCCTGCCCCGCCGCCGGACAAAACTCCTTCGGGTCAAGCCTCTCCCGCAACCAATCCGTTTTGCCCAGCCTCTCAAGCCCCGCGCTAGCCAGCAGAATTGCATCTACCTGCCCCTCAGCAAGCTTGCGCAGGCGCGTATCCACATTCCCCCGAAACTCGAGCGCGTCGATGTCTGGGCGTAGCGCCTTCAACTGCGCTCGCCGCCTTTGGCTGCTGGTTCCCACTTTCGCACCCTGCGGCAACTCCGCCAGACTCGCAAAGTTCACCGAGACAAATGCATCTCTCGCATCGACACGCGGCGGAGTGGCGGCCAACACAAAAGGTTCAGGCAACTCAGTAGGCAGATCTTTCAGTGAATGCACGGCCAAGTCCACACGCGCCTCGGCCAACGCTTCCTCGATTTCTTTGGTGAACATTCCCTTCGATCCCACCTGAGCAAACGTTACTTCCTGCAGGCGGTCTCCGGTTGTCTTGATAATTTCGATCTCAACATCGTGTCCCTGGATCCGCAGCAGACCAGCGATATGGTTGGCCTGCCACAGAGCAAGCTGAGAGCCGCGACTTCCGATGCGCAGATTCATCGGCGAACCTCCACGCTCGGCTGGCTTGCTTTTGTCTCGCTGGGCTTCTCAGTCCCACTCTGCTTCGCCTTTTCCGCCGCCTGCGATGTTTGCCGATCTGCTTCAGCGGCACCCTCCACGGATACTGACCACGCCTCGCAAAGCGCGTCCAACCGGGCCGAATCACCTTCGCGCGCAGCTTGCTTGATTGCCTGCATCGGCGGATGAAGAAACTTGTTCATCAGCCCTCGCGTCAATGCTTCCACGGCTGCGGCCTGTTCCGGTGTCAGGGTGCCCAGCCGTGCGTGGATCCGATGCAGTTCGCCTTGTCTGATCTCCTCGGCCTTCCGTTGAAGTGCCACGATCGCGGGCGCCAGGTTCACGGTCCGCTGCCGTTGCTGGAAGCGTTCCACCTCAACGGCAATCAGCGTCTCGGCGTCCATGGCTTGCCGGCTGCGCTCCTCCATGTGAGCTGCGGCCACCTGTTGCAGATCATCGATGTCATAAACGAACATCCCGTCCAGTTTGTTCATGGCCGGATCAACGTCTCTCGGCACTGCGATATCGATGAAGAACATCGGCCGGTTGCGCCGGCGATGCAGAAAAGCCTGTCCATGCTCCGGACGGAAGATGTGATGCGGGGCGCCAGTGGAACTGATCACAATGTCAGCAGTGCTGGCTGTCTCATAGAGTTTCTCGAACGGAACGACCTGCGGCACTACCGCGCCTTGGAATTCCTCAGCCATGCGGCGTGCCCGTTCGTGCGTACGGTTCGTTACCAGGATTGCGTCCGCTCCTTGCTGCACCAGGTGCCGCGCCGCAAGCTCGCTCATCTTTCCCGCACCAACAAGGAAGACTGTTTTCCCCTGCAGGGATCCGAAGATCTTCCGTGCCAGATCCACGGCGACTGAAGCGATTGAAACCGAGTTCGAGCCAATCCCGGTCTCTGATCGGGCTTTCTTGGCCGCCGCGAATGCACTCTGCAAAAGATGTTCCAACTGGCCCGCGACCGTGCCCGACGCCTTGGCAACGGCAAATGCTTCCTTTACCTGGCCCAGAATCTGAGGCTCGCCCACCACCATGGAATCGAGACTGGCCGCCATCCGGAACAGGTGGTTGACTGCCTCCGTGTCGCGATACTCATAAATGTGTGGTTCAATCTGCGCTGCTTCAATTCCGAACTGGCTTTCGAGAAAACCAGTCAGCGATGTAGTTGGCGAGTCTACCGCAGCGAGCAATTCCACGCGATTGCACGTGGACACAATCATGCACTCGCTCACGCCGGGCATGGCAGCCAGAGCCCGCGTCGTATCCGGCAGGTCCTCGCGTGAAATCGCAATCCGCTCGCGCAGTTCGATCGGCGCAGTCTTGTGATTCACCCCGATGAGCGCCAGTGTCATTGTGGACCGAACCTGTGAACGCGACTGAACAGGTTGGCGGCCCAGACCGCCATCACCACAATCAGAACCGCGCCTGAGAGATAGGCCGCTTTGCGGCCACGCAAGCCTGCGCTGCGGCGCACCAGGAGAAGCATCACATAGACAACCCAACTGATAAACGATGCAATCACTTTAGGATCAGCGAAATAGGCTGCGCCAAGCGCTGTCTCCTGCGCAAGGACTGAGCCGATGACAAGACCAACCGTCATGCAGGGAAATCCGAACTCCAGCGTCGCGTGCGAAATCCGCTCCAAAGTATCAAGCGGTGGAAGCCAATCCAGCGGCGCCCAGGACGATCTACCTGGCCGGGGCTTGCTCTTGATCCGCCGTTCCTGCACCAGGTAGAGCATCGATGCAAGCAAGCTGAAACAAAGAGCCGCATAGGCAACCAGCAGGGCGGCAATATGTGCCACCAACCAGCTCGTCCGCACTCCCGACGATTGGAATGTGTAGCGATCCGGCCCCAGCGCGGGAATAAACACCAGGAAGAAGGTCGCTGGCAAGGCGAAGATACCAAGGGAGATAGCGTCATAGAGCCACCACACCAGAAAGAACAGTGTTGCAACCGCGAAGCCGAGCAGAGACTCGATCTCCTGAACAGACACAGGCATCCAGTGGTGCGCCTGGACCAGCATCTCCACCACCGAGACAAAGTGGAAGAAGTACGCCATGCCCCCCAGGTGGACACAGGTCTTCCTCCAGCGAACGATGCCATAAAGCACGCCGGGGAAGACGGTAACGCATGCCGTTGCATAAAGAATTGCCGCAACTCGTAGCCAGAGAAGGTACATGTCGCTCTTCACCTTAATGCGTCAGGGGTCAGTATACTGTGATCCAAATCACCAAACAGGGTGCTTTGATCCAGATCCCAACAGCCAGAAGGTCCAACGGCAACCTGCTCAATCCAGAGTAAAACCTTTGCCCGCCAAACGTACTCCTGCGTGTACATGCACGTCGAGCCTGAAAAAGCCAAAACCGGTGCATTTGGAGTCACCAAAACTCCCGGAACGGGTATTTCCCTGCAAAAAATCTAATTAGGAGCAGATTCGCACAAGCCAGCCAGCATAACCAGAAACTGCATCGTCCTATCACGATAATCTGGAAGGCAGCATGATCCGGGAAGACACTCAATCCGCTGCTCAATCGGCACCGCCTTTGGATACGAATCCAGCGGAACTGACCCCTTTCATGCGTCAGTGGACGGCCGCCAAGCGCGAGAATCCCGATGCGCTGCTGTTCTTCAGGATGGGCGATTTCTACGAGCTTTTTTATGACGACGCAGTTGTCGTGAGCCGGGAGTTGCAGTTGACCCTCACGGCGCGCGATCGGGAGCGGAATCAGCCCATGTGCGGGGTTCCCTACCACGCGGTCGAGGGTTATCTGGCGCGACTGCTCCGCAAGGGCTACCGCATCGCCATCTGCGACCAGATGGAAGACCCTAAGCTCACCAAGAAGATTGTTCGCCGCGAGGTGACCCGGGTACTTTCGCCGGGTACAGCTCTCGACAACTCCCTTGGGCAGGAGCAGAACAACTTTCTCGCCGCCCTGTTTGAGGCAGGCGGTTTCACAGGCAGAAGCAACCCTGGCCCCAAGCAGAACAACGCCGACTTCCAGCCTCTTCGACCAACTGCGGATTCCCGCCCCTCAAGCAGCAACGGAGCAGAACCGTATCCATCATCCAGAGCGGGCGGCGCTCATCAAGGCGCACGCTTCGCAGTTGCTCTGCTTGACGTGTCCACAGGCGAATTTCGAACCGCGGAGTTTCAGGGCGCCAATTCACTCGCTTTGGCCGTCGACGCTATCCTCATGTCCGGCGCAAGCGAAGTGATTTTGCCTGCAAGCGCCCATCTGCCTTCCCAGCTTGAAAGAATCCCCGCACGGACCCGCGTGGAGGATTGGGTGTGGACGGCCGATTTTGCCCTCCCGCTGGTCGAGCGCCAATTGGGAGTCCGTTCGCTTGAAGGGTACGGCCTTGTAGGACACGAGGCCGCCGGGATTGCTGCGGGCGCTGTGCTCCACTACGTGCGAACCACCCAGAAGAATGAAGCTTTGCACGTCGATTCGCTGCGCTTTGAAGAGCACTCAACGACGCTCGAACTCGACCAGGTGACGGTGCGCAATCTCGAACTTGTCGAGCCACTCTTTGTCGGCCAGGATAACCGGGCTACCCTGTTTCACACGCTGGACGAGTGCCAGACGCCCATGGGCAAAAGGCTTTTGCGAGCAACCATCCTGCGACCGTTGATTGATGCCGAAACGCTGGAGGCTCGCTATGAGGCAGTGAGCGAGGGTCATGCTGAACTGCTCAAGCGCGAGGAGATGCGGCGCGCGTTTGGCGGCATCCTTGACCTTGAGCGTCTGCTCGCCAGGCTCAGCCTTGACTCAGCGGGTCCGCGCGATGTGAGAGCGCTCGCGGCAAGTCTGCGAAGGCTCCCCGGCCTCAAGATTGCTCTCGATGCGATGAATGCGGCTGGATGGCGGCGTCTGAGCGCAGCCATGGACACGCTCGAAGACATAACCGCGCAGATCGAAAGGACCCTCGTCGAAGAACCACCTTTGACGCTCGCTGATGGCGGAGCGATTGCCGCAGCCGTGGATACGGAGTTGGATGAACTCCGCGGAATCTCCACAACGGGACGGCAGGCGATTGCAGCCATCGAGGAACGTGAACGGCAGCGGACCGGTATCGGCTCACTCAAGGTGCGTTACAACTCGGTGTTTGGCTACTACATCGAGATCACCAAGGCAAATCTTGCCATGGCGCCCGCCGATTATGAGCGCAAGCAAACACTGGTCAACGCCGAACGGTTTACGACACCTGAATTAAAAGAGTACGAGCGCAAGATTCTCACCGCACACGATCGCTGCATCGAGATCGAGAAACGCGAATTCGCAGCCTTGCGGACTGCCGTGCTGGCCGCAGCGGGCCGCATCCGGCGCTCGTCTGCGATGGTGGCTGAAGCAGACCTGCTCATAAACTTTGCCCATCTCGCGGCGGGACGCAAGTATGTCAGACCCCGCATCTCCGATCAACCGGTGATTGAAGCCGTTGCAGGCCGCCATCCGGTCATCGAGCAATGGATGGAGGACACACGCGAAGGCCGGTTCATTGCAAACGACATCTATTTGAATGCCGCCGACAACGGACCCAGCCTGCTCTTGATCACCGGCCCGAACATGGGCGGAAAAAGCACCTATCTGCGCCAAACCGCGATGCTCGTGCTGATGGCACAGATGGGCAGTTTTGTTCCCGCCGAGAGCTTGAGCTTCGGCTTGGTCGATCGAATCTATACGCGCATTGGCGCAAGCGACAACGTGGCCAGAGGCCGCTCCACGTTTATGGTGGAGATGACAGAGACCGCAACCATCCTGAATACCGCAACCAGACGGTCCTTGATTCTGCTGGATGAAATGGGCCGAGGAACCGCGACCTTCGACGGGCTCAGTCTCGCTTGGGCCACGGTAGAGTTTTTGCACGCGGAGACGGGTGCGCGCACGCTGTTTGCAACGCACTATCACGAGTTGACCATGCTCGCTGAAAAACTCCCGCGCGTGAGGAATCTGCGGGTGGCCGTAAAAGAGGCAGCGGGCGGCATCGTGTTCCTGCACAATATTGAGCCGGGCGCGGCCAGCAAAAGCTATGGCATTGAGGTGGCGCGGCTGGCGGGCCTGCCTGCTGTGGTCATTGAGCGCGCCAAGCATGTTTTAAAGCAGCATGAGAAGCAGGAGCGTCAAAGTGTACAGGTAGAAACAGCCGCCGAACCAATGCAACTCACAATTTTTACGCCGTTGTCGCAGCGGATTGTGGATCGGATTGAATCTGTCGAGGTGAATGCGCTTACGCCGTTGCAGGCGCTCAACCTGCTTGAGGAATTGCAGCAGGAATTGAAAGAAGGCAGAGACTGAAACAGCGCATAGCTGCGACAGTCCAGAACGAGGACACAATGACAAGTTTGCGCCGGGCCGCAGGTGAATTGCTGGTGGTCGGTCTTGGCGGGACCGAACTGACGGGCCTCGAGCGCGCCTGGCTCAAGCTGGTGCGGCCCGCTGGAATCATTCTGTTCAAGCGCAACATCTCTGATGCGCGGCAGACGAGAGCGTTGCTGAGCGATGCAACCGGAATCATCACTCCGAACGCACTTCGCTGCGTAGATCTGGAAGGTGGATCGGTTGACCGGCTGCGCGACGCGCTTGCGCCCATGCCTTCAGCGCAGTCCGTGGCCCGATGCGACAGGCTCAGTAAGGCACACGGTATCCAAAATTTCTATGCCACCCAACATGGCGCTCTGGTTGCCCAGGCCGTGAAGACCTTCGGATTCAATACCACTCTCGCTCCCGTGCTCGACCTTGGGCTGCCGGACTCTGCCAGTGTCATGGGAACGAGAGCGGCTGCGCCCTCCGCCGAAGGGGTCACGGACTATGCAGAGGGATTCCTTGCCGGACTGGCGTCGAACGGTGTAATCGGCTGTGCGAAGCATTTCCCCGGTCTCGGTGGAGGCACGCGCGATTCTCACTTGGAGACGCCGGCAATCCTGCGCAACAGCGATGAAATCTGGCGTGAGGATCTTGCTCCCTACCGCAATCTGCGCGACAAGTTGCCGATGGTGATGGCGAACCATGCAGCTTACCCAGCGACCTTGGGAAAATCTCTTCCCGCAAGCGTCTCCCAATATTGGATGACCACGGTGCTCCGCAAACGGATCGGATACAAAGGCATCATCTTCTCTGACGATCTGGAAATGGGCGGAATTCTCAAATTCATGCCCATCGAAGAGGCGGTCGTTTCCGCCGTGCGCGCCGGAATGGACCTGATGGAAATCTGCCATAGCCCGGAATTGATTCTGCGGGCGTACGAAGCGTTGGTCTCTGAGGCAGAAAAGTCGACGGGCTTTGCCGCATTGCTCCTGGCGCGTGCAAAACGAAACGCCCGCCTGCGAGCCAAATTGTTTTCCTCGCCGATCTCTCCACAACTTTCAACGCGCCTGTTTGAAGCACTTCGAGCGAAGATTCTGCGTTTTGGTGGAACCATCGCAAAGTGTCAACCCACGCAGGAGGCGCAACTGGCATGAAAGAGATGACAGTTGCCGGAGTCATGAGCGGGACGTCCGCCGATGGAATTGACGTTGCATTGGTCCGCATCGTCGCAGGAAAAGGCGCGGCCGGACGAGCGAAGCCGAAACTGACTCTGGTGGCCCACCAGGGCTTTGCCTTCCCGGCTGCGCTCCGCAAGGCAGTGCTGGCGGCCATGAATGCAAGGTCGACGTCGACCGCGGAGTTGGCGCGACTCAATTGGCGGCTCGGCATGGCGTATGCACAAGCGGTTGAATCAACCATCAAAAGCCAAAAAGTGAACCTGGGCCCGGCAGGACTTGATCTGATAGGCTGCCACGGACAGACGCTCTTTCACCAGGCGCATCCGGCTGCGTACGCAGGGAGACGCTTTGCGTGTACATGGCAGGCAGGAGAGCCAGCGCTCATCTCCTCTAAGCTCGGAGTGCCGGTGGTCTCTAACTTCCGCCCGGCTGATATGGCCGCAGGCGGACAGGGAGCGCCGCTGGTTTCACTGCTCGACTACGTTCTGTTTGCCGACGCGTTGCTTGGACGCGTATTGCAGAACATCGGCGGCATCGCTAATTTGACCGCCATTCCCGCCGCAGCAACGGCAGAGCAAGTGATCGCGTTCGATACCGGCCCCGGCAACATGGTGGTCGATGCGTTGGCCCAGCAGTTGTTTGGAAAACCATTTGACCGCAACGGAGCAATTGCAAAAAGCGGTACGGTGATCGCTCCTGTTCTCGCCACCGCATTGAAAAACCCGTACTTCCGGTTGCAGCCACCGCGCACCGCGGGTCGCGAACAGTTTGGCAAGGAGTTTGCAACTGAATTTCTTGCAACTTGCAGGCGCCATAGCCGCAAACCCGCCGACGCGATCGCCACAGCCACAGTCCTCACGGCCGCGACCATCGCACAAAGCTATGAGCGTTACGCCATGCCGCAAATGACAGGCCGCGCCGTCGACTACATTGTCTCCGGAGGAGGCGCAAAGAACGCGACTTTGATGGAAATGCTGGCGGAGCGGCTCGAACAACTGGGATGCAAAGTGGCCGCGAGCGAGAACTTCGGCCTGCCTGCGGAAGCGAAGGAGGCGGCTGCTTTTGCGCTGCTGGCCTGGCAAACATGGCATCATTTGCCGGGCAATCTCCCCTCGGCTACGGGGGCCAAACGGCCCATGATTCTCGGCCAGGTGACCTATGCGTAGGACCCTCCTTCTGGTCGCATTGCTGGCCTTGGCCGGTTGCCATTCCTCTTCGCGCGATCCGCAAACAGTCGTCTTCCTAATCGAGAGCAGCCCGGCAAATCTCGATCCGCGCGTCGGAACAGATGCACAGTCCGAGCGAATTGATGCGCTTCTCTTCGATGGGCTGGTCGATCATGATGCCACCTTCCAATTCACTCCCGCTTTGGCTGTCAGTTGGGGACAGATCAATCCGCTCACCCTCATCTTTCACCTGCGCAACGGAGTGCAGTTCCACGATGGGCGTCCGTTCACCGCTAATGATGTTGTTTGGACCTTGGACTCGATCTTGAAGGGCGTGGTCGTCTCGCCCAAGACAGCCGCCTACGCCTCGGTCGCGTCTGTTGAAGCCCTGGATCCGCACACGGTCGCATTTCATCTCAAGCATCCTGACAATTTCCTGCTTCGCAATCTCTCCACGGGCGCTATTGGAATTGTTCCCGCCGGAAGTGGACGTGAATTCTGGAAGAATCCGGTGGGCACCGGGCCATTTCGGTTTGTCTCGCAGCAGATCGATCAGGACGTCGTGGTGGAGCGCAACCCATCAAGTTGGTCGGTTGTGCCCAAGCTCGAGCGCGTGCGCTTCGCCATAGTTCCTGACGCCATCACGGCGTCGCTTGAGCTTGAAAAGGGCTCCGGCGATGTGGCCGTCAATTCCCTGCCCACCGATACGCTGGCAACACTCGCCACGCGGCCTGACCTCAAAATCGAGGAAACGAGCGGCACTGAGGTTCAATACATTGCCTTCAATTTGCGCGACCCTCTGCTCGCAGATGTCCGTGTGCGTCAGGCCATTGCCTGCGCCATCAACCGCGATCTCATCATCAAATCATTGATCAGAGGTCATGCGCAGCCATCAGTCAGTTTGCTACCTCAAAGCCACTGGGCATGGTCAGGCGATGTGCCCAGGTACGACTATGACCCGGCACGCGCGGAGCAATTGCTCGATGCCTCCGGCCATCCCCGCGGCAGCAACGGAATTCGTTTTCACCTTACGATGAAGACCAGCACCGATGAAGGAACCCGTCTACTGGCCGCTGTCCTGCAACAGCAATTGGCACAGGTCGGCATTGCTCTCGATTTGCGCAGCAATGAATTCGCAACCTTCTACTCAGACGTGACACGCGGCGCGTTTCAAATGTATTCGTTGCGCTGGATTGGAGGAAACGAACAGCCAGACATCTTCAGCTATGCTTTCCTGAAGGCCAACTTCTCTCCAAAGGGCGCCAATCGCAGCCACTACTCAAGCGCCCAACTCGATTCTTTGCTGGCGGACGCAACTGAAAACACTGACCTCTCCAGGCGGCGTGCCGATTACGTCGAGGCACAGCAGATTCTGGCCCGCGATCTGCCCGCATTCAATCTTTGGTACCTCAATACGATCGTCGTGCACAATCGCCGGCTCACCCATGTCATTCCAGCGCCCTCTGGCAGCTATGCATTTCTTGAAACTGCCGAGCTTGCCCCGAATTCTGCGGTCGACCGATAGTCGAAGAAGACAGGCCATTTCTCCCCTCAAAAGAGAGGGCAAGGTCAACAACTTCTGCCTCCCAAAGTGCCCCTTCGAAATCTAGATTTTCATTGAGCTTCGACGGCCTATAACCTTAAGATAAACAACTTCTTATCCCCTCCTAGTCGCGTCTCATCTCGGCCTCATCACCGTATGGGACCTTTTCTCAACCTTTTCCGACCTTGATTCGTCTACCGGAATAGAAGAGAAGTCCTTCCCGATCCCGGCAAAACGATCTGCATTGTGGAGAAATGATTTATGAAGAGCAAGATGAAAGTGCGCGTTCCGGCCCTGATGATCGCCGCGATTTTCAGCACAGCGATGTTGGCCGGGGCGCAACAGGCAGCCTCGCGATTTCTTGGCACCATCACAGCCGTCAACGGAACTACTTTGACGGTAAAGACAGACGCCGGCGAGGTCCACCAGGTGGATGTTCCTGAGACCGCCATTCTCAAGCAGGTTGAGCCGGGAGCCAAGGATCTGAGTGCGGCTCAAACCGTTGTCTTCAACAGCCTCGCGACCGGTGATCGCGTGCTGGTACGGCTTGATCCAAACGCTCCCGCGGGATCGTCCGTGGCTCTGCAAATTATTACGCTCAAGCAGGCAGACCTTGCCAAAAAGCAAGCGCAGGAGCGGGAAGACTGGCAGCAGCACGGGGTCGGTGGACTTGTGAAGAGCGTTGACGCTGCATCGGGCGTCATCGTCTTGACCACCGGAGTTGGCGCGACTGCCCGGATCATCTCGATCCATACCGACAAATCGACCATACTCAAGCGCTACGCACCCGCGTCAGTCCGCTACGATCTGGCGCAGGTTGCGCCCATTGACGCGATTCATGCTGGCGACCAATTACGCGCGCGTGGGCCGAAGGACGCGGCCGGAACGTCGATGAACGCGGAAGAAGCGGTCTCAGGAAGTTTTCGAAATATCTCGGGAACCATCACCTCGACCGATGCTGCAGGTTCGACACTCGTAGTCAAGGACCTGACTTCGAAGAAGCAGGTTTCAATTCGCGTGGCGCCCGATACGCAGCTGCGCCAGTTGCCTGAACGCATGGCAACAATCCTTGCGGCCGTGTTGAACGGGAATGGTGGTCCAGGACGGGGACAAGCGCCGCCTGCGGGTGCTCCGCCGAATGGTGGCCCTCCTGGTGGTGGGCAACGCGCCGGGATGGGCGGAGGGGGATTTGACGCGCAGCAGTTGTTGAGCCGCGCGCCGGCAATCCAGCTTGCCGATCTAAAGAAAGGCCAGGCCGTCATGGTGGTGGCCACCGAAGATTCAACCGGCGACACAGCGATCACACTCGTGTCGGGGGTAGAGCCCCTGCTTCAAGCACCGGCGGCAAGCCAGAACCTTCTTAACTGGAGTTTGAACTCCGGCGCGCCCGATGCCGGCCAGTAGACTCGATCGTCTTCACTCATAAAAACAGCGAGGAATTCGTGTATTCAAAATTGCACTGCTTTATTCATCTTCTAATTGCCGCAACGATTGGCGTGGCGAGTATTGTAGCCGCACAGGCTCAAACGCCGGCCGCGCCAGCTGCAACTCCGGCAGCAGTCTCTGCAATCCACGGCCACATCGCCGATCCGACGGGCGCTTTGATCCCCGGTGCAACAGTCACGATCACCAACGCGCTCGGCGTGGCCGTCAAATCCACCACGTCGGATGCGTCGGGAAGCTATTCCGTCACTGGCCTCGCTCCCGGTGGCTACATCGTCCAGGCCACGGTTGAAGGTTTTGCCCCCTTCACTTCGACGACTCTCCAACTGGCAGCGGGCCAGACCAAGCGCGTAGAAGTCTCCATGGCGATTGAGGCGAACGAACAAAGTGTTACCGTCACCGATGAGGAAGGCGCGCCCGAAGTCAGCACGGATGCCGGAAGCAATGCCAGCGCGATTGTGCTCAAGGGCAAGGATCTCGATGCGCTCTCGGACGATCCTGACGAGTTGTCAAACGAGTTGACCGCACTCGCAGGACCTTCTGCCGGCCCGAACGGAGGCCAGATCTACATCGATGGCTTCACCGGCGGAACTTTGCCGCCAAAGTCGGCGATTCGCGAGATTCGCATCAACCAGAATCCGTTTTCTGCTGAATTCGACCGCATCGGTTATGGCCGAATTGAGATCCTTACCAAACCTGGAACGGACGTACTCCATGGGCGCGGCTTCCTGCAGGGCAACGACAGTTCATTCAACACCCAGAATCCGTTTGCCCCACCGCCGTCCTACCATAGCCTACAGTACAACGGAACCATCAGCGGATCGATCAACAAAAAGGCATCGTTCTTCCTCAGCGTTGAAGGTAGAGACAACCCTGACGCCAGCATCTACACCGTCGATATTCCAACCTTCGACTCAACCACAGGGCTCTACTCCATTCCCACAGATTCAAGCGGCAACATCATTCCGACTACCGGCGCGGTTTACACACCATCAAGCAGGATCGAGGTTTCGCCTCGCCTTGATCTGCAACTGGGCCAGTCCAACACACTGACAGTGCGCTACCAGCTGGAACACAGCAGCCAGAGCAACATTGTGGGCAACACCGCGCTGCCAACCACGGCGACAGGCTCCTCAAGCACGGAGCAGTCGCTGCAAATCAGCGACTCGCAGATCATCAACGAGCACATCGTGAATGAGACGCGCTTTCAATATCGGTTTGCTCCAACCCTGAACTCGTCTCTGAGCACAGCGCCCTCGGTCGGCGTGGGCGGGTACTTTTCAGGCGGCGCAAATAGCAGCCAGTTCTCGAACGACCACTCCACACATCTTGAATTGCAAAATGTGACCACGATATCTGCCGGCGCGCAGGCCATCAAAGCGGGATTATGGATGCGCGACAATCGCGATGCCAGTACTTCCAGCGGAAGCTTCAACGGCAGCTTCAGCTTCCCATCGCTGAATGCCTACGTGGACACGTTAAACGGACTCGCGCAGGGAGAAACCGTAGCTCAGATTGCCGCTGCATGCCCCGCTCCAGGAGCATGCACTCCAAATAGGCTGAACTATACGACGGGCGGTCAGAAATATCTGGCAAACGTATTTGATGCGGCCTTATTTTTCCAGGACGACTGGAAGGCCAACCCGTTCCTCACTCTGTCCGGCGGACTGCGCTGGGAGTCGCAAAATCACATTGCGGATCACAGCGACTGGGGTCCTCGCTTTGCCTTTGCCTACGCGGTTGATGGTCACAAGAAAGGCAAGGTCGCCAAGACAGTCATCCGTGGCGGATTTGGGTTCTTCTACGATCGTTTTCAAGTGGGAAGCCTGATGAACCTCGAGCAGGACAACGGCGGTCCCAAGAGCCAGCAGCAAATCACTGTGACCAATCCCACATGCTACAGCGCAACCAGCTTGAGCACCGCGCTGGCCACGCCCGGCTCCAACTGCAATGCAGGGGGCGCGGCTACGTCAGAGATTTACGAGCTCAAGCCCGGCTATCACTCTCCCTACAACGAGCAGTTCGGAGCCAGCCTG
This sequence comes from uncultured Acidobacteriaceae bacterium, assembly GCA_963765025.1. Classification (GTDB taxonomy): domain Bacteria; phylum Acidobacteriota; class Terriglobia; order Terriglobales; family Acidobacteriaceae; genus Telmatobacter. The sequence continues at coordinate 34,295 of CAVXVM010000158.1, read as the reverse complement.
GAGCGCCAGCTAACCAAGGTTGCAACGCTGACGCTCACCTTTCTGCACAGCTACGGCGTCCATCAAATGGATACACGCAATGCCAACGCATATCTGCCAGGCACTTTCGCGTATGGAAGCACAACCCTGACTGGCACGCGGCCCAACCCGGCGCTTGGCATCGTGCGTGAGCTGTACCCCGAGGGCATCTTCAAACAGAACCAGTTGATCTTGAATCTAAACGCCCGCTTCACTCCCAATTTGAGCGCGATGGGCTTCTACACCTTCAACTCGGGAAATGGCGACACCGGCACGGCCTCCAATTCGTACAACCTGCTCCAGGACTATGGACCGACCGCGTTTATCCGCCGCAACATGGTTTTTATGATGGGCAACTACACTGGCAAGTGGGGTATTACGTACAACCCTTTCCTTATTGCGCAGGCTGGTCGCCGGTTTAACATCACCACCGACACAGACCTTACCGGGGACAACTTCTTCAACGACCGCCCATCGATCGCCTCCAGTTCGTCTGCCTGCACTGGGTCGGCACAATATGTGCAAACTTCCTTTGGCTGCCTTGACACCGTTCCGCAGCCGGGCGAATCTCTGCTTCAGGTCAACGATGGGTTTGCCCCATCGTCCGTTGCCGTCAACCTGCGCATCAGCCGGTCGTGGGGCATTGGACCGAAAGTTGCTCGGCCTGCCGGAGCCAGTGGGCCTGGCGGAGGTCCCGGAGGCCCCGGCGGATTTGGTGGCTTTGGTGGTCCCGGTGGTGGTGGCGGCCGCGGGGGCGGTGGTGGCTTTGGTGGAGGCCCCGGTGGTGGAAGGGGCGGCGGCATGTCCAACACGGGCCACAAGTACTCTCTCACCTTCAGCGCACAGGCCCTGAACCTCTTCAACGATATTGACTATGGAACACCCACTGGAAGCATCGTCCCAGCGCTGATTTCCGGATCCGGTGCAACTGCCCAATATGGGCCCGGCAGCCGCTTCGACAAGTCGACAAGTCTTGCCGGCGGCATCTTCGCGTCTCCCACTGGTTCAGCGGCGCGCCGCGTCTTCCTTCAGGCCGCGTTCTCCTTCTGATCCTGATGCAAAAACTGCAAAGGCCGGGGCAATTGCCCCGGCCTTTTCTTGCCGCCAATGCTCGATCAGAGTTGATTGCCAGGCGCAAATCTACGGCGCAACAACGTATCCACAGCAAATAGGCCCGGTCCCAGAATTAGAATCAGCAGCGCCGCGAACCAGTAGGTGTACGGAGTCGCGCCATAAAAATCGCCGGGATTGGAAAGAATGTGAGAAAAGTTGATGCGGTCATCTGGCACGCTCAGATAGGCCACCGTCATATTCACAAAAAGAACCAGCGAAACCAACCGCGAGCCGATGCCGAAGGCGAACAATAGTCCACCGCCGAATTCGATCGACGCAACAACCAGTGCGGTAGCTCCGGGCGCAGGCAGATTGAGGCTCGCGAAAAACTGGGCCACCCGGTCAAGATGCGTGAGTTTTCCCCACCCATCCTGAGCGAACTGCCAACCCCAGTAGAGGCGAATGGCGAGCAACAAAGGGCTTTGCAGGCCGCCCGCAATCGAAGCGAACCGCCCGTAGGCAACCGTTAACAAATCAACAATTCTTCGCATAGGTTTCATCTGCTTTCTTCAACCAGCGATTCAAGTTCCGGAGCGCAAATCCATCCCAGTTCTCCCCAGGTAGCGAACCACTCCCTGATCCGTTGTGCGCGGCGCACCTCCGGTATCCTCGATTCAAGAAAGCCCTCGCCAATCGCGTCGGCCAGGCACGCTCCGTTGCGGATTGCAGTGAGCGTTTGAAACTCTTCGCGCTCGAGTCTGCGGTAGAACACTGCAAGGTCAACCCGATGGGCGGCGATCCAGGTTGCACGCCGGCGCAACTTCGGCAGCTTTACTGGTGCTTCCTGCCCTTCCTCGCGCTTCACTCCGGCTTCGCTCGTTTGTTGTTTTTCACGATCGTGCAAGGCAAGCACCAAGTCGTCTGCGGGATATTCAAGGACAATCAGTCGCAAGTGCGGCTGCAGACCAAGACGCGAATCACCATCGAGCGTTGCAATCTGGTCCAGAGTCAGCGGCACACGCTCTGCGCCGTCGAACGCTTCAACAAATGCCCATTCAATACGCGTAACATCGAGCGCCAATCCGTGACGCCGGCCCGCGAAGTCCCGATGTCCAGCCAGCCAATCCGTCAGCTTCGATCCAAGATTACGCATCGTGAATGAGCTGCTCGGATGCGCGCTGAGGTAGGCAATCGACAGGGCCTCAAATGCCCGCGCACCCACCACTGCGCGCAGCGCGGGGAAATCTTCCTGGAGGGCTCCCATAACGCGAAACCAGTACTGGCGGTTATAAATCTCCAGACGCTCGAATGCGGAAAGCCTGCTGTTCGGAGCAATGAACGACTGTGCAACCTCTGCCATCGCGCGTCCGTCGCCGGCGGTTTCGCGCATCTGCTCGTCGGCGGTCAACGGAAGCATCACAGCCGCGGCCATAGTCCGCTGCAATTCCTCGAGGTTCATCGTGCAGCTCCTGTCAGCTCGCCCGAGTGACGATGCAGATACTTCTCCGCCTTCTTCGCCTCCGCGTGAACCTCATCGAAGGTCGGGATATGGTCATCCCACTCCAACAATGTTGGCATCGGTCCGCAACGCTCAATCGCACGAGCATAGAGCTGCCATACCGGATCGATCACCGGGTGGTCATGCGTGTCGAGAATGTACTTTTCATATTTCGAGTGGCCCGCAATGTGAATCTGTGCCACTCGATGCGCCTGGACCGCATTCACGTATTCCATCGGATCGAACTCGTGATTCATCGATGAAACATAAATATTGTTCACGTCCAGCAGGATCCCGCAGTCGGCGCGTTCCACCACTTCGTTCAGAAACTCCCATTCGGTCATCTCGGAGCCAGTGAAGGCTGCATAGCTCGACACATTTTCGACAGCTACGGGAATCTCAACAAAATCCTGAACCATGCGCACCCGCTCAACGGTGCGCTCCACGGCCTCCCATGTGTATGGGAGCGGCAAAAGGTCGTGCGTGTAGGTCCCATCGACCGAGCCCCAGCACAGATGGTCGCTCAACCATGGAGTTCCTGTTCGTTTCACGAGCTGCTTCAGCCTGCGCAAGTGTTCCGGATCGGGAGCGGTCACGGAGCCAAAGTACATCGACACGCCGTGCTGCACCACGCGATATTGCTCCAGGATACGGTCGAGCATGGCCAGCGGCCTGCCCGCATCGATCATGAAGTTCTCACTGATGATCTCGAACCAGTCCACTACCGGCTTGCGCGAAAAAATGTGCTGGTAATGCGGAATGCGGAGGCCGATTCCGACACCGTGATCCTGAAACGCATTGAAGCGATTTCCGGGCATAGACAAGATCTTTCAAAGACTTTTTTCAGGGGATCGGATTCGATGGCGCGTGAGGTTTGCTGGATTCCAGCTCCCTCGCCGCGCCATCCCGTGGAGGAGGGACCTAGACGAAGTCCGGCATTTTGGAGCCGTCGGTAGCGCAGCCGCCCTTGCCCTTGCAGCTGTTCTTGCCCGAGCAACCGTTGTCGCCAGACTTGCAGCCGCCATTGCCTTTGCAGCTGTTCTTGCCTTTACAGGAGTGTTTTTCAACGTCAGACAGCGAACCACCAGAACGCAGACCGGCCTTGACGACCTTGGCGGAGCTGGTTTGGGTGCCCTGGGTGGCCGCGTGGGCCGCAACGGAGGTTCCGCCTACCAGACCGGTGAGAGCCGCCGTGAGAAGCAATGCATTGAACTTGTTCTTCATCATTGTTTTGACCTCGTTTGGGGGTTGTGGGCGGATAAGGACCGCCGGTTGGGTCATTGCGGGTTTGGGAAAGCTACCCGCGCTTTTTGTATCACGCTCATTCAGAGTGAGCACCACGAAGAAAGGTTACAGAGGTCTTTTCCTCCTGGTTCGATCACTGCACAGGGAACGCGAGGGCTAGGAAATCGGATTGGCATCACTTCCCAGCTTGCGCTACCCTGATTCTGCCCGGATGAATCTGAGACGCGGTTGGGGGCCTGAGGGGAGCCGATTGGATCAGGAAAAAGGTGTGAATTTTTTGACAGCCTCAAGCCTTGTTTTGGCTTTGATGCAAAGTATCTGCACCGCGGTGTTCACCATCAGCGGAGTCCGGTTGGCCATCGGGCTGACGGCCTTTGCCATGGCCGGAAGCGTAGCTGCGCCCATCCATTGGTTTCACCAGGACGCCATCCGGGTCCCCATGCTCGTCCTTGCAACCGTTGGAGCCATTGCCGACCTTCTGATTTTGGCCTGGATGCATCACTTGCGCGCCCAGCCTGCCGCCCAATGGCGCCGCCGCGAGCAAAGCAGCAAAGAAAAGCGTTCTCAGCGCCTTCAGGTCGCCGTCGCCATTTTAACGCTATTTCTTGTCGGTTTGGAAACTTGGACGCACATCATCCTGTCGCACCGCGCCCAGGCTCATGCGGCCGTACAGGCGCATCTGACTCACATCGCATCCTAGCAAATCTGCGTCTTGACCTTAAAGGCGATAGAATGGCTCAGTCTTTTCCCTGGGAGCATTGACGTCAGATGAACTGGATGCGCCTTCTTGAAGTTACCGTTGCTGCCGGCATCGCTTCGACAATCAGCGACTATGTTCTGGCCGGTGACTGGCTTCATAAGCGCTTCGCCTATCAGGAAGTTTGGAGAGCGCCAGCGAGAAATTGGGCGATGGCCCTCATAGCACCGCTTCCCTTCCTCAGCTGTGCGGCCTTTGCCGTTCTTGCGTCATTGCTGGATATTCATACAACCCGTTCGGCCATAAAGCTGGCCGCCGCCATTTGGGTCATTGGCCCGTTACCGCTTATCCTGACGAGCGCCGCCTACATCAAATTGCGTGGGTTGTTTGTGGCTTCTTACGCCTTTGCATGGCTGGTTCGGCTCATGATTGTCGCCGTCCTCGTGGCCAAGTTCCTTCGCTGAACACGGCAGCGGCCAGCGTCATCTCAAAAGAGATCTCAGACATCCTTGTGGGCCATTTCCGTATCGAGCCTTGCATGCAGGCGGGCGCTGTACCCCGTGGGAAGCTCGAAAACTCGGTCGTCGGCCATAAGGACCACAACGTTCCGGGTCGAGTCGAGAACCGCGGAACAGATCTCGCAGGTTTCCAGATGGCGGTCAATCTCCGAGCGCAGGTCCGCGGCCACCTCGCCGTCGATATAGGCGGAGATGTGTTCCCAAACGTGTTTGCAGTCAACCCTCATGCGCCCCACCCAAAAAACTTGCCCCTTTTCTTGGGCGCAAACCCTTTCAGACGTGGAGCAAGATCCCGTTGTAACAGGGCCCGAGCCCGGTGCAAGCGAACTTTTACCGCTCCTTCGCTGATGTCCAGAGCCGCAGCAGTTTCTCGCACGTCCATCTCTTCGATGTCTCGAAGCATCACGACGTTACGGTAAATCTCGGGGAGCCCCTCAACGGCCTTGCGCAGGATAACCCCAAGTTCTTTGCGTTCCAGGGCTGCGGCCGGAATCTCGCTCCAACTGGTCAGCACTACAGGCGTGAAGTCCCCGGACTGGCCTTCGGTCAGCTCTTCAAGGGAATCCTCTCGCCGCGATGCGGCCTTCCGGATCCTGCCCAGGCCCTCATTCCGGGCTATCGATAGCACCCAGGTGCGGAATTGCGACTCACCTCGAAACAGGTGCAGGTTGCGGTAGACCTTGATCGTGGTCTCCTGGGCCGCATCCTCGGCCTCGGCTTCGTTGCGCAGCAGCGTGAACAGGAGAAAGTAGATGGAGCGCTCGCAAGGCCGGATGAGGTCATGAAACAACTGCTTCTCGCCAGCCAGGATGCGGCGTATGCAGTCCGCTTCGAATTCCGGATTGGGAGCTGTCATGATCCTCGAACGAGTGCCGATGGGAGATCGGATTGCGCAATCTCGACATTGCTTTTCACCCAAACTATACAACGCTGGGCCGTAGGTTGAAGCAAACCAAGTAACTTGAAGGCACGGCCGCTAAGTTTTTCAATTTAAAAGAATCCTTGTGTGCAAAAAGCACGTTGGGCTGTACAATCTCCACGAGGAGACCCATGGCCGGAGATATATCACTTACGTGCAGCGATTGCGGGCAGGACTTTACCTTCACCGCTGCTGATCAGGCGTTCTTTCAGGAACGTGGTTATTCGACCCCGAAGCGTTGCAAGACTTGCCGTCAGGCAAAGAAGAACGACCAGGGGGGCTCCGGCTACCGTTCGGCTCCGGCACAGGGAACACCTGTGATTTGTTCGGGTTGCGGTCAGCCTACAACCGTTCCATTTGAACCGCGCGGTGATCGGCCAGTATTTTGCCGTGACTGCTACCAGGCACGCAAGGGTAGCGGCGGCGGTGGCGGCGGAAGTTCACGCGGGCGTGGTCGTTTCTAGTTGCCTCGGAATTCCGGGTGCATTTTCCGGAAACCTTATAAAGGCATGCGAACGTTCATTTTGACGTAGGGCTCCAAAGAACGGCAGGCATGGCCCGTCCTGCGGTTGGTGTTCTTTGTAGTCTGTAGTATGCCTTTCTCTCGCCACCTGCGCAGTCCATTGATTGTGCCCAAAGGGCAGTCCGAAACCGGGCTGCCCTTTTTTGCGTCTTAGCCTCGCGGAACCAGCCTGGTTGGTCCTCATGAAAGTACCGTCATAAAGGCCAAAAAGTCTGGACCGCGACCGCGTTTTTCCTGTATACCTTGAGAAAACACGGAAAGGAACGGGAGATTTGACGGGGCTTACCTGTTAGGGCGTTTGCCGCCGAACGTCTCGTGGCTGATTGACTGAGCCTATTCTTAACAACACGGCTCGGCCCTCTTGAGGCAAGCGCGTTCTTAATGGGTGGACTTCGTAAATTCACTCCAAATCAACTCTTGGAAAACTCGGATTGATCATGTACATCGCTTTCTGGCTCCTATCCACAATCGCCGTTCTCGCTCTCGCAGGATTCTTGTACCAATGCATCGGAAGCCACCGGGACCGTGCGCGGTATGCCGGGTCCGGCCGTTGGGTCACGATCGGACAGGGATGCCGTCTTTATCTCCTCGAACGGGGATCCGGTGGGCCCACGGTGCTCTTTGAGGCCGGAATCGGCGCTACGAACCTCAACTGGCGCCACATCCAGGAGACCGTTTCAGGTTTTACCGGTACCGCATCCTATGATCGTGGCGGGCTCGGATTCAGCAGCCGGTGCCTCACGGCGCGCACACCTGCCAATATCGCTCAGGAGCTGCACAACCTTCTCGAGCGTGCAGCCATCAAGCCTCCTTACATCCTGGTCGGTCACTCCTTTGGCGGATTGGTCATGCGCCGCTTTGCTCTCCTCTACCCGGAGGACGTTTCTGGTGTTGTACTGGTCGACCCAATGCGTTGCGAAGAGTGGCCTCCCCTCGATCCAACCAAGCAGTCCCAGATTGATCTCGGCCGCCGCCTGATTCGTTACGCGCACCCGATCGCCGTGTGCGGTCTCACACGGTTGGCCGTCACGTCGCTCTTTCGGCGTTCGAAGAGGCTCTCGGGCAATCTCGATGGCGCAACTGTGGCCGGCGGCAGGCATGTGATTGACCGAATCACCAACGAAGTGGGCAAGATGCCGCGCGAAGTTTGGCCGGTGGTCGCAGCACACTGGTCAAGGCCAAGCTTTTACGCTGGCGTGCGCAGTCACATCAAATCAATCCCCGACACAGTAAGGGAAATGCACCAGGCCGAGCCCATCCGCGAAATTCCCGTCACCATCCTGACTCCGGGCATCTCCACTCCCTTGTCGCAGGAGCTTCTGAGCCGCATCGGAGACAACGTCCAGCAGGTGATCGCTCCGGCCAGCGAACACTGGATCCATCTCGATGAACCCGATCTCGTGATCAGCTCAATTCGTGCAATGGTCACTGCGGCTGCAACCGAGCCCGTTGCCGTCTCCGTTTGAAGTTCCGGGATTGCCCTGATCCATCCGAGCTGCGCGTCTTCGTAAGAATCTAAAGCATTTTGAAATCAACAAAATAAGCCTGCATCCTTAATCTTTCAGGCAAAGTTCCCACCTCCTTCTGATCAAGCACCATGAAAACCGGATTCGCCAAGACCATGCGCACGATTGGTGCGGCTTGAAAAAAAGGACTACGCTTGGATGTAACGAACTCTTCCCCTCGTGTATTTATTCGTTTGTAAGAAGAGGGTGAATATGGAAGTGAAAGTTTCGCATCTTAGTCAGGTAAAGTTCAGTATTCAATCGCGGTCTCATACCATTCTTTGCGATCAACCTCAAGAAAATGGCGGCGAAGACACAGCCATGACTCCTCCAGAGCTTATGCTGGCGTCCTTGGGCTCCTGCGCGGCGTTCTATGCAGTGCAGTACTTGAAGACACGCCATTTGGCTGAGACCGGCATTGAAGTGCGCGTGACCGCCGAAAAACTAAAGCAGCCGGCCCGGCTCGGCAACTTCGACATTCATGTCACATGTCCTGTCGCTCTCTCACAGGAACAGACAGAAGGCTTGATGCGCTCTGTTCATGCATGCCTGATTCACAACACCCTGATGTCGCCTCCACAGGTACACATCGAGCTTCACATTGGCGAGCCGGTTGGTGTTTAAGGCGGTCAGCCGCAAGCAGGATTCCAGCGTGGGCTCTTGTTTAGAAGGCAGCGCTAAAGAATGCTTGCACTCTTGCGGCTCGCCAGCACTGAAGCTTTGCGGCGATCTTTCGATGCGTGATCGATCTGCTTCCAAAACCCGATGAAATAGTCGATCGCGGAAATGGTCGACACCAGCACAGTAAAGTAGATTGCAGCTACGGCGTACCATTTGACCGGAATAATCAGCACACCCACCTGCCAATGATCCCAGTGGTGAGCCAGGATGGCTGCAACCACCGAGACAATCTGCGCGACGGTCTTCAGCTTGCCCAGGTCGCTGGCCTGAATCGTGAATCCCTCGGAGGAAGCAATCGACCGCAGTCCGGAGATAAGAAACTCACGGCCAATAATGACTACTGCGATCCAGACCTTGACGACCTGCGGATTATAAGCAACCAGCGCGATGAGCGCGCCGGTCACCATAATCTTGTCGGCAAGCGGATCAAGCAGCATCCCCATGGTCGTGATCTGGCCGCGGCTGCGCGCCAAATAGCCGTCGAGGCCGTCCGTGATCGATGCCATGATGAATAGGATTGAGGCCAGAATCTCCTGCTCGCCGTTCCCCTGCAAGGGAAAATGCGTCGACAGTATCCACAAGAGCAGCGGGATCATTACGATCCGGCTCATTGTGATGGAGTTCGGCAGGTTCATTTCGACCCCTCAAGACCAATCATCTCATCGCCCGGTGGCCCGGCCCAATCGAGCTCCCACACATCCCAAATGCAACGACGGGGAACCAGACAAGTCCGGTTCTTGGGAACGTGATGGCCCTTACCCTTACCGTCCCAGTCTATACCCCGCAACGACCCTCCCCGCCAGGCCGCATACGAGTGCTCAACCGGGCTTCTGTGACCGATTCTTCATCTTGCGCGGCCATGCTTCGACGATCCCACCGCGCGGAAGATTTGCGACATTGTTCCTGCTGAGTTCAGCGCACATCCTTCAGCTTCTCGGGACGCCCGCGGCGCTGTCTGCTTCCGTCAGGACGACGGCCGAAATGAGAAAGGCCTTCAGGCAACTGGTTGCCTGAAGGCCTTCGGTCTTGGGCCACGATTGCGTGACAGGGGCGATCAGTGATTGTGGCGGGTCAGACCGAGCTGGAAGGTGATCATGACCGAGCGCCCGGCCGCCTTCTCCAGGGTGTCATTCCAACTCGGGGTGTAGGGCTGAAGGTTCTGCTTCACCTCAAGTGAGGTGTTGGTGGTGTAGGGCGAAGTCAGCGTTGTGCCGTCGTTCGCCGCGCCGATCAAAACCACGTCATGGCTGTCAAAGAGGTTGTTGACGCTGAGCTTGATCTTGGAGCCATCGAACATCGAGTCGCTCTTGAAGTTGTAGTTCACGAAAAGGTTGCTCATCCAGAACGGGGCCAGAGGAACCGTCTGGTGATCGTTGCCGATGTCGTTCCAGCGAGTGCCGATGCGCTTGCCGAAGATGCCCAAGTCAAGGCCGCGTCTCTGCCGATAGGTCATACCCATCGATTCGGTGTCGTGCGGAGTCAAGGCAACCCAGGCCTGCGAAGTGGCGGGCGTGGCAGGGTTAATGATGTTGCCATTCGAGTCGGTGACGGCAGGCTGGGCGGCAGCCGCTTCGTACAGAGCGGAGTCAAAGGTGCCGTTGGCGTTGAAGCTTAAGCTGTTGGTCACAGCGTAGTTGCCCTCGGCTTCAAAGCCGTTGGTGTCGGAGTTGGGGTTGGCGTAGTAGTAGGTGAAGCCTTCGTCGGCACCGCTGGACGGAGTGTAGCTCGAGTACGTGTTGGTGAAGTGAATGTGATAGCCATCCGCGTCGAAGGCGAAACGGTTCAACTTGACCACGGTACCGCCCTGATAGGTTGTGGCGATGGTGGGCGGAGGCGTTACGGCAACCTGGGCGCCAGAGGTATCGAAGACGTTGCTGAAGGGAGCAATGCTGCCGCGGCCGTACTGACCATAGGCGGACCAGATGCTGCTGATGCGATAGTTGGCCTCGACCGAGGGCAGGATGGAGTTGTAATCCTGGGAGTGGTGGACGGTAGCGTTGCAGGTTGCCGTCGTTGCAGTCGAGGAGCAGGTGAGCGGTCCCACCGTTTTGCCATCCGCGTACTGCCCAAGGCTCATGTAATAGTAGGCGTCCTTGAGGCCACCCGTGATGGTCCAACGCGGGATGGCAACCAACTGGAACTCGGCAAAGGGCTGAATGGCCGTGGTGAGGTAGTGCTCGTGGAACTTGATGTTCTTGATAAAGGACGAATCCACCCAGGTGATCGGGTCGGTGTAGATCTGGTAGCGGAGCGTGTCGGTGTACTCGTACCATCCACCGGTGCGGAAGACGCCCCACTTCGTTGCATAGCTAACCGTCGCGATGTCGCCGCCGCGGGCGTACTGGTTGAGCTTGTCAACGCCCGTTGACTTTTTGTCGTAGTTCACTGAAGACGTGGGCTGGTCATCGCCGCCAACTGCTTCTTCAATCGGTTTGGTCAACACCGAATCCGTGATTTGATCGTTGTCAGTGGCGTTCTGGTAGTGCTGGTGGTTGGAGTAGCCGTAAGTGTAGAGCTTGTTATCGAGCCTCCAGCCCCTGCCGAAGTCGTGGTTGAGGGAGATGACGTCGAAGAAGCTCGGAACGTGATAGACCGAGAAGGCCCAATAATTCGCGTTGTAGGTGCCGTCGGTATTCAGCAGGTTGTTGTCGTAGAGGTAGTTGTCACTGTGGTGGAAGAGCTGGCGGAGCGTCGGATCGTTGTTGTTGAAGGCATCTACGATAATGTCTGTGCCAATCACACTCAGGTCGGTGCGGTCGCTGAACTTATAGGCAAACTTGGCGGTGACGGCCACGTCCTGCTTGGGCGAGAAGGTCTGATATCCGTCTGAACTCTGATAGTCGCCATCCAGCCAGAAGTGGGCCTTCTTGTTCCAGAAGCTGCCCGAGTTGATATCGCCGAGCACCTGGTACGTATTCCACGAACCATAGGTCACTACGCCGTGGATATGAGCCTCATCGCTTAGCTTCGGCGAAAAGAAGTGGATAGAGCCACCAAAGTTGGAGGGGCCCATATCGGAAGCTGTGCCAGGACTGCGATCAAAATCCACGTACCCAATAGCTGCGGCGGGAACATACGCCCAGGAATGATGGCTGGGATCGTTCGAGTCGTTGAAGGGGACCCCATCCCAGGTCATGGTGTAATCGTCGTCGACGAAGCCGCGGAAGTAGATCTTGGCCTGGCCATTACCGATTCCGTTCGTGTTGTAGCTGACCGTGCCAGGGGCGGCCTGGATGATGTCAGCAAAGTCAGTCACCGGCGAGGTGTACTCAGACACATAGTTGCTGCTGATCTCCGTGCGAGCCGATCCGGCGTCAAGCAACGACTTCACCGGAGCAAGCTGCGCGGCGATCGACGTGTCGGCTTCAGCCTCGACTGTGACTTCCTCAGAGACCGAAGCGATCGAGAGTGCGACAGGAACGGCCTGGTCTGTGCCCGCGGCAATGGTAATGGGGCGCTGGATCGTCGTGAATCCAGGAGCCGAGATTTCCACGGTGTAGGAGCCAGCCGGTACACCGGTAAGATCGAACTTGCCCTCAGCACCCGAGAGCACATTGCGCACGTCGCGGGACTCTGAGACGACCGCAACTGTCGCGCCCTGGATCGCGTGGCCGCTCTGGTCGACGACGGTTCCATGGATGGAGCCTGCACCGCCTTGCGCATGCAGACGGCTCATGCCGAAGCTTACAAAAAGCAGGCACACAAAAACAGGAATGGCCAAAGGCCACTTGATTGTAAGACGACGATTCATGAATTGCCTCCGAACGGGATTAGAAAGAAGGTGGTGTCGGGGAAACTGCGCTTTGGGGCGACTGCTTTAATCTATGGAGAGAATGTGAAGGGCTGTTTACGGATTGATTAAAAGGAATTGAACAGCCACCTAGACTTCTTCAATTTCTTGGCTTTGGAACCGCGCCATTCAAGCGAGATTAAGAAGGATAGCCTGACCGCACGGTAATCGTTTCGCTAATGGGATTAGGAGCGCCGCATCATGAGATCCGATCCGTATTCCGCAATCCAGCGCAGAGACTTTCTAAAACTAGCGGGTGCTACAACCGTCGTCGGCCTCACGCGCACAGCAGCCGCCGCACCCTCCGGCAAGGTCTCCGTGATCGTTGACTCCTCTGACCCAGTCGCATCGGGCGCGCCGGTCACATGGGCCGTTGGTCAGCTCCGCAAAGCCCTGGCTTCGAAGGGCGCAAAATGTGAACTCGTCAACTCTCCCGATCAGGCTTCTGGTTCAAGCCTGTGCATCGTAGTCGCCGGAGATGCTTCAGCCCTGGCCAAGGGATTCCCGCGCGCCGCTCAAGAACTTGCCGCCCCTGAGAGTCTGCGTCTCGCCCGTGGAACACTTTCAAAGCTCCCGGCTATTCTCGTCTCCGCGGTTGACACCCGAGGCTTCGTCTATGGCCTGCTCGAATTGGCTGAGCGTGTCCAGTTCAATGCGGATCCCAGGTCTGCATTGCATCTGGCCCACGCAATTCAAGAGCAGCCCGCCAATGACACCCGTTGCGTGAGCCGCTATTTCTGCAGCGAAATGGAGGACAAGTCCTGGTACTACGACAAGGACTTTTGGCCACGCTATCTTGACACGCTGGTTGTAAGCCGCTTCAACCGCTTCACCATGGCTTATGGTCTCGAATACGATTTCCCCAGAGGCGTCACCGACGATTATCTTCATCTTCCCTACCCCTATTTCTTTGAAGTGCCTGGATTCAGAGGTGTTCGCGTTATGCAGCTCAAGAACCCCGACGGAACAGATCGTCCATCGCCAATTCCTTTGAGCACTGAAGAACGCGACAAGAACTTTGAGATGCTCAAATTCATCGCAGCTGAAACTGGCGCACGCGGGCTGCACTTCCAGTTGGGAATCTGGACCCATGCCTACAAATGGACCGATAGTCCAAACGCCTATCACAATATCGAGGGGCTCACTCCGGAAACACATGCATCCTACTGCCGTGACGCCTTGGCGATCATCCTCAAAGAGTGTCCGCAGATTCAGGGCCTCTCCATGCGCGTTCATGGCGAAAGCGGCATTCCCGAAGGCAGTTATCCCTTCTGGAAGACGCTCTTCGAAGCAATCGCGGACTGTGGCCGGACCGTCGAAGTCGACATGCATGCCAAGGGTGTGAATCAGACCATGATTGACATCGCCGTTGCCACGGGCATGCCGGTAACGCTGGGAGCCAAGTACTCAGCCGAGCACCAAAGCCTTGGATACAATCAAGCCGATATTCGCACTCTGGAGATACCCCACGACACGGGCAGAGACAACGGACCATTCAGTCTGAGCTCTGGCGCACGCCTCTTCACGCGATACGGATACGGCGATTTCTTCCAGCAAGGCAGCAAAGCCCGCATCGTCTACCGCCTTTGGCCGGGCTCGCAGCGCCACTTGATCTCCGCCGATCCAGAAATGGCTGCTGCCTACTCACGCACATCTCACTTTTGCGGGGCCGCTGGAATCGATTTAATGGAGCCGTTGACCTTCAAGGGCCGCGAAGGATCCGGTTCTCCGGGAGGCCGTTGCGCCTATCTCGACGAATCGCTTACACCCAAACACGATTGGGAAAAATTCGAGTATTACTACCGCGTCTGGGGTCGCAAGCTTTATGACCCTGATGCTGAGCCAGAAATCGGTCGGCGCTACCTCAAGAGCATCGTCGGTCCAGGCGCGGTCGCTGTTGAGACCGCGCTGGCGAACTCCAGCCGTATTACTCCTCTCATCACCTCGGCCCATCTGACGTCCGCATCCAATCACGCCTATTGGGTCGAGATGACCGAGGACATTCCCGTGGTCGCTGGCGTCGGAAACTACCAGCGTTTGGATACGCCGTCGCCCAAGTGCTTTGCCGCCGTAAGTCCTCTCGACCCCGAGTTATTCTCCACGGTCATCGAGCACACGAGGGATGTTCTTGCAGGCCGATCAAATCCCAAGTATTCGCCAATTGAGGTAGCACAATGGCTTGAAGACTTCGCGGTTGCTTCCCGTCAGGCATGGGCCACTGCGCGAATCAAATCAACTTCACTCAAATCTCCCCAGTTCCGCCGCATCGAAGAAGACGTTCTTATTCAGAACAGTATCGGTATTTTCTTCGCTGCGAAGATGCGAAGCAGCATGCTGTTTCAGATCTTTCTGGAGACAGGCAGCGCGGAAGCAGCCACCCAGGCGCTTGCCCAACTCAGCAAAGCGCGCGCCGAATGGGCCAGGATGGCAGAGCGGGCCTCCAAGGTCTACAAATCTGATGTTGGCTACGGAGATGTTCCTCTCCGCCGTGGGCACTGGAGCGACCGCATTCCAGGCATTGATGCTGACATTGCCGCGATGAAGGGAAAGCTGCTATCGCCGCCAGCGCCTTCAGGCTCAGCCGAAGCAATTGCGCGAGCCATCCGGGCGGCTGCGGCCAGACCCGTCCGCCCCGCGGTCCCCTGCACTCATGGGCCGGACGCAACCTTCCATCCCGGCAAGGCGCTTCATCTGTCCTTGCAGATTCCGGCTGGCGCAACCAACGCTGTAGCCTCTGCGCGCCTTCATTATCGTCACGTGAACCAGGCCGAAAGGTGGCTGACCGCGGATATGCAAAAGGACCACATGGGTTATAGCGCCGAAATCCCAGCCGAATACACTGATTCGGTCTATCCTTTGCAGTACTATTTCGAGCTCGATAACATGCAGAAAGAGGCCTGGCTGTATCCAGCGTTCAATGCGAGCTTATCCAACCAGCCATACTACGCAATTTTCAAGAGGAGTTAGTAAGTTGGATGGGTAATAATCTGCAAGACTGAATTTCTCTTGGATATTGCATTAATTCCAGCTTCCAGACGGCTGTTTCAAGTGTCCCAAGGCTCGATTCGGCGCCACAAGAACATCGGGCGGAAAGAGCGAATTGCCCTTCCCGCCCGTCTTCTTTTGCTGGTTGCCGCCCGGCCCCGAAGAATTTGCCAAATACCTAGGCGTAGATTCCTCTCTGCTTGATGGTGAATGCCACTCGGTCAATGGAAAGCATGTAGGCCGCAATCCGATTGTTGACGTTATGTGCCTCTGCATACCGGACAACGTCGTCGAAGCTGTCCCGGAGGATAGTCTCCAACTGCTCGTTGACGATTGCCTCTTTCCAGAAGTACCCCTGGCGGTCCTGCACCCATTCAAAATAGCTCGCAGTCACGCCGCCGGCGTTGGCAAGAATGTCTGGAACGATGAAGATCCGTTTTTCTGAAAGTATCTCGTCTGCCACTGCGGTTGTGGGACCATTCGCTCCCTCCACCACAATGCGAGCCTTGATCTTGGCGGCGTTGCGGCTCGTGATCACATTCTCAGTGGCGGCAGGAATAAGAATTTCGCATTCAGAAACCAGCAACTCCTCGCTTGGCATGGCTTCTGCACCCTTGAAGCCCAGCGTCGTGCCGTTGCGGTACTTGTACTCGCCAAGTTGATGGATATCGATTCCGGCTGAGTTATACAGGCCGCCATCGCGCTCTGCGATTCCCACAATCTTGTAGCCCTGCTCCATCATCAGGCGGGCCGCATTGGACCCCACATTGCCAAAGCCCTGGATAATGACGCGGCATCCTTCGATCGGCATGTTGAGGTAGCGCAGGCTTTCGCCGCAAACCACCATCACACCGCGGCCCGTCGCCTCAATACGGCCACGCGAGCCGCCAATGTTGAGCGGCTTGCCGGTAACCACGCTCGTAACCGTGTGCCCCATGTGCATGGAGTAGGTATCCATGATCCACGCCATCGTCTGCTCATTGGTATTTACATCTGGCGCGGGTACATCCTTCTCGGGACCGATGAAGTCGATGATTTCCGATGTATAGCGACGCGTCATGCGCTCAAGTTCGCCCTGGCTCATGGACTTCGGATCGCAGATAACGCCGCCCTTGGCCCCGCCGAACGGAATGTTCACGACGGCGCACTTCCAGGTCATCCAGCTTGCAAGGGCTCGAACCTCGTCCAGTGTGACGTCGGGCGCGTATCGAATACCGCCCTTGGCCGGCCCGCGCGCAATGTTGTGTTGCACCCTGAAGCCCGTAAACATTTCGATGCGCCCATTATCCATGGCCACCGGAAAATGAACGATGATTTCGCGGGCTGGCGTTCTCAGAAGCTTCCACAAACCCTCATCCAGATTCAGCTTGCGCGCCGCAAAATCGAATCGTGCGCTCTGTGCTTCCCAGGGATTGATCTCCTGGTCCAACGAAACTACCGGATTGCTAGTTGACATATAATTCTCCAGTTCTAAGTACCACGTAGAGAGTGTTCTTTTTCCCCGACATCACTTCAGTGCAGCACCAGGCATCACCGCAAGTGTGTCGTCCGGCAGCCGGACATCTCCTGCCACCTGGTCACTCCCTGCCGGTTGAGTGATTGAGCACCTCTTCTATTGCCTGCGCAAACACCCAAACCCCGTTGAGTCTAGGCTACGCGCCTTTGCGAGTCAAGTGCATCTGAACCACGCCTTATACCCCGTCCCAGGCTGGTTCACCCTTCCTATCCCGGGCTTGGTTTGGGCAAGTATCGGGAGGTCCCTGGCTAAAATCACGCTCCCGATTGTCCAGCTCGGTCGCCCGCCCGCCTTTACGCTCCAGTTACACTTGAGTTTGTGAAGCCATCCGTTCATCCCGTCCAACCCAGTCGCAAGGAGTTTTTCGCACTTGCACGGCAACACACCCTCGTCCCCGTCTGCCGCATTCTCACAGCCGACCTGGAAACGCCCGTTTCGGCATTTCTGCGCGCCGCCTGGCCTGAAAGCGAATGTTTTCTCCTCGAATCCGTCGAGGGGGGCGAGCAGGTGGGCCGCTATACCTTTATCGGTCTGGCCCCATTCAAGCGGATCGTCGCGCGCGGTCGCCAGATCACGGTCACTGAGGGCCGGAAAGTCACTCGATTCGACGGCGACATCTTTGCCGTTCTGCGCCAGGCACTTGGAGGGCACAAGCCCGCGCGATTGCCGGGGCTGCCTCCCTTTACGGCAGGCGCCGTTGGTTTCTTTTCCTACGATGCCGTGCGCCAGATCGAGCAGCTGCCTGAATTGGCCAAGGATGAGTTGCAGATCCCCGATGCCTGCCTGATGTTTTTCGATGAGGTCCTCGCCTTCGACCATGTGCGCAAAGAGATCTGGCTGGTGGTCACGGCCGACGTAACCCACGGAAAGGCAACCGAGTCCTACGCACACGCGATCAAGCGTCTGGACAAGATGGAGAGGCGGCTGTCTCAGCCATTGCCCAGATTCCCTGTGCCCTCCAAAGGAAGGCCAGGGTCGAAGAAGCATATCAATGTGAAGTTGAGGACTGCGAAGAAGGATTACCTGGCGGCCGTCGATCGCACCAAAGAGTACATCGCCGCAGGCGATATCTTCCAGGCAGTCCTGTCGCAGCGGTTCGATGTCGAACCGGGGATCGACAGTTTCCAGGTTTACCGGGCGCTCCGCACCGTCAATCCAAGCCCGTACATGTTCTTTCTGCGCTTTGCGCCGGACGGACCGTTGGGCGCCAAGGCCGGCAGGAAAACCGGCTCGTCGAAAAGAACGAAGATCTTCACGCCGCTGGAGTTGGCCGGTTCGTCACCTGAGCTGCTGGTGCGCGTCCATAAAGGCAAAGTGGAGTACCGTCCAATCGCCGGAACAAGGCCGCGCGGCGCCAATGAGAAAGAGGATCAGGCGCTTGCAGATGAGATGATGAACGACGAAAAAGAGCGCGCCGAGCATGTAATGTTGGTTGACCTGGGCCGCAATGACGTCGGCCGGGTGAGCGAATTTGGCAGCGTAAAAGTCGACAGGTTGATGTTTGTCGAACGCTACTCGCATGTGATGCACATCGTCAGTTCCATCGAGGGCAGGTTAAAGCCCGAGCTCACTGCTGTTGACGCGCTGCGCGCCTGCTTCCCTGCCGGCACGCTCTCTGGAGCGCCCAAGGTGCGCGCGATGGAGATCATCGAAGAACTTGAGCCGGCCCGTCGCGGCACCTACGGCGGAGCCGTGCTCTATGCCGACTTTTCCGGCAATCTCGACTCCTGCATTGCCATCCGCTCGATGCTGTCAGTGGGTGGGAAAGGCTATGTGCAGGCGGGCGCGGGCATTGTCGCCGATTCGGTGCCCGAACTGGAGCATAAAGAGTCTATCAATAAGGCCCAGGCTGTCATTCGCGCCATTGAGCGGGCGCAGGCGCTGTAGCAATCACGCACTGCAAACTTACTCGAACCTTCGACTTCAGCGCGGTGACAGTCACTCCGCGCCGAAAATGCGCCGGAAAAAGTGACCGATCTTGCCAAAGAACCCGGCCTTCTTTTTATTTGCTGGCTTCGGCGCGGCTGCTTCAGCATCTGCCGCCGCCACCGTCGGAGCCGTCGGCAATGCCACCGGTTCGGTTGCATGGTCGGCGCTCTTGTACACGAGCGGTTCCACGGGCACTGACGTCGCTGCGGTCTGGCTGCCAGCACCGGCAGCCGGCGTGGGCAGCGGCGCCAACCCTTCGCTCTGCGCAATCGGAAACTCATTCCCCTTAGTCGCCGCCGGAGGGCAACCACAGGATTCCTTCTCCTCGTCCACCACCTCGTGCAGACTGCCATGTTGAAACATCACCCGCTGCCCCGGTTGAACTCTATAGGCACCGCCCTCAAACACGCTTGAAACCAGGACGTAAGGGCCATTGGCGCCTGAGTTGTCCACGCAGGTATCGCCCTGTTGGCCAAGTCGCACCTTCACGTCAGCTGATCCGGGACCGCTGATCAAGATCCTGAAGTCGGGCGTGAGCAGCACATCTGCGTTATTCGGTGCTGCGCCGCTCATGGCAAAGCTCATCTCAACAGCGCCGTGGTCCATCGCCATCAGCAATCCCGGAGTCTCGCCCGCGGGAACGCTTGAGTCGGCAGCCAGTTTGATTGATGTAGACGCGCAAACCCGCAACTCGCCGCGGCGAGGAAGGATCACCCGCGTTGTCTCGCCCGCGGACGTAACTGATCCGTTGGCAGCAATGATCGCGGCGCCACGCGAAACCTCTAGAGCGCCTGTCACCGTGGCTGCCGCTTCGGCGCTGCTGTTGTCGATGGGAACAATGGCGATGGGATCTGCGCCGGTTGCGGGCGCCTGGGCGGTTGCTGAAGGAATGACCAAACAAGCGAGCATGAGAAATCCGGCTGCCAAGGCCAGCAGGCTTCTCCGGCGTACATTAGCTCTCCAGGTCCAGGCCATTGCCATTACATTTCCAGAAAATTGCGGATCATCTGGTGGCCACCTTCGGTCAGCACGCTCTCCGGGTGGAACTGCACGCCTTCAATCGGCAGATGGCGATGACGAAGGCCCATGATCACCGACCCCTTGGCGCCATTCGATTCAGCAGTGCGTGCGGTCACGGCAAGGTCGGCTGGCAGTGACTTTTCCTCGACGATGAGTGAGTGGTAGCGGGTGCAGGTGAGCGGAGAGGGCAAGCCTTCGAACACTCCCTTCCCATCGTGCTCCACCGGGCTGGTCTTGCCGTGCATCAGTCCGCGCGCCCGAATCACGTTGCCGCCAAAGGCCTCGCCAATGGCCTGATGCCCCAGGCAGACTCCAAGAATCGGTACCTTGCCGGCCATGTGGCGGATCAGCGGGACCAGGATGCCTGCTTCACCCGGCGTGCATGGCCCCGGTGAAAGCAGGATGCGCTCAGGATGCAGCGCCTCGACCTCCTCCACTGTCAGATCGTCGTTGCGGCGCACAACAACCTCTGCGCCTAGTTCGCCCAGGTACTGGACAAGGTTATAGGTAAAGGAATCGTAGTTGTCGAGAACGAACACCATGGTCACTTTCAGTGTAGCGCGTGAACGACAGTCTGGAACCGTTGCCGCCGGCAATGCCAGCCTGACCAAACTGTTGCATCCCGGCCGCGCATCTGCAAAACTGGCTTTGGTCTCAAAACGATGGTTCTTCATTTCTTGATTCAGGGTCGCGTACAGGGTGTGGGCTTTCGCTGGTTCGTCCACCGAGAGGCCAGCGAGCTCGACCTCCGCGGCTGGGTGCGAAACACTGAAGAAGGCGAGGTTGAAGTTGTCGCCTCCGGCAGCGTCGAAGACCTTGCCGAACTCCGCGCCAGCCTGCGCCGAGGTCCACGCGGCAGCCGCGTCGATCACCTCATCGAACACTACCTCGACGAAAAAGAAGCCGAAGGGCTTGGCTCGTTCCGGATCGATGGCGCCTGGTAAGAAGATTCGGTGGTACCTATTCCCTACTCCCTGTTTCCCGCCCCCTGTTCTTCTATAATCTTCAAGGAAGCCGAATTGTCCTCCCGCCTGTTCCCTTCCCGCAGATTCCGAGTGTTTTCTCAAGTCCGATTTTGGAGCGAGTGTACGAATGCCTGAAGCAATTAAGCCTATCAATGTTGAGAATCTCAAAAAGTTGGTGCGCACCGTGCCCGACTTTCCCAAGCCGGGGATTCTCTTTTACGACATCACCACTTTGCTCAAAGACAAGACCGGCTTTGCGCAGCTCATTGATGCACTTGCCTCTCACTATCTCGAGCGCAAAATTGACCTGGTCCTCGGTATCGAAGCGCGTGGATTCATCTTTGGCCCCGCTCTGGCCTACCGCCTCAATGCCGGATTCGTGCCTGTTCGCAAGCCACGCAAGTTGCCGGCCCCGGTCGCCCGCGTCACCTACGATCTGGAATACGGCTCCGACACGCTTGAGATTCACATGGACGCTATTCAGCCCGGACAGAGCGTCGTGTTGGTCGACGACCTGCTCGCCACCGGCGGCACCATGGAGGCCACCGTTAAACTCGTCAAGCAACTAGGCGGAGAAATCGCCGGACTCGCCTTTGCCGTTGAGCTGGACTTCCTGAAAGGCCGTGATCGCTTCAAGGAATACGACGTCTTCAGTCTTCTCCACTACAACGAATAACAGCCCAACACGCGTAGCTCTTCAGCTGCAAGACTGTGCCCCTCGCAGTTTTATCGCGATGAGTGGGCGGCGAAGCTCCGCTGGCAAGGATGTTCTTGTCGGGTCAATACGTCTTCGAATGAAAGCCCATCAGCCTGCGTAGCGCCTACTGCGCCGGCTCATGGACTTCTTTCGGCTCACCCGCATCCCCAGTGGGCTCGGGCTCACTCGGCTGGGAACCGTCCTGCAGCATCTGCGCATCCGCAAATCGGTATCCCACATACACATCGGTCAGAAGATAAATCGGATTGGAGGGATCGTCCTCTATCTTCTTGCGCAACTGCCGCACAAAGGTTCGCAGGTACTCAACCTCTTCGCGGCAGTCCGCTCCCCAAACTGCGGTAAGCAGCCTGGCGTAGGTCACCACGCGGCCGGCCCGGCTCATCAGGCAGTGCAGGATGTCGAACTCCTTGCGCGTCAAATGCACCGGCTGACCGCGCTTCGTGACGCTGCGCTTCACAGGCTCAAGCAGGATCTCGCCAATTCCTATCGGAGCATCTTCAGCGTGGGCAGGGGCGCGAACCCTTCGTACCGCCGCGCGAATGCGCGCAATCAGTTCCCGGGTGCTGAAGGGCTTGGTAACGTAATCGTCCGCTCCCGATTCCAGTGCCTCCACCTTGTCTTCTTCCTGGTCGCGAACCGTGAGCATCAGAATTGGCAGTCGCGGAGCAAATGTGCGAATGCGCCGCAGCGTCTCAATGCCGCCAATACCCGGCATATTCACGTCAAGCAGAACCACATCCACGGTGCCCGCGCGCAGCAACTGCAGCGCCTCTTCGCCGCGCGACGCTTCGGCCACTTGGAAGCCGAGCTCAACCAACGGTGGGCGCAATGCTCTGCGAATCGCCGATTCGTCGTCAACAACAAGAACCCGAACTACGGACTGGCTTGTCACGTTCTCCCCTTCTGCGTTGAGTCCGGTATCGCTGCAAAAAATGTGGTCCCCTCGTGCTCGTCGCTCGTAACCCACACGTAGCCGCTGTGGATCAGAGCCACACGCTTGGCTACCGAGAGACCTATTCCAGTTCCCGAAGCACGGTTTGAATGGTTTGAGGAACGGTAGTAGCGATCAAATATCCGTTCGCGGTCGGCCATCGGAATCACAGGCCCGAAACTGTGCACCGAAAAAATGACTTCCGCCTTTTCATGCACAACGCGAATGGTGATCACCGTGCCGTAGATTGAGTACTTGCACGCATTGTCGATGTACTGCGTCAGCAGCATGACCATCAACTGGCGATCGCAGAAGAGAATGAGATCCTCATCCTCCAGATCGATAGCAACCTTCATGCTGGCCAGGCGATCCCGCAGGCTGTCCAGAACTTCCTCAATCAACGGTCCCACACCCACTGGCGTTGCATGGATCGTGACCTCGCCTGCATCGAGCCTTGCCGTCGTAAGCAAACGGTTGGTCAATTCGCTCAACACACCTGTCTGCTCATCGATCAACCCGACCAACTCCGCTTGTCCAGGCGACAGGTGCCCCATTTCGCCTAATCCGGTACTGGCGGCGCGGATCGCCGTCAGAGGAGTCTTGTATGCGTGGGCAAGGCTGTCCAGCACGGTTGCGCGCAGTTGTTCGGTTCGGCGCTCGGTCTCGATGCGGCTCTCGTTGGCAAACGCCCGATAGCGATCGAACGTAATGGCAATCAGCGAAGCGATGGCATTATTGGTCAGCGGGCTGGTCTCACCGCGCACCACCAGGCTCCCAACTGGCACCGTTCCCAGCCGCACAACACGCCTGCCAACGCCTGTCTCGGGATCGTCGTCTGACGTCTCAAAGTAGTAGACGTTCTGCGCAATCTCCTGGGGATCCACGCTCCAGTAGCCCGCCTGGTATACGTTATGCAGATCGGCATCGAAAACGGCCACGGCCTCCAATGCAAAAATCTCATGTACAAGCTCAGCTAGCTCCGGTCCCGGCTCCACATGAAGATTCATTTGCAGGGTACGGCGGGTCAATTCGTACAGATCGTGCATCTGCCCGCCCCATGATTCGGCTTCCCGCGCATGCCCGGTCACCCGCGACGAAAGACGGCTTACGACCAGTGCAACCAGGATAAACGCGAGCAGGGTAACGGATGTGGCCGGATCTTCCGCCAGGCTGAGCTCTGGCTGCCGTGCCGTAAAGTAGCCATGCACCAGCACTGCCGAGAATGAAACAATCAAAGCCTGCCAAAATCCGCACAGCAGCGCCGTCGGCACAATAATCAGAAGATAAAGCAGCAGTGCCACGGGCAGCAGCCACCCAAACCAGTGCGCCAGGGCCGCCACCAGGATGAGCGCCACAATCCCCAGCGCGCACTCCAGCGCAAACAAGAGTACGCGCGACTTTGAGCCGCGGTCGCTTCGGGCCGACATCGCTGAACGAGCTGGAAATGAGCCTGCGGACAACCAGCACCCACCTTCTAGGATTCTTGGAATCGCCCTTGAACCAGCGATCCGCGTTTGTCGACCTCGGCATGCGCCCGGCGCTTCGAGCGCCATCGGGCCGCATAAGGCTTCGGCTGTTCAACAAGAATTGCTCCCGACAGGACGGCTTGTGAGGGAATGAAAGCTAAGCAAAATTTTAGCAGGTCCTTCATTCCATCTTCATCGGTCGCCCTGTTCGTGAGTGCCAGCAACCTTGTCCGGTTTCCTTAATCTGGGAGTCGAATGGAGCAATCAAATCAATCACATCGCAGCCCATAGGGGGAACTCTTTTTAAGCCATCATATATTCTTTATCTCCTCAGTTGCGTGGCTACGGTCAATTCCCGGCCCTGGATCACTTCACGGTGCACCACAGTTGCAATGCTGGATGGAGTTTGGGTAGGGCACGACTCTCGGTCACCCTGTTCTCAACTCAGGCTGCATCAACTACTGTGAAGCCCATTTCAGGCAACCTCAAGCGCAGTGTCCGCCGCGTTGACTTGTCGTCGTCAACCACAAGATTCGTGCCTTGAGCTCTTCGCGTGTCATAGGGCGAGTCCATCCTTGTCTTGAGCAGAGTAACTACGTAACGTTGCTGGGAACTTGACCGGCGCTTCTGCAGGGGCTGGGTGGCCCTATTTGATAACTTCGCTTCCAACGGCAAGATTCAACTGTCAAGCCGCAGTGAGATAGGCGCCGATCAGCTGCGCGTAAGCCAATTGCACCTGGCGATAACCACTTTGCGCATTGAGAAAATCCATCAGAGTCGCACCGCCAGTTTGTATGAAAAAGTGACCGTGTCGCGCACACGCAGGGCCTGGTCGTTGTATTTCGCCTTGTAGGGTTTAAGCTGCGCCACATTGCTGCGCACCAGCTCATGGGCAGTGTCCACATCGCTGAAGACCTGCGCGCGCATTGCCTCGCTTGCCTGCTGGCTGCGGTCGATATCGATCTGCGTACGCCTTTTCTCGCCCTGGTTCTTGTCGAAACGATAGGGCTGGGTCTTGTCGGCCAGCCATCCGCAGCTCCTGCAATTCTCCCCCGTCGGTTCCAGAAGCGTTCGTAAGACACTTCCCCGCCCGGGATGGGAGAATAACGTGAGGCCACGGCGCCCATGTTGGATGTTCAGTTTGGTCAGGCAACCGATTTCGGCAAGGTTCGAACCAACAACGAAGACTCGATGGGATCGTTTATCCCTGCTTCGCGCTACCAGGTCCGTTCCCACGGATACCTGTTTGCGGTCGCGGATGGCGTTGGCGGCATGGATCTCGGTGAGGTTGCCTCGGCAACAGCCATCTCGGTCATGACCGACGAGTTCGCCAAGGCCCCGGAAGGAACCATGCTGATCAGCCTGCTGCCCAGGCTTATTCAGCACGCCAACGCCGCGGTTCATGATTGCACCCTCGACCCCCAGTACCGCGGCAAAAAGATGGCCACCACCCTCGTTGCATGCGCGCTCCGCTACAACCAGGCTGTAGTCTCCCATGTGGGCGACTCGCGCTGTTACCTGGTGCGCAACGGAAAGTCAACGCAGGTCACGCAGGACCACACCCTCGTCAACGAACAGCGCAAAATGGGCCTCATCTCCGCAGATGAAATCGCCACCTCCGATGCGCGCCATGTCCTCATTCGCTCCCTCGGCCCTGAAATGTTCGTCTCGCCTGACACTACTGCCCTCACCCTCCAGGCTGGCGACGTGCTCGTGCTCTCGACCGATGGCCTGCACGACGAAATGAAAGAGCCCATGATCGCTCAAATCGTCTCCCAGAACAAAACCATGGACGATATCGCCCGCGAGCTTGTGGCGCGCGCCGTCGAGATCGATGGCAACGACAACACCACCGCCCAGGTCATTCGCGTGCGCTCCGTCGAGCAGGTGGGCATGTATCGGGGCCGTCCTTACAGGCTTCCTTCCTGATAACCGTGCTATGAACCTTTACGGTTTCCTTACCGATTTCAGCCCCACACCCGATACAGTAGAAAAAACGCTTTTGTTGGAGTGGTTCCGAACATGGGAATTTTGGACATCGTCGAGGCCGGGGCACAGATTGATTCCTACAGAATCGATGCCCCTATCGCTCGCAGCGGCATGGCTTCAATCTTTCGCGCCACTGATCTGCGCGACAACCGCACCGTCGCACTCAAGATTCCCCACCCTGATATGGAAGCTGACCCCATCCTCTTCGATCGCTTTCAGCGTGAGGCTGGCATTGGTGAAAAGCTCAACCACCCCAAGGTCATGCGCGTCTTCGGCGGTGAAAAGCGCTCCCGCATTTACATGGTCATGGAGTGGTGTGAAGGCAGGCTATTGCGCAACATCATGGATGAAGGCCGTCTGCCCAAGGAACGCGCCATCCGTATCGCTATCGGCGTGCTCGATGCCCTCGATTACATCCATGCAAACGGAGTGGTCCACCGCGACCTGAAGCCGGAAAACATCATGGTCGATCAAAACGACAACATCAAACTCATCGACTTCGGCATTGCCAGTGATTCGGCTGCGCGCCGTTTAACGTACGCGAACTTCACCGCCACGCTCGGCACCCCAAATTACATCTCGCCCGAGCAGGTAAAAGGCAAGCGCGGCGATGGCCGCTCGGACATCTATTCAATGGGCGTCATCCTCTATGAGATGCTCACCGGAAAACTGCCGTTCACAGGCCCCACTCCCCTGGCTGCCATGAATGACCGGCTCCTGAACCACCCCATGCCGCCCAGCGTTGCCGACCCCTCCGTATCGCCCCAGCTCCAGGAAGTTCTCTATCGCGCCCTCGAGCGCGATCCCAAAAATCGCTACCCGAAAGCCCATGACTTCCAGCACGACCTTGAGCACCTTGACCTTGTCGGCGTAGAGGAACGGGACGAGTTGACCCACTGGCAAAAGAGAAAATCGCAGCTCGCGCGCAAAATATTTTACTATGGTGCTTTGGCCATGATTCCTGTGGTCATCCTGCTGATCATGGTGCTGTTCTCGCGTCACCACTGATCGCAACCGTCCCTCAGCCTTGAGCCGCAAATCTTAACGGGTTCTTTATGACCCGGGTTCTAGGATTAACTTGAGTAGCTCCAGGTTCATAACGTCAAAAGGAGAGCAATGACCAAGTACAAACTTGAATACATCTGGCTTGACGGCAAAAAGCCGATTCCTGAGCTTCGTGGAAAGACCCAACTCAAGTCTTTTGAGAAGCCGCCAACCCTTGCCGATCTGCCCCTCTGGGGCTTTGACGGCAGCTCCACGATGCAGGCCGAAGGAAGCAAGTCAGACTGCATTCTGAAGCCTGTGGCCCTCTATCCTGACGGCGCCCGCAAAGATGGTTACCTGGTTCTTTGCGAAGTGATGCACCCCGATGGCACGCCCCACTCGACCAACTACCGCGCCACCATCGAAGACGATCCTGACTTCTGGGTCGGCCTTGAGCAGGAGTATTTCCTCTACAAGGACGGACGTCCGCTCGGCTTCCCGAAAGATGGACACCCCACCACGCCACAGGGTCCCTATTACTGCGGCGTCGGCTACAAGTACATGGGCAACATCGCTCGTCAGATTGTCGATGAGCACCTTGAGCTCTGTCTTTACGCCGGCATCAATCACGAAGGCATCAATGCTGAAGTGGCCAAGGGCCAGTGGGAGTTCCAGATCTTCGCCAAGGGCTCGAAGAAGGCCTCGGATGACACCTGGATGGCCCGTTACCTGATGATGCGTCTGTGCGAGAAGTACGAGGTAGATCTTGTCCTCTACTGCAAGCCGATCAAGGGTGACTGGAACGGCTCCGGCATGCACACCAACTTCTCCACCAAGTATCTCCGCGAAGTCGGCGGTAAAGAATACCTTGAATCCCTGATGAAGGCATTCGAGAACAACATCGCCGCCCACATCGAGGTATACGGCCCGGATAACCATCTGCGCCTCACCGGCCTCCATGAGACACAGGCCATCGACAAGTTCAGCTACGGTCTGTCCGATCGCGGCGCCTCGGTCCGGCTCCCTGTCAACTTCATCAAGAACGGCTACAAAGGCTATCTGGAAGATCGCCGGCCCAACTCTGAAGGCGATCCCTACCAGATCATCTCCCGCATCCTCAAAACCATCAACACCGTTCCAACCAAGTAGCGCGAGTCTCCACATCCTGCGTTAAACAAGAAGTCCCGGCCGCCACCACTGCGACCGGGACTTTTGCTGTGCTGAGTCAACTCTGCTGCCGTGCTTCTAATGTCCCGAACAAAACTGACTGTCATCCTGAGCGAGCGAAGCGAGTCGAAGGACCTGCGGTTGCTTTTCGCCCATTTCATGAGAAATGAGGGTGCCCCATCCATCGCGCCCATTGCGATGGGTGGGAAAACATGCACGCCCCTGAGATTCGGCCGTCCGACTTCTACTACGAAGGTCAGCGACCTCTCCCTAAGCCGTATTCACTCCCGCAATCTCTTCGCTCAGCGCCTCAGCAGCTGCAACACAATCGGCGCGACTCACATCGCGATGCGTCACCAGCCGGACCATCTCCGGCCCCAGCGTGCTAGCCAGAATGTTGCGCCCCTTCAGGCGCGCCACCAGTTCCGTGGCCCTCACCTTGCCCGTCAGCCGGAAGATCACGATGTTGGTCTCCACCGAATCCAGATCGATTGAAACTCCCTCGATCCCCGCCAAAGCCTCCGCCAGAATCCGCGCATGCGCATGGTCTTCGTGCAGCCGTCCCGGCCCCTGCTCCAACGCGATCAGCCCTGCCGCCGCCAGCACTCCAGCCTGCCTCATACCGCCGCCCAGCGCCTTGCGGAACAGGCGCGCCCGCGCCATCAGCTCCGACGAGCCCACCAGCATCGATCCCACCGGCGCGCCCAATCCCTTCGACAGGCAAAACATCACCGTATCAAAACCATGACTCAGCGCTTGAACATCTACCCCTAAGGCCACAGCAGCATTGAAGATTCGCGCGCCGTCCAGATGCGTGGGAAGCTTGCGCTCTTTCGCCCCCGCCCAGATCTCTTCAAGAACCTGCACCGGGATCGAGGCGCCCCCCGCCAGGTTCGCCGTGTTTTCAACTTCGATCAACCCCGTAGCAGCCCGGAACGCTCCGCGTGCGTAAATGGTGGGCTCAATATGAGCCCATGTCAGAATTCCTCGCTCGGCCGGAACGGCGCGCACCAGGCACCCTGAAAACACCGCCGTGGTAGCCATCTCCCAGTCAAGAATGTGCGCTCGCGATTCAGCAATCACTTCCTGTCCCGGCTGCGTCAGCAGCCGGATCGCAATCTGATTGCCCATCGTGCCCGACGGCACAAACAGCGCCGCTTCGCGTCCAAAAATCTCTGCCGCGCGCCGCTCCAGCAAATTCACCGTCGGGTCTTCCTGGTAAACGTCGTCCCCAACTTCAGCCGCCGCCATCGCCGCGCGCATCTCGGCCGTTGGCCGCGTCACTGTATCCGAACGCAAATCGATCGTTTCTGCCAAAAGATTGCCTGCCTTGTATTTCGAAACTTGATGCATCCAGCCTGAACACGCAGCCCCAGCGCGCAGGCAAAGTTTTCTAATTCCTGATCCCTATTCCCTGCCTCTAAGGTATCTGCTCCATCGGCAATTCAATCACCGGTGTCCGCTTATTGTCCTTCGTAGCGATTGCCCAAAGTCCATGAAAGTTCGCCCTTAATCCCGGCTGTGCCTTCAGCAGTGCGCTCAACACCGCGATTGCTTCAGTCCGCTGCGCCGCCGGATCCGTCACCCCAGCCGATTCGTACACAACCGCCAGGTCAGCCTGGTTCAGCGTCGGCTCAAGATGCACCGCATCAACCTTCCACGTCCGATCGCCCACCGTAAGCGACAGAGGAAACGCCCCAGTCGGAGCGCTCTGGATCTGCGCCTGCTCTTGCTGCAACTTCTCCAGGTTGGGTGACGTCAGAAAATCCACCGGGATCAGCAGGTAGCGGGCAGCTTCGTAGCTGTACCACGCGCTCCATGGATCGACATTCGCAAATCCGCGCGCGCGTGACCAGTACCAGATGCCGTCATGGCCATCAAAGAATCCCTGATGCGCTGAGACTCCCCCCAATCGCCACGCTGAACCATCCCAGGCGAGAATCAACCCCAACTGTCCTGCCAGCGGAGCCCCCACCGCATCCGCAAGGACGACCGCATAGCGGCCCGGGGGCAACGCATGCATGGTAATGGTCACAGTCAGCGTCCCGCTCGCATTCGAGCAGAAGAATTGCGTATCGGCCGGCGCCGTCAAGCTCGCCGCATCAAGCAGATAGATGCTGCGCAACTGGATCTGGCCACCCTTGACAACGGGCGCTGCCTGTTCGATAGCCGCTTGGATGTTGCTCCAGTCGGCCGACTCGGCAGGCAGCAATGCCGCTTGAAGCGTCGTCGTATCCTGCTGGACGACAGCCTGGGCCAGTCGGCCTCCGGTATCGGCCAACGCCGCTCGATCCTGCGGCGAAAGCTCCGCCTGCGCGGTACAGGTGGTGGCTGCCCGGCCCGCTGCCGGAACACACAACGCGGCAGCCAGAACCCAGACATTCCAACGAAGGCGCATTTTCCCGGAATTCCTCTCTGCCCCACGACTCCCAAATCCGAGCGCCGATGGGCTATTGTTAGTCTAGTACAGTGGAGCGGTAACCAATTGCTGCATCGAATCGCTCAAGCCAATCGCTCAGTTTCGCCGCTTGAGCCCGTTGTTTTGAAGCTGAAGTCAGGGGAGCCGATTTCAATGCGCGCCACCATTCCAGCAATACCCGGCCTGTTCAAATCAGTGCATCCCCGCCATGCGCATCCCCGCATTACTGGTATCCTGTTCGCCGTTCTTTTCGCAGCCGCCACCACGTCGGGCAGCACTCAACAGCCTGCGGCATCGTCCACTCCGTCCAAAGTCCCGGCTGCGCAGAAAAAAGCCGCCGCGCGACGCAAGCCCGTTGCCGCCCATGCTGCGGCTCCCGCTCCGGCACCCGCTCCCGCGCCTCCAGAGCTACCAAAACCACCTGACTGGCCCGTCAACGATCGGCCCAAGGCCGCCACCGTCCTCTGGAACAGCCAGGGCCTCTGCATTGAGGCCTCCAACTCCAGCCTTCAGCAGATTCTGAAGGATGTCTCCACACTTACCGGTGCAAAAATTCAAGGACTGGCATCGGACCAGCGAATCTACGGCACCTATGGCCCCGCCAGCGCGCGCCAAGTCCTCGCGCAACTCCTCGATGGCTCCGGCTACAACGTCCTCATGATCGGCGATCAGGGCCAGGGAACACCACGCCAGATCGTCCTGTCCACGCAGGCCAGGGCCGAGCCCACTCAGCAAGCCGCGGCCAACCAGAACCCCCAGGCCGATGAAAATGCCGATGCCGCCGATGCCGAAGACCAGGCGCAGCCGCAGCCCGAACCCCAGCCTCCCGCTCGCAACGGATTCGCTCCCGGAGCTCCGCCGCGCAGTCCACAGCAGATCTTGCAGGAAATGCAGCAGCGCCAGCAGCGCTCCAACCCGCAGTTCTAGCGCAGCCTTCTGAATTGATCAATTTAAATTGAAAGACCTGCGAATGCAGAAAGAAATGAACCAGTTCACGAAACCCGGGCGGTTTCGGTACGCGCCTTCACGGTAGTCGGGCGCTGTGGCGTCCTGAGCAGCGCAAATCCCACGCGGAGGATCCCATAAGCCGCCAGAATTCCAAACGCCATCGACCCAACGGCCGCACAAATCAACATCGCCAAATTCAGCAAATCCGTCATCGTTTCAGTCCCGGTTAAATCGGTTTTGGGCCGCAGCCTGCGCGTCCAGTCTTTAGTTTACTTCCTTTCAACAGCTTAAAGTCACTCGATCAATTTGTCTCTGAAGTTGTTGCCGCGTTGACCCTTATTTCTATTGACCAATAGAATACCCTTAGAGAGTGGTTGCGCAGTCACCTGTCTCAGCTCAACCATGCAACGGCCCACCGGTTCCCAGACGTCCATCATGCCAATCACTCACATCTCGGTGCGCGGGGCGCGTCAGCACAATCTGCGCGACATCTCCGTGCGCATCCCCCGCAACACCCTCACCGTGGTCACCGGCCTATCCGGCTCCGGCAAGAGCTCGCTTGCCTTCGACACTATCTACGCTGAGGGCCAGCGCCGTTACGTCGAAACGCTTTCTGCCTACGCGCGCCAATTTCTCGACCAGATTGAACGGCCCGATGTCGATTCCATTGAGGGACTGAGCCCCGCCATCTCCATCGAGCAGAAAACCACCAGCCGAAGCCCTCGATCCACCGTTGGCACCATCACCGAGATTTACGACTACCTGCGCCTGCTATATGCCTCTGTCGGAACCCCTCATTGCCCTAACTGCGGCCGTCCAATTGCCCGCCAGACCGCGGATCAGATTGTCCAGCGCATTCTTGAGCTCGGCCGTGGTGAGCGCGTCACCGTTATGGCGCCCATCGTACGCGGCCGCAAGGGCGAATTCAAAGACCTGCTCGACCAACTCGACCAGCAGGGCTTTCGCGCCCGCGTCGACGGCGAATTGCGCGACCTCTCCGAGCCCCTGGCGCTTGACCGCCGAAAGAACCACTCCATCGAAGCCATCGTCGATCGCATCCTGCTCAAGCCCGATTCCACACAACGTCCAGGCATCGGTCCGGGTGCCCCCGGTCCCTCGCACTTGGGGACCGGGGATTCCTCAAAAGCCCCCTGCTCAATCAGATCGAGTGCCCCAGGTGCCTCGCACTCGGGCACCTGGGAAGGAACTAAATCCACCTCAACAAAGCCCTCCATGGAAAGCCGCCTTGAAAAGGCCGTCAGCAAGGCCCTTCAACTGGCCAATGGACTGGTCCTTGTTACCATCGCCGGTGGCGAAGAACAGCTCTTTTCCTCATCCATGGCCTGTCCCGACTGCGGTCTCGACGTCCCCAAGCTCGAGCCGCGCAGCTTCAGCTTCAATTCCACTTATGGCGCATGTCCCGAGTGTCATGGCCTCGGCTCGCTCTACGACCTCGATCCTGCAAAGGTCATCACCGACTGGTCCAAACCGCTCCTCGATGGTGGACTCGGCCCCGGTTCCTCCTCGCAATACCTGATCAAGCTCATCCATCTCGCCGCTGACCGCTACAAGATCGATCTGAAGCTCCCGTTTGAAGACCTTCCTGTCAAACACCAGCACATCCTCGTCTATGGACCGCCCAAGGGCGAGGCGCCTCGCACTGGCTTTCACGGAATACTCGAGTTTCTCCGCGACAGCATCGACGAAGCCCGCAGCGAGGGCTACCGCGATTACATGATGAACTTCATGTCTGCCACGCCCTGCCCTGTCTGCCGTGGCAAGCGCCTGCGTCCCGAGTCGCTCGCCGTCAAAATCGGCGGTCTCTCCATCGCCGACTTTACCGCTCTGCCGCTCAATCGCGCCCTTTCCGCCGCCATCAATCTCACCTTCACTGCCCGTGAAGCATTGGTCGCCGAGCGCATCCGCCGCGAAATCGAGGAGCGGCTTGAATTCCTCTGCGCCGTTGGCCTCACATATCTCTCACTCGATCGCAATGCTGCCACTCTCTCCGGCGGCGAAGGCCAGCGCATCCGCCTCGCCACCCAGATCGGCTCACGGCTCCGCGGAGTCCTCTACGTGCTTGACGAGCCATCCATCGGACTCCACCAGCGAGACAACAATCGACTCATTGAGGCGCTGGTGCGGCTTCGCGATCTAGGCAACACCGTACTCGTCGTCGAACACGACGAGGACACCATCCGCCACGCAGACTACGTCCTCGACCTAGGCCCCGGAGCAGGCCGTCTCGGCGGCATGGTGGTTGCCGAAGGAACGCCCGAGCAGATTATGGCCGCGCCCGATTCCCTCACCGGCCGCTATCTCTCCGGCGCAGCCACCATGCTGCACCGCACCAAGCCCAGGCCACTCACCGGCAAGTGGCTCACGGTCACAGGCGCCCGCGAACACAACCTGCAGGACCTCACCATCAAGATTCCCCTCGGCATCATGACCGTGGTCACCGGCGTCAGTGGCAGCGGCAAGAGCACCCTCATCAACGACATTCTTTACCGCTCGCTCGCAAAAACCATCTACGGCTCCCGTGAAGAGCCCGGCGCACACGACACCCTCACTGGAGCCGAGCAGATCGACAAAGTGGTTCGCATCGATCAATCCGCTATCGGTCGCACCCCGCGTTCCAACCCCGCCACCTATACCCAGGTCTTCTCGCCCATTCGCGACCTTTTTGCCATGTTGCCTGAGTCTCGCGAGCGCGGATACAAAGCCGGGCGCTTCAGCTTCAACGTCACCGGAGGCCGTTGCGAAGCCTGTCAGGGCGATGGTCAGCGCCGCGTCAATCATAGCGAATGTGGT
>CAVXVM010000157.1:0-5212 GCA_963765025.1 uncultured Acidobacteriaceae bacterium | reverse complement strand
CGGTGAGGGCCGCCTCCTTGAAGGCCTGGACAAGGCCTCCTAAATCCGTTCTCTGAAGCTCGGAAGAAATCCTTGGCCGTGCGCTCTTGCTGTTAAGAGTGGCGAGAAGAAGATTCTCGTCCGTGGTGAAGCCTTGCAGCATTTCCAGGCGTTCGGTCAGCAAGAAGAGAGCGAATCTCGTTCCAGCCGGTTTGGTTCGCATAAACTTCGTCAGCTGCCGTATGGCATCCTGTTGATCCGCAATATCAGTATTGAGAAAGTCCAGCAGGATAACAACCATGGGCTGATCGGCCGTTGTATTGTCGTTGTTGTTGAAGATGTTCGAAGGCGGCGGAGCGCTTGCCACGGGCTTTGCAGGCGCGACCCCGCCATTGCCGTATTCGCGGAAAGAAGCAAGTTCCTGCGGCACTTCGTTTTCTTTTACCTGGAAATCGTCTTTTGCAAGGCCTTTAACCGCCTGTCCCTTGGAGTCGGTTACCACCGCATCCACGGTCACCTCTTCCACCCCGACCTTGAATGTCGTCGGATTTTGAGCCTGAACGGTGTCTTGCGCATTCGCACTCGGCGAACCCGAGCCTCCCGGTTTCGCGTCCTGGTTGGATACATTCGGGAGCTCCATTGGGGCCTTGTTTTCCGTTCGAACCGGGGCCGCGAAACTGCTTCCCGGCGCTTTTTCAGCGGTTTCGGAGACTTGCTCAGAAGAATCGTCAGCGGTCTCCTCGGTTGAGGACGCGGCTGGTGCATTCAAATCCGGCGCATCCGAATTCATGGCCAGGTATCTTGTCCGCTCATCGGTGGTCATCTGCGGCAGATCGTAGAGATTGAGATTGGTTCCGTCGACTACCGCAAGCCGGCGTCCGTCCGGCGACACGGAATAATTCTCATTCTTCAAAAAAGCGGTCTTCGCTTCTGCCTCCAGAAGCTCTTTTCCAGTCGCCGCTTCCAATACCCTGATTTCCTGTTGCACATCCGGCCAGCTTGGCTTGTCTTCGCTCGGTGCAGACTGCTGCCCATCGCGATTCGGGGTCACAGTACCGGCCACAATGCGGCTCCCGTCGTCACTGCTCAGAACCGCGGGATCAAACTGGCGTCGACTCCAATGCTGCCGCCAAAGCGGATGACCGCTAAGAGTGAACACGCTGACGCTGTAAGCATCGTCATTCGGCGAGCATCGCCCAACCAAAAGGGTTTTATCGGTCGGAAACAGCAGATCCGGCTTGCAAGGCGAACGCACCTGCAGCAAATCCTTGCGCTGATTCTCGCTCTCTCCAAATCGAACCAGCCACGTCTGGCGCACGGGATTATGGACAGAATCGGCATAGCCCGAACTGACTGGCGCCATTTCGACGACTGCGGGTGCTACATAGGCTTTCTCGACTGCGAGCGAATCTACATCGCGAAACTCGATCCTTACCCTATTTGGGTTTTGTACATGTTGCTCCTTGTTCGTATTCGCCTGAATGCGTGACTCGAGAATCAGCTGTTTCCGATCCACAGTGATCCCGCACCAAAGCAAGTCGTCCGGTGACGAATACAAGAGCTTCTCCTGCAGGTCAGAACCGACCAGGTAGATATTGTTCGACCGGCGCACGAGAAAACGCCCGTCCCCGATTGGCCACAAGTACTTTCGATAGTCGTATAAGTACCAGTCTGCTTTTGCAGTTACCTGGTTGTTGCGAAGATCGATCACAATGGCACGAACCTGGTGGCAGGAGTTGGTGGACGTGCAGTCCTGGCGGCGTTCCAGCAGCTCCTGCGCACTGTGCGCATTGAAGGTGAACAACAGGTGATCGGAATCAACAAAGTTCAGGCTCAGATTGAATCTCTCCGTGAACCGGTTGAGCGGAGACAGGCCTGAATAGCCAACGATCGAGAGGTCAACCTGCGCGTCCGGCGGAGCTGGCTTCACCTGCCCGGCTGCCACTCTTGAATCAGCCAGACAAACAAGCACAAAGAGACCCATCAAGGCGCAGTATGGCCGAATCTTTTTCATTATTTATAGAGTACTCCGGAAGGCGCGTTGAAAGCCGCGAATAACATCACAGTGTAAAGTTGACGACCGGCCCTACCCGAGTATTAGTAGATGTATTTCTTTCTTCAGCAGTACCAAAAAAAAATGGAGCAGACAGGCGTCTGCTCCACTTAGAGAAGGTAAAAGGAACTAGCTGCATCCGCTTGTGGACCCGCAGCTCATGCAGCGGTAGCAACTGCCGTTGCGCACCATGATCGCGCCGCAGGTTGAACAGCTCGGGGCGTCACCCATCTCGTACATTTCCCGCATGGCGTCGGCCGCGTGATAAATGCCGCGGTCCTGCATGTGGGGCAGTTGCTCGGGGTGGGCCGTTGCCGACCAGGACTTGGCGTCGGGTGCAATGCCGCCACCACCCAACTGGGTGTTGGCCTGGTTGCCGCTGCTCACCTGGTTCAAACGGCGCGCCACTTCTTCCGCCAGTTTGGCCAGGTGCTGCTGCGAGCTCGCCCCGTCTTCCTCGCGCTCGTTCTCCTCAAGGATGCTCGGCGAGGCTGGCAGTTGCGGCGTCTTCGGCGCGAGGCCGGCGAACAGCGTGAGTTGCTCGCCCGACAGGAAGCGCAGGTTGAGCCAGCGGAAGATGTAGTCCATCAGGCTCTTCGCGTAGCCAATCTGCTCGTTGCCGGTCCAGCCCGAAGGCTCAAACCGCGTGTGCGCAAACTTTTCGCACAGCACCTTCAGCGGAACGCCGTGCTGCAGCGCCAGCGAGATCGACGTTGCAAAGGCGTCCATCAGTCCTGAAACCGTCGAGCCCTCCTTCGCCATCTTGATGAAGATTTCGCCCGGCTGTCCGCTGGGATAGAGCCCCACCGTGATGTAGCCCTCGTGTCCGGCGATGGAGAACTTGTGCGTGATTGACGCGCGCTCCTCCTGCAGGCGATGACGCACGGCGCGCGGCGGTCCATTGGTATCCTGCACTTCTCTCACTCCTTCAATTGGCTTTTCCGGCTTGGCCGTCAGCACCATGAAGGCCGACGCCTTGGCCACATCGTCCAGCGCCTTCTGGAATGCGGCTGCGGCCACGCTCAGTTGCTTGGCGGTCACTTCAACCTTATCGCCAGCCTTGGCGTCGAGCGCCTTGAGGTCGGCATCAGCAGCGGGCTGCGCGGCCGCCAGGTGCCCAAGCACGCGGCTGCCCACCGCATCGAGCGCCGAGGGTTCCTTCTTGACGTCCATGCTGACATTCAGCGGCTGCGTGCCCTTCGAGCCGTCGCGAT
This sequence comes from uncultured Acidobacteriaceae bacterium, assembly GCA_963765025.1. Classification (GTDB taxonomy): domain Bacteria; phylum Acidobacteriota; class Terriglobia; order Terriglobales; family Acidobacteriaceae; genus Telmatobacter. Next base: position 1,966 of record CAVXVM010000157.1, on the reverse strand, counting down.
AAATCGCCACCGCCTTGATGCCCTGCCGCCAGCTCTCCGCATACGCCTCGGCCACGTCTTCGACGCTGGCCTCGTTGGGAAGGTTCACCGTCTTTGAGATGGCTCCGGACAAAAACGGCTGCGTCGCCGACATCATCTTGATGTGGCCCATGTAATGGATGGAGCGCGTGCCTTTGGCCGGCTTGAAGCTGCAATCGAAGACGGCCAGATGTTCCGGCTTGATGCCCGGCGCGCCTTCAATGGTGCCCGTCGCGTCAATGTAGCTCACGATGGCGTTCACTTCCTCGTTGTCGTAGCCCAGCTTGAACAGCGCCGACGGAACCGTGTTGTTCACGATCTTGATCATGCCGCCGCCCACCAGCTTCTTGTACTTCACCAGCGCCAGGTCAGGCTCCACTCCGGTGGTGTCGCAGTCCATCATGAAGCCGATGGTGCCCGTGGGCGCCAGCACGGTGGTCTGCGAGTTGCGATAACCGTAGCGCTCGCCGAACATGAGCGCCATGTCCCAGCTTTCGCGGCTGGCTTCAATCAGCGCGTCCAGTTGCGGAACGTGGAACGGCTCCCCGACCGCCGCGGCGGTCCGCGACTTGCCAATGTTGTTCACCTCCGCGCGATGCATGCGGATCACGTCAAGGAACGGCTCGCGGTTCACGTAGAATCCGGGGCAAGCGCCGCCCTGCCGCTCGACCGAAGCGGTCAGCGGTGTGGCCGATGCCAGTGGCGGGCAGTTGGCGGCAATCACCGCCGACTGCAGATAGGCCTGTCCGCACATGATCGCCGTCAGGCTGGCTGCCAGGTCGCGTCCGGCTGCCGAGTCGTAAGGCAGGCCGAAGGCCATCAGCAGTGCTCCGAGGTTTGCGTAACCCAGACCAAGCGGCCGGTAGTCGTGCGAATTGCGCGAGATCGCCTCGGTCGGATAGCCAGAGTTATCAACCAGGATTTCCATCGCCGTGATGATGATGGAGATCGCCGTGCGATAGGCCTCAATCTCAAACACGCCTGCCGGATTCACGAACTTGAGCAGGTTGAAGCTGGCCAGGTTGCAGGCCGAGTTGTCGAGGAACATGTACTCACTGCAAGGATTAGACGCGTTGATGCGCGCCGTGTTCTTCGACGTGTGCCACTTGTTGATGGTGGTGTCGAACTGCATGCCCGGATCGCCGCAGAGCCACGTGGCTTCGGCAATCTTGGTCATGATGTCGCGCGCCTTGTAGGTCTTTACCGGCTCCTTTTCCTTCACCGTCACCGTGGTGAAGTCGCCGTCGTTCTCATAGGCCCGCATGAACTCGTCGCTCACGCGGACGGAGTTGTTCGCATTCTGGAAGAAGATCGAGGAATAAGCCTCAGAATCAGGGCCCGAACCGTCATATCCAGCGCGAATCAGCGCAAACGCCTTCGCCTCTTCCTTCGCCTTGCAATCGATGAACTCCATGATGTCTGGATGATCGACGTTCAGGATGACCATCTTGGCCGCGCGCCGCGTCTTGCCGCCCGACTTGATCACGCCGGCGAAAGCGTCGAAGCCGCGCATGAAGCTCAGCGGGCCTGAGGCCTGGCCGCCGCCCGACAAGTTTTCCTGCGATCCACGGATCGAGGAGAGGTTGGTTCCCGTTCCCGAGCCCCACTTGAACAGCATGCCCTCGGTCTTGGCCAGCGTCAGAATCGAGTCCAGCGAGTCATCCACGGCGTTGATAAAGCAGGCCGAGCACTGCGGATTCTTGTAGCCGGAAGCCGAGTAGCGCACCCCGCCCGTTGCCGGGTCCCAGTGCCAGTTCTGGCCGGCTGCATCCGGTTCCAGGCGATCGCACCCCACGTTGAACCATACCGGCGAGTTGAAAGCCACCTTCTGCGTCAGCAGCAAGCTGGCCAGCTCGTCATGAAACGCCCGCGCATCCTCAACCGTGGCAAAGTAACCGCCCGCCAGACCCCAGTCGCGCACCGTCTCCACCACGCGCCCCACCAGCTG
>CAVXVM010000156.1:0-3961 GCA_963765025.1 uncultured Acidobacteriaceae bacterium | reverse complement strand
GTTGGGTTCTGTCCGGATCCTCGGCCATAAGGGGGCGATCGCTTTCCTTAAAGGTTCAGGGAATCTCTGAACCCCGGAACAGTCTTGACTTGCCTACCTGATGGCAACGGCCATCAGAGCAAGTCTCCCGCAGCAAAGCACATTCCATCGAACAGGAGAACAGCAATGCCAAAGTATCTGTTGCAAGCCAGCTATACAGCCGAAGGCGTCAAAGGCCTGATCAAGGACACGGCTTCGGGCCGCAGGGCAGCCGTAAAAGCAGGCGTCAAGGCTGCTGGAGGAAAACTCGAAAGCATGTATTACTGTTTTGGCAAAGACGATGTGGTGGTGATCATGGATCTGCCCGACAACGTTGCGGCGGCCAGCCTGGTGACGGCCGTATTGGCCAGCGGATTGGTTCGCGCCAGGACAACCCCGCTGCTTTCCGTGGAGGAAATGGACAAGGCCCTCGCGAAGAAAGCCAGCTACAAGGGGCCGGGTTCGGGCGATTAGGCCTGACCAGTATGACGACATCACGGCGCTGACGCTGAGCCGATTGGGATTGGCTGCGGCGAAGGGGCCGGCGTTTGTCTGAGAGCGAGATGAGCGTCCCTGGTTTGGTCCTTGTTTTCCTCCTCGGCGGCAAAAACAGCCGAGGCGCAAGGATTGTCCCCCGGCTATAATCCCCAACAAGCAGGCCCCAGATAGCACGAAGAGGGGATCGCGTTTCCCGGCCCCCCCATGATCTCCTTCTGTGATCGACAGTCTGCGTAGGTCTGACTTCTTCCCCCGGATGTTTCCCTAACAGGCACAGGAGTGGAGATTTGAAACGCTCGGCGTTTTGGCTCCCAGCCGCGACCGGTCTGCTTGCTCTGACGGGCTGCGGAGTCGCCATGCGCCCTTACCGGACGGCCACGCCCGTGGTTGCCGTGGAGGCGCATTCTTCCTTGCCTGAACCGGGATCGAAGAAGGCAAGTTCCAAGATGACGGGGCCGGCACAATCCTCTCCAACCGCATGTGACATTGCCAAGTCCGGCGTATGCCTTGGATTTGTCGAGGTGGACGACATGGGCGCACTGTTTGACGCCGGCGAACTGCAGGCGGTGCTCAAGACCATTGAGCAGGCCAACGCGCTTGCCGGCCAGTCGCCCGACGCGGCGCCCATGGTGGTCTGTTTCGTCCATGGCTGGAACCACAACGCGTCAGAAACCGATTCGAATGTGGCGGGCTTCAAAGAAGTGCTTGAGCGGCTTTGGGGCCAGTACGGCAGGCGGCGCAAGGTGATTGGCGTTTACGTAGGCTGGCGCGGGCTCAGGGTCAAGCGGAGTTGGCCGTTGGCGATGCAATTCTCTTTTTTCGACCGCGAGGCGGCGGCGGTTCGCATTCCGGGGGCGTCGCTCTCCAGCGCGTTTGCCGAGATTGCGCTGCGAGCGCATGAAAACCGGTTCGCGCAGGTGGTGTTTATCGGGCACTCGTTCGGAGCGCTGCTGCTGGAGCGGTCACTGGCGCCCACAACAGCGAATTCGATTGTGCAACAAATGGAGTTCACCGGCAAGGAACGGGAATTAGCGCAGAGGGCGCGGGAACTGGAGGCCGAAGCGCAAAGCGCCAGCGCCGGCGGCTACCAGGCGCAACCGTTGCAGGCAAAGATCGAGGGTATGCGTACGGCGGCATTGGCTGACGAGGCAGCGGCGGAGATGGCGGCGGCTCCACGCGCGGACCTGGTGATCTTTGTGAACACGGCGGCGGCGGCATCGGAATCGATTCAACTGATGGACATGCTGAGCAGGAGCGGGCTGCGTTATCAGCCGACGGGAGCGGGTGGCGGCCCGGGGACGGGCAACGGGGAGTCCGGCAGGGCGGACCGGCCGCTGTTTGTGTCCGTGACTTCGACGGTAGACGCGGTGACCAAGCTGGCGATGCCGATCGGCCATGGCGCGCAGTACCTTGGCCTTGAGGCCATGGGCAGCTTCCGCGAGCAATATCCGCTGGCGTGCTTCGATCCGGAGAAGGAAAAGGAACGCTCGTGGAGCCTGGCGACCGAGGCCGATGGCGCCAGGCGGGAGCGCGCCTATTACATGATTACCGCTCCGCATATGCCGGTTCTGCAGAGCCACCTGATGCTGAAATCGGTAGGGCAGAAGCAGATGAAGGTTTCCTCGACCGGGGAGCTCATCGCGGTGGACAATCCCGGCGCAATTTCGCAATGTAAGGCGGAGCTATTCGACAAGAGCCTGGGGGTTGTGAGCACGTTCAGGCTGCCGGAGTCAGAGGCATGCTACGCGATCACGGAACGGCCGGGGCGGTGCAATGGAACTCCCTACTGGACCATGGAAGTGGATCCGGACGTGCTTTACGACCATAGCGACATCTTCACCGACCGGTTCATGAGCTTTTTGATTGATGCGTTCTTCCAGACTGTGCGTGGTCCGCTGACGAGGGAGAATCCGCTTTTGCTCGAGTCGGCGCACTGAGCTGACCCGACCCGACCGGACAGAGCGACCCAGGCGAGCGCTTTGAGGGGTCCGCAGTGCGATCGATTGGCAAAGTTGGCCAAAAGGTCTAATCTGAGATTGAGGTGCCGCGATGCCAACCCGCAATGTGAGCCTGACCAAGGAACTGGATGAGTTCGTGTCTTCGAGGGTAGAGGGCGGTCTCTACGCCAACGCCAGCGAAGTGATGCGCACTGCCTTGCGGCTGCTGGAAAAGGAAGAGCGGGAGTACGAGGAAAAGCTGGCCGTGTTGCGGGCGGCGATTGATGAGGGGCTTGCAAGCGAAGACGCGGAACCCGGTGTATTCGAGCGGCTTGATGAATATATTGAAGAGTTGGCGGCAGAGGAGAAAGAGTGCCGGAATACAGCTTAGCGAGACCAGCTGAATCGGATCTGAAATCGATCCTTCGGTATACGTTAAGGACTTGGGGAAGAGCCCAAACCAAGCGGTATTCACAGGGGCTTCGAGAATGCTTTCAAATGCTTGCGAATAACCCATCTCTCGGCCGGAAGTGTGAATTCATTCGTCCGGGTCTTCACCGGTTTGAACACGGGAAGCACGTCGTGTTTTATATCCTTCGTTCCGACGAGATACGGGTCGTCCGTATTCTGCATCAGCAAATGATCCCGACCGGATCGCAATTCGAGTGACGACCGGCTGCACGCTTCGGCATCGGTCCTGAATAGCCCCACATGTCCACATCTGCACACCGTTTCACAGCCAAATGCACCATTCCTGCGCCTTGAAGCGCTCCGAAGACCGGGCTACCCTTGAATCAGCAGGCCGCATCAGAGATCTATGGGCCAGGGACCACACGCGGAGAAAGCCGCGATTGCATCAGGTTTGGGGCAAATTCACACGGCTGAAATGCGCGTGGCGCAAGGGGATTTTGAGCTTTCCACAGGCAAAGTCCCGTGTTTAGAAGCCTGATGCCGGGAATGCAAACAAAATACAAGATGTTGTGGTTTCTTGTTGACACGTACCATAGACAGCGCTATTTTTTCATCTGCGGCTTTAAACGGATTGTAACGATAGTCCGGTGTGTTGATCCGCCGGCTGGCCGCTGAGAGACGAGAGTTCCTGGTTATTTCCACCCCCCGTTTCTAGCTTGTTTGACATGGATAGCCGAACCCGCCTCCAGATTGTGACCAGTCTGGTTTGAGGGAATTACCACCAATTTTTCGCCGAGAGAGGAACCCCCCAATGAACGAGGCTTACCTGCAGAGCACAGCCACCGACGCCCAAACCCCCTACACGCAGAAGGGCTTGACCTTCAGCCGCCGCTTCTCAAGAGACGGCGTTTCTCCCTATGACGAAGTGCAATGGGAAAAGCGCACGGCATTGATCACGGATACCAAGGGAAACACAATCTTTGAGCAGAAAGACGTGGAGACTCCCGTCGACTGGTCGATGACGGCGACCAATATTGTGGCTTCGAAGTATCTGCATGGGCAGATCGGGACGGCGGAGCGCGAGACCGGGGTGCGGC
>CAVXVM010000155.1:0-4330 GCA_963765025.1 uncultured Acidobacteriaceae bacterium | reverse complement strand
ATACGATTTCTCCATCGAGCGGTGGGGCGGGAAACGGCGCACCTGCGCCTGCCGGTGGGGACCAGTTGAGCGGCGAACCGAGCCAGGGCGATCTGCAGTGGGAGGTGGCGGGATTCCACACGTACAACAAGAGCGGCGTGACGACGCAGCCGCAGGTAAAGCAGATAAGCGTGTCCCAAACGCAGAACGCGAATGCCCTGCAAAATGCGAATGCACAGCAAAACGCGCAGGGCGGGACTGTGGATGTGCAGGTGGAGATTTCAGACCGCTGGCCGCTGATGGCTCCGCTTGCGCCGAACGGGCTGGCGTGCAACGGCAACGGCATGACGACCGGAAATCTGCAAGTGCAGAACCTGTCGAAGGCGAGCAACGATCCGAACAGCTACATTGGCGACATATGGTCGCTGGGCGGCACGATCGATCTTTCGCGGTCACCCTATCAACCGGATTTCACGCCACAGACGGCGGTGCCGCCGGGCTCGACTTGCGGCAATCAATGCCTGGTGAAGGATGTGACGCAGGTTGATTTCACGAACGTGTTTGTGGACTGGGGCGATGGAACGGTTGTGCCGCTGGCAGCGCCGCCGGCCGCGCAGAATTTGACGAACTGGGATCCGAGCCAGCAACTGGCGCTGCCTACCAACGACACGAGCCCGCTGCAGCATGCGTATCAATCGACGGGCAGCTTTATAGTGCGCGTCTACCAGATTTCAAACGACGACCTGCAGCACGTGAGCGAGCAGGCGATTTCGTCGAGCGTGGATGGGCCGACGACTCCGTTTCTTCAGGCGGCGCTGCTGAGCAAGATGACGGCGCAGGGCGCGGTGACGAAGACCGGGCTGACGATGGCGAGCGTGCAGTCGAACTTCAAGCAGATGATGTCGCCGGGCAGCGGAGCTTCGCCGGCGTCGCAGGCGGCAAGCGACGCGTACATGCTGTATTGCCAGCCGTTGAACATCACCGTGCTGGAAGACCTGGTGGCGGATGGGCCCCTGCATCTGAAGGGCATTGACGATCCGGATTTTGGAGCCTACGACATTTCAAAGTTCAAGACTCCGGTGATGAATCACTCTGGCGTCGAGGTGCAAGGGGCAAAATCGAATACAACGCGCGCAGCACCGGTGTTGCGCGCACCGATTGAACAGCAGGCAGGTGGAAACAAGGCGAACGCACCGGCGCACATGACGCTTGAGCCGATGCGGCCGGGGCAGGTGCAGCCCACGGCCATTTGCAGCACGTGCGACGACGGCATGGATGCGACGACAGCTCTCGAATACTACGGCCAGGGCCCGGTGCGCGTGACGTGGGTTGTGGATGGCGTGCAGTCGCAGCAGACGTTTTCGCTGGGACCGTCAACCAAGCGCATGAACCTGACGCGGCAGGGATACAACACGTGGGTTATCGGCGCGATCACGATTCAGATTCCGATTCCCGAGCCGCCGATCATTGTTTCCACGAGTTCGCCGGTAGATTCGCCCGGACTCCAGGTGCAGCCGCTGGGCAACCACAACGTGATGGTGGAAGCAGATGTGTTACCCGAGCCGACGATGCCGAATCTTACCGGATCGGTGACAAAGGCACTGGGGGCGCTGATGCCTTCGGGGTTCACGGCGAATGGATCGAGTGGAGGAGGAGCGACTGCGGCTACAGGGCCGAATCTTGCCGAGGCGCAGTCGCTCCTGAATACTCTGTCACCGCCTGCGGGGAGCGACTTGCCTCCCTTGAAGATTGGACTTTTGTCGGGATCAAACCACAGCGTGCAGGGACTGGGCGCGGTGCAGTATGTGAACGGGGCCTTGCAGCAGGCGGTCGCGCAATTGGGGAACTCGCTTCCAGATCAGCATGTGGCCTCAAATACGAAGGTCTATGAAGTCGTCGCCTCTGATCCGACCAAGCCTTGTAAGTTCCTTTTCCCGGTGCAAAGCGGCGGCGCATTCGAGGTAAGTGGGCTGCAGAACCATGTAACTCAGTCGGGAGGAACTTATAGCGGAACGGGTAACTTGATTATTCACATGGCTAACTCCGCTAGCGGAGGGTATGACCAATATCCGACGGTGCCGATACAACTTAATAACTGGAGCGTGCCGGACGGACTGCATGTTCAGACGGGCAGCATTGATGTATCTCCAAACATTGCTCTGGCGGCGAGCGTGCCAGGGCTCACGGGGACCATTCAACGGCTGAATGGGCAGGCCGGAGGCGCGCTGACGGCAACGCTGAACGTGAAGCTAAGCGACGATACGCTGCGACAGCCGGGCGAGCTACCAGTGACGTGGAGCAACGTACAGGCGGAGTTGCATGCGAACGGGGACTGGATGAAGGACGGGCTAACACTGCCGAAGACGCTGATTGGCTGGAGTGCGTTTACGATGCAGTCGAATGCGGTGCGGCTGGACCTGAGCCATCATGATGGCGACGCGGCGGGAACGCTGTGTGGGCCACTAAACGGCAAGGACTGGGTGGGCGTGCGTTTCCCGAGCCTTGCGATCACTCCGTACACGATGAACCTGGTGTCGAGCGCAAGCTTGCAGCCTGTGGTGAACGACTGGGGCGTGACGGGAGCAGGGCTATGTGGTGCGCTCAATACGGGGCCGTTCACGGCGGGCCTGGGCAGGGGGACGGTGAGTTTCAGGTCGATCAACGCCACGGCGTTCAATGGGACATTTACGGCACAGTACAACGGCATGGACGTGCGCGTTCCGTGGCTTGATACGGACCTGACGGGCAATGCGACGCTCCAATCAGGCGGGGGCCAGCAGGCCGACATCAGCTTCCCACTAACCAGTCCGAATGTGACGAAGAGTTATGAGAACTTTGGCTTTACGGCGAGCAATCTCGTGTTTGCCGAGGCGCAGAATCTTGGATGGGTGGTGCAGGCAAACACGCACTTTGTGTTCTCGGCACAGAACAAGACTTTCTCGGCGTTCGATACGGTTTTCAACTTCGGGATGGATGGGCGCGGCTATTTCGCGCAAGGGAATCCGACCAAGGACATTTCGCTGGGCGGAAGCTCGACGCTTGGCCAGACGCCGGTTGATGTGGCATCGGTTCATCTGACGGCGCCTAGCTCAGGGCCGCAGGTGCTGGCCGCGCTGTTCAATACCAATGTGCACCTGTCAGAGGTGATGGCGGCGGCAACGGCGCAGGTGAACTACCAGGTGGACAACAGCGGGAACAATTACACGGCGACGGGGCCGTCGTTTGCGCCGTTCACGATCGATGTTCCCTACCCAGCTGGCCAGCCTAGCTCCGATGCAAAGGTTCATCCGGTGTATTCGGGAGATGGGAGCACGAGCGGTGACGAAATATCAGGGAGCGTGGATCTTTCGGAGTTAGGAGGGCCGCCGATCACTGGCGAGTTTCGGCTTGGTTACCAAGGGGGGCACGATTACTGGTTGACACGCGTGACTTACTCGTTGGGGGCAACAGGATTACCGATTATCTCAGTGCCGCCAGTGATGAACCTTTATCGAGTGCAGGGCGGGATTGGTCATAACTTTCCAATAAGTGCGTTTGAAGATACGGGTTCGCTGAAGTCGGCGGTGCCTTCGATGGATAACTCGTTCCTGTTTATGGCTGGGATTCGCGTGGGGATGCCGGACCAGTTTACTTATACGGTGGACGGCGACTTATCGATCAAAGCGGGCGGACAGGATTCTGGGGCGCGGCTGGATTTTCATGCGTGGCTCTTGAAGATGGCCGACAGCGGCAATGGGGATTTCCAGGGGTACATGCAATATGCGGGCGGCAACTTTGATGCGCGCCTGTGGGGACACCTGAACCTGATGGGCGGGGTTGCGAAGGTGGATATGGGCAACAGCGCGAACAATGCCGCGGTGGACATGCACTTTGGGCCGAGCGGGCCGTGGCATGTAGACGCAGGCAAACAGCAGGGGCCGAGGATAAGCGGGCAGTTGCTGTTTACCACGGCGAACATGTACGTGATGCTTTCAGATGCGGGGCTTTCGCTGGGCGGCGGCGAAAGCATCAACCTGGATGTGGGCGACGATTCGGTTGCGTCAGCGTATGTGCGGGGCGATGTGGACGTGGGTCTGACGGTGACGCCGCAGCCGCATATCTCCGGAGATTTTTCGGCTAGCGTTTCCGCAGGCGTATGTGTGGACAGCGTTTGCGTGAGCGCGGGCGTGTCAGCGCAGATCCACGCCGAGGCGCTGCCGGTGGAGATGAACGCGAGCGCCAGCATTGGGCTGCCGTGGCCGCTGGGATCGGTTTCGTTCGGAGTGCATTTGTAGGGTGACAGGACGACGATGACGGTTTCAAAGAAAATCCCGTGGCTGGTGCTGGGTGTGCTGCTGGCGGCCGGAGTCGG
>CAVXVM010000154.1:0-25212 GCA_963765025.1 uncultured Acidobacteriaceae bacterium | reverse complement strand
AAAGTTCCAACGAATTGCCCCGGAGCCGAATATCGGCAGCAACCCGGGCTTTTCCTTCCTCAGAAAGCAATAGAGCGGGTGTGCCTGGGGGCCGTTGACGCAGATTTTGGCGAATAAGGGAAAGGTGACCTGGTAGTTTTCACGGCAAAAAGTGCCAATTTCGTCTTCAGATCCGGGCTCCTGGGCGCCGAACTGGTTCGATGGAAAGCCCAGCACCTCGAATCCGCGGGAATGATAGGTGCGATAAAGCGTTTCGAGACCCGCATATTGGGGCGTGAACCCGCAGCGGCTGGCTGTATTCACAATCAACAGCACCCGGCCTCGAAACTGGGCAAGCCTCAGCGGTTGCCCGTTCAACTGCGTGGCTGAAAAGTCATAAATAGAAGGGGGAACCTGATCCATGCCTTGAAAAACCTCACCCAAACTTCTTCTCCGCTCGATTGCCTGTGCGACCTACCCGCGTCTAAAGAGGATGCGCCTAGCTTGCACGTCCAGGCAACCCAGCCCCGACCCGGTTCGTTCCGGTAGACTGGGAGATGGGTAGCAGCGCACCAGACACCCCTGCGGGAGCGAATCCTCAGCGGGGCTGGCAGCGGGCCCCGGCCTGAGTCCGCGGAGACTAGACGCGGCGGGGAAATTGAGGGAAAGACGCGATTTCCAAGCCGAGGGGAGCCCGCCAGTTTGGGCAGGACCACCGCGGTCAAATATAATCAATCTTTCCTTGAGGCAGGACCAGATTTTTTCAGCAATGAGGGTGTGCATATTCTTCCCGTGAAGCCTATACATGGACCGCACCAGCACTTGTGCTCGCCGCAGGGCTCCAGCCCGGTGAAGATCAAGCACACTTCCATCTCTCGCAACTCGCCTTCCCGCGAATCGCTGCCCTCGCGCCTTGGGCGGATCCTTTTGATCCTCGCCCTGGCGGTCTGCGCCAATGCAGCTCTGGCCCAGGATACGCAGACGATCCAGCAGATTCGCGTGATCGGCAACAGGCGCATCCCCAAAGAGACCATCCTCGCCCGCCTCTTTACCCATGTGGGCGATCCTTACGATCCGATCTCCATCGAGCGCGACTTCAACTCGCTCTGGAATACCAGCTATTTCGATGACCTGCGCATCGAGCGCGAGGACTCTGAAAAAGGCCTGATCCTGGACATCTTTGTCAAGGAGAAGCCGAATATCCGCGAAATCAACTACAAGGGTCTGAGCACGGTGACTGTCTCCGACGTGCTAGACCGCTTCAAGAAGGAAAAGGTGCCGCTCTCGGTCGAGAGCCAGTACGACCCTTCCAAGATCAAGCGCGCCGAAACGGTCATCAAGGAGCTGCTGGCCGAGCACGGCCATCAGTTCGCCACCATCAAGACTGAAGTCAAGACGATTCCTCCGGCCTCAGTGCAGGTGAACTTCAACATCAAGGAAGGCCCGGTCGTAAAAGTCGGCGAGATCAAGTTCCAGGGCAACCAGCACGTATCCGCGCTGCTGCTGCGCCGCGCCATGAAGAATCTCAAGCCCATCGGTATTCCCTATTCCATCGTGCTTGAAGACATCTTCCCGCAGACCTTTGACGCCTCAAAGCTTGAGGAGGACACGGAGCGGGTTCGCCAGGCTTATCGTGACAAGGGTTACGCGAACGCGGCTGTGGAGCAGCCAAAGACGCAGATTCGTGACGAGGGTGGCTTGAACTGGTTCACCTTCCGCCCCAACAAGGGCAAGCGCATTGACATTCTCATGACGATTGAAGAAGGTGGGCGCTACCGGCTTTCCGGCATCACCTTCACGGGAAACAAGGCAGTGACCAACCTGAAGGCACTGCGCGCTACCTTCGTCGTCAAGGACGGCGACTACTTTAACGCCACCGCCATCGGCAAGGGCCTCGATAACCTCAAGAAGGCCTATGGCACCCTGGGCTACATCAACTTCGGCGCCATTCCGAAACTAGATTACGACGACCAGAAGAAGACCGTCTCCATGGTCATCGACATCGACGAAGGCAAGCCCTTCTATGTGTCGCGCATTGAATTCCAGGGCAACACGATCACCCGCGACCGCGTCATCCGCCGCGAACTCATGCTCGACGAAGGCTCCGTCTACAACTCCCAGTTGTGGGAGTACAGCCTGCTCCGCCTCAACCAGCTGGAGTACTTCGATCCGCTCAAGGTCGATCAGGACTCTGAAGCCCACCAGGATCCTGACAACGGCACCGTCGAGTTGCTGCTCAAGGTCAAGGAAAAGGGCAAGAACTCCATCGGCATGAACGGCGGCATCAGCGGCCAGTCCGGCGCGTTCCTCGGCGTCAACTACCAGACCAACAACTTCCTTGGCCTGGGCGAAACGCTGAGCCTGCAGGGCAACCTTGGCAACGTGGCCCGGACGTTCACTTTCGGCTTCACGCAGCCCTACATCAAGAACCGCCCCATCAACGTCGGCTTCCAGATCTACAACAACAAGCAGGACTTCAACGCCGCCAAGAACTACCAGGCCTCCACTGGCCTGTCGGCCAACCTGACCTCTGCGCAGCAGTCGCTCACGCAGAACTACAACCAGGCTGCCAACGGCATGAACGTCTCCATCAGCTACCCGCTCAAGCGGCACGCCTTCCAGCGCCTCGGCGCCACCTATTCGTGGAGCAAGTCTTCGATCACGGCCTTCAGCACGGCCTCGCAGACCTTCTTCCAGACCATCAGCTTCCGCTCCGGCATTCAGGGCTCCAACGCGCTGGCCGGCATCATCAACAGCCAGATTTCGCTCACCTATACCTACAACACCATCAACAACCCGGTCCGTCCTCGTTCCGGCAAGGAATACACGGCGGCCTTCCAGGCGTCTGGCATCTGGGGCAATGTGCGCTATTTCTCACCCCTGGTGGCCTACAAGCGCTTCATCCCCATGCACTACCTGCTCTTCAGTGAAAACGGACACAACGTGCTTGGCGTCCGCGCCCAGCTCGGTTATGTGCAGGGATATGGCGGCGACGTGGCTCCCCCCAACAACCGCTTCTACGCCGGTGGCGAGAGCGAGCTGCGTGGCTTTGACGTCCGCGGCGCCACCCCTTACGGCTATGTGCCCAGCAAGATCAACTTTCAGTTGACTAATCCGGACGGTAGCTGCGTGCCGCGCGATCCAACCAATCCGCAGGACAACCAGTGCATTCAGGTGCCGCTGCCGATTTACGGAGTGGCCTCAATCGGTGGCGATACCAACCTGAACACGAACCTCGAGTATCGTATCCCGATCGTCGGCACCCTCATGTTCTCCTTGTTCGACGACTTCGGCATCGACGTGGCCACCAATCACGGACAGTTGAAGCAGAGCCCTGAAGGCTTTGCCTCGCTCACCTCGCTCCTTTACGGTTGCCCGGTGTACAACAACGGCTCTTGCCAGGGCGGCATCTCCGGCTCGCAGGTTGGGTTCAAGCAGGACATCCGGCCCATTACGGGCACCAACTTTGTCCCGCGCATGTCGCTGGGTGGTGAAATAGCCGTCATCATGCCCATCGTCAATGCGCCCTTCCGCATCTACTACGCGTACAACCCGCTCCGCCTGTACGAGCAGCCCTATTGCAACGACGTCCTTGTCGGCGGCAAGCAAGGCAGCTGCTCCGCTGAGCTGATTACGCGTGCCATGTTCCCCCCGGGCGGCGCTGGCGACTACTCCTATGGCGAAGCGATGGAGGCCTACGGCTCGCGCTACCAGTTCCGAGAGCCACGCAAGACCTTCCGCTTCACGGTCTCCACAACCTTCTAAGCCCGGGCAATCTCATGCTTTCCACCGTGGGCCGCTCGCTGAGCGGCCCATCGTGTTTTAGGCCGATAAATTCATGACGGAGAGGTTTGACGCTCCTACCCCAGACTCCTATAATCCATCTAGTTCCTGCTGACGTCTCCATTCGCGTCTTTTCCTGTCTCTGTCGCCATCCGGTGCGGAGTTCCCGAAAAATGACCGTGAGGTTTCTCAGGAGGCACAGGCTCGCTTTCGCGCAACAGCGCATCGGGCCATACGGGAATTCCCAAGGAGCTTTTGAATCACATGAAGCGTTCGCTTGCACTTATCCTCACGCTGGCCTCGGGCTTTGCCCTGAGCGCCGCAGCCCAAACTCCGGCAGCCCCCGCGGCAGCGCCGGGCCCCGCTAAAATCGCCGTCATCGCCTTCCAGGTGGCCGTGGCCCAAACCAACGAAGGCCAGCGCAACTTCGCCGACCTGCAGAAGAAGTACGAGCCCCGCCGCCAGCAGCTCAAGGCCCTGGCCGACGAAATCGACGGCCTGACCAAGCAGCTCCAGGCCGGTCAGTCGACGTTGAGCCCCGCCGAACAGCAGAGCAAGGGCACCGCGATCGACACCAAGAAGAAGCAGCTCGACCGCGATGCCCAGGACGCCCAGAACGACTTCTCCCAGGAGATGCAGGACGTCTACAACGCTCTCGCCTCGAAGGTGTATGACGTGATGCAGGCCTACGCCGAGCTGCACGGATACACGCTCGTGCTCGATGTGTCCCAGCAGCAGTCTCCGGTGCTGTATGCCGCCACGGCGAACAACATCACCAAGGACATCATCGATGCCTACAATCAGAAGTCAGGCATCCCGGCACCGCCGCCCGGCGCCGCTGGAGCTGGTATGGATGCGCCCAGGCCGACCAACCATGCTCCCGCTTCTCATCCGGCTGCCCCGGCAGCTCACTAGAAGACGGCCGCAAACGATCGCTCTCATTGGAGCACGAAAGTCTCGCCAGACGAGGCTTTCGTGCTGCGATGGCAGGCCAGCCGCAGGCAATCAAAATGCGAATGGATTAGCCGGCCGCCTGGCCTCGTCCTCGCCATCCGATTCTTGTGGAAAAATTTGTGGATTACTTTCGAAAATTGGCTGGCTAAACGCAATATTCTGCACTTGCCAAGCAGCATTCCATTCTGCTTAACCGCCTAAGCCCTGATTTATCAATCGGAAATCTTCACGAGAACAGTCTCTGCGCGCCCAACCCCGGCCCCAGGTCCCAGGTTTCTCATTTGCCAAGCTTTCCACAGTTTCAGATGAACACCAGGTGACTGAAGTATCTGTCCCGCGACCCGGAAATGCCTATTTTTGCTGATCTTCGCCCACTCGAAGGACGGCCAGGAAGGCCTCCTGCGGTATATCGACCTTGCCGATCCGCTTCATCCGCTTTTTGCCTTCTTTTTGCTTCTCAAGCAGCTTCCGCTTGCGGCTGATGTCGCCGCCGTAGCACTTCGCCAGCACGTTCTTCCTGAGCGGGCTCACCGTCTCCCGCGAGATAATCTTCGCCCCAATCGCCGCCTGGATCGCCACCTCGAACTGCTGCCGGGGAATCAGCTCGCGCATCTTCGATACCAGCGCCCGGCCGCGCTCATAGGCAAAGTCGCGATGGACGATGATCGAGAGCGCATCCACCGGCTCCCCTGACACCAGGATGTCGAGCTTGACCATAGGTGACTCCCACTCGCCCGCCAACTGGTAATCGAGTGACGCGTAGCCGCGGGAGATGGATTTGAGCCGGTCATAGAAGTCCAGAACTATCTCGTTCAACGGCAGCTCGTAGGTAAGCAGGACGCGCGTCGGAGTCACGTATTCAAAATTCACCTGGCGCCCGCGCTTCTCTTCCACCAGCTTGAAGATGCCGCCCACGTACTCCTCGTTGGTCAGGATCTTGGCCGTGATCACCGGCTCACGAATGGAGTCGATGTTGGTGGGGTCTGGCCAGCGAGAGGGGTTGTCGACCTCAATCACCGAGCCGCCCGTCAGCGTGATGTGGTAACGCACGCCCGGCGCCGTGGTGATCAGGTCCAGTTCGTACTCCCGCTCCAGGCGCTCCTGGATAATCTCCATGTGGAGCAGTCCCAGAAACCCGCAGCGAAAGCCGAACCCCAGCGCCACCGAACTCTCCGGCTCGAAAAAGAACGAGGAGTCGTTCAGGCGCAGTTTCTCCAGCGCGTCTCTCAACAGGGTATGCTCGTGCGAGTCCACGGTGTAAAGGCCTGAGAACACCATCGGCTTGATGTCTTCAAAGCCGGGCAGTTGGGCCGGCGCGGGCCGCGCGTCTTCAGTGACCGTATCGCCAATCTTGGTGTCGCCCACATTCTTGATGGTGGCCGCGAAAAAGCCCACCTCGCCTGCCGTAAGCTGTCCAATCTCAACCGGCTTGGGCATCAGCACGCCCATCGACTCAACCTCAAACGATTTTGAGTTGGACATGAAGCGAATGCGTTGCCCCTTGCGCATGGTGCCCTGCATTACCCGCACCAGCACAATCACGCCCCGGTAGGCGTCGAACCACGAATCAAAAACCAGCGCCTGCAACGGCGCATCGGGGTCGCCCGTGGGCGGGGGCAGGCGATGCACGATTGCTTCCAGCACATCATCCACGCCCTGGCCGGTCTTGGCGCTCACCGGGATGGCATCAGTGGCGTCCAGTCCAACGGCCTTTTCAATGGCCTCCTGGGTGCGCAGAATGTCGGCGGACGGAAGGTCGATCTTGTTGATGACGGGTATGATCTCAAGGCCGTGATTGATCGCCAGGTAGGCGTTGGCCAGCGTTTGTGCCTCCACGCCCTGGCTTGCGTCCACCACCAGCAGTGCACCCTCGCACGAGGCCAACGAGCGCGAAACCTCGTAACTGAAGTCCACGTGGCCTGGCGTATCGATCAGGTTCAGCTGGTAGGTATTGCCGTCCTTCGCCTTGTACATCATGCGGACGGCATGAGCCTTGATGGTGATGCCCCGCTCCCGTTCCAGGTCCATGTCGTCCAGAATCTGCGCCTGCATCTCCCGGCCGGTTACGGAGCCGGTCAGCTCAAGAAGACGGTCGCTCAGCGTCGACTTTCCATGGTCGATGTGGGCAATGATGGCGAAGTTGCGAAGGAATCGTACATCCATGGGGGGCTGACTTGAAGGCGCTGGGCACTCGTGGAGCGCACCTTGCCTCCAGGTCATAGCTTATCATCGGGAAGGGCCTCAAGTTGCGCTTGGAGCCCTTACGCTTGTCCGGGTGGTTGTCTGAATTCATGTATGTAAGAACAAGTTGGGCTTCGATGATTGGCTGCGTTCTGCTGGCGCTGCCGCTGGCGGGCTGTGCACCGTTTGACAGCAAGCCCGCATCCGCTGCGCCAAGTCCACAAGCCACCGCCCCGCCCGTCGCCCCGGTCGCCGCGCCGGATCCTGCGCCACCACCCGTGGCTCCCCAACCGACCGTCGAACAGCAGCGTCTACGCGTCCTGATTGAGCAGGTTGAAGCAGCCTATGCAAGCGGCGACGCAGATTACCGCAAGGGCATGCTTCCTCAGGCCAAGACCGAGTTTGACCGCGCCGTCGACATGATGCTCGAGAGCGGAATCAATATCAAAAATAGCCCGCAACTTCAGGAAGAGTTTGACAGCATTGTGGACCGGGTCAACGGCCTGGAGATGGAGGCGCTCAAGCAGGGCAACGGCTTTGTGCCCAAGCAGGAACCCACCCCGGCAGATGTGGCCAGCGATGTCATCACCGATCTGCCTCCGAAAGCCGATCCCAACATCGTCGCCAAGGCGCAGGCCGACCTGGCCACCACCAAGTCTGACTTGCCGCTGGTGGTCAACGACTACGTGGCGGGGTTCATCAACTTCTTTGCCAACTCCCAGCGCGGTCACAACACGCTCATGCACTCGTTCGAGCGCTCCGGCCGCTACAAGGCAATGATTCAGCGCGTCATGGCCGAAGAGGGTGTGCCCCAGGATTTGATCTATCTCGCCGTGGCCGAATCGGGATTCCAACCCCAGGCCGTCAATCGCAGATCCAGGGCCGGCGGCATGTGGCAGTTCATGCCCGGTCCGTTTTATGGCCTCAAACGCGACTCTTACGTTGATGAGCGTTTCGACCCCGAAAAATCCACGCGCGCGTATGCCCGTTACATGAAGTTTCTCTTCAACCAGCTCGGCGACTGGTATCTCGCCATGGCTGCCTACGACCATGGCGCGGGTAATATCCAGCACGAAGTCGCGAGAACCGGCTATGCCGACTTCTGGGAACTCTACCGTCGCAATGAGCTCCCCGGGGAGACCCGGAATTACGTGCCTGAAATTCTGGCGGCCATCATCATCGCGAATAATCCCAAGCAGTATGGATTCGACGATGTCACGCTCGATCCTCCCGTGCTCACTGACACGGTCACGGTTACCTATTCGGTGGACCTGCGCCTGGTGTCTGATCTTGTGGGCGCGCCGGTCGACGAGCTGATGGCTCTCAATCCGAGCCTGCTTAGAATGGTCACGCCGCCCGACACCACTTTCGATCTGCACCTGCCCGCCGGCGCGGCAACTTTGTTTAACGAGCGCATCGCTCTCATCCCTGAAGACAAGCGCAACGCCTGGCGATATCACACTGTGGTCGCAGGCGATACCATCGCTTCGGTGGCGCGGGAGTATCGCGTAGAACCCGCCGCCCTGGCCACGGCCAACAAGCTGCACGAGAGCGACAGCCTCGAGGCCACTGCGGCCGTGGTCGTCCCTGCGCCGCCGGTGGCTGAGGCGTCCATCCACACGCGCCTCTACACGGCTCGCAAAGGGGATACGCTGGTCACCATTGCGGATCGATTCGGCGTCTCCCTCAGCCAGTTGCGCCGCTGGAACAAGATGACCGGCATCAAAGTCGATCCCGGCAGCCGACTGCATGTGGCCGAGCCCGTCATCGTGCGGCACACCTCCAGCGGTCGACGCCACAGAAGTTCGTCGGCCTCTTCAGCAGGCGCCAGGTCGCATACAACGGCTCACGCCAAATCTGCGAGCGCGGGCAAGGGCGCGGAGCACTCGTCCACTGCGAACAAGAGCCCGGCAAAGTCCGAGACGAAGGCGAAGTCCTCCTCGCAGAAGTAAAAATTGCGTGAGCCGCTCGATCCGCTCTTGTATTTTCGATGGGTTTGCGTGCAAGCTAGTAATACACTGGTTACTGCGTGCAATTTGGAATTGACGGTTGCGCGAAGAGCCACATAAATCAAATCGAGGACAGCGGCGAACCGCTGGAGGCAATGGGATGGAAGATCATGTCAGGATGTATGCGATGAGCGACGGCGATCCCAAAGGAGAGCCGAAAGAGCTGGACCCCGATCAGGTGGAAGGCTTGGCGGATGAGGACGAGGAAGAAGTCGAGACCGCCAGCATACTCACCTCCTCAGATGACGACGACGTGGTCGCCGAAGAGACCATCGTGGTGGCTGTAGTAGTTCCCGCGGCAAAACCCGCGGCGAAGAAGCCTGCCAAGAAAGCAGCAAAGAAAGCGCCGGCAAAGAAAGCCGCCAGGAAGGCGCCTGCTAAGAAGGCCGCCAAAAAAGTAGCGAAGAAAAAGATTGTGGCCAAAAAGGCCGCGAAGAAGTCCGCCGCAAAAAAGAGCAACTCCAGCGCCAAGGGTGGAAAGGTCAAGGCGAAGAAGGCCGTGGCCAAAAAAAGCGCTGGCAAAACCACTAAACGAGGTAAAAAGTTGGCAGTCAAGAAAGCAGCAAAGAAAGCGCCCGCAAAGAAGGTTGCGGCGAAGAAGGCGGTAGCCAAGAAGGCTCCTGCAAAGAAAGCCGTAGCAAAAAAAGCAGCCAAGAAGGCGCCAGCAAAAAAGGCCGCCAAAAAGGGCGCTAAAAAGTAGTACAGGCAACAGGCAACCAAGGCAAGCAAAAGAGCCCGGCTTATAGCCGGGCTTTTCTGCGTTCTAAATCAATCTACTCAGATGCCTTGATCGAACTTCCTCTGGCAGGGAGCACGGCAAGTACTTCCGACGCGCTCTCAGTCGGGTTCACCTTGGTCCACACCTTCACCACTTTGCCCTTGGGATTGATGAGGAAGGTATTGCGGTTGGCCATGTAGGTACCGTTGTGGCTGGCCAGCGAGCCGTATGCGCTCACCACCGTGTGATCCGTGTCAGCCAGCAGGCGGAACGTCAGGCTGTCCTTGGTGCAGAACTGCTGGTGGCTTTCCTTCGAGTCAACGCTCACGCCCAGGACCACCGCATGCTTGGCCGCAAAGTCTTGCAAGCTGTCCTGGAACTTGTGGGCCTCGATCGTGCAGCCGGTCGTCATGTCGCGAGGATAAAAATAGAGAACCACCCACTTGCCGTGAAAGCTTTTGAGCGAGACCGCGGTGCCATCCTGTGAAGGCAGCGTGAACGGGGGCGCTTGCTGGCCCACCATGGGCATGGGCGGGCCGGCAACGTCGTCGGCAGCGCGCGCCGTGACAGCGGAAACTGCGAGCAACAGGAACGCGGACAGAGCAACAAATGCAGACTTTTTCATAAATACCTCCGGTAGACATGGTTTAGGGATCAAGGATCGCGGAACAGCAAGCCCGGGAACGAACGCCGGGGGGAGAAAACCTTGCCCGAACCAGTATCAGCGGGGAGCGGCCACAATGGCAATACCAGCCCGGCTGGCTCGCTCCAGCAGCGATTCCCGATCGAATAAAAGCGTACGCCCCGCCTCGATCGAAAGGCAACTGGCTCCGGCGCGCATCATCGCCTCGATGGTCGCCATGCCAATCACCGGTACGTCGAAGCGCATATCCTGGTTAGGCTTTGCCACTTTCACAACTGTCATACGACGGTCAAGAATCGGGGTCCCCACGGACAGGCCTTCGTCTGTGGGGTGTAGGGTTGAGGCATCCCCCTCAATCGACTCCATAAGCCGTCCTGCGCGCTCAATCGTCGCGTCGGTGCCTTCCATGGCCTCTACAGCCACGCAGGCCTGCGCGGCCACTACCACCGTCTGGCCGATATCGAACCCCGCCACCGCTCGCGCTACGCCCAGGCCATATTCAATGTTCTTGAATTCATCCTCATCCGGAGCGCGCTCAGTCAACACACCTTCCTGCGCCAGCAGCGGCTCAAGAAATGAAGTCGAACTGATCAGCTCAATTCCCTCATCGCCCAGCACCTTGGCCACCGCGCCCAGCAGCATGTCCGTATTCCGAGTGCTCAGGTTCAGCAGCAGTTTGGCCAGGCGCCAATCCGGCCGGATGCTCGAGAAAATCTGCTTGTGCTTCACCTGCCCGGCCATCACAGCCTTCTCCACGCCTTCCTTGTGAAACATCTCGATCAGCCGCGACAATTCGCCCAGCGAGAGCCACTGGACGGTTATGCGCTCGTCGCATGCCGCGCGATGGTTGATCTCCGGATCGGTCTCCTCACGGATGGCCGCCACCACCACGGAATAGCCCTGCGCCCGCGCCGCATCCAACAACAAAAACGGAAAGCGTCCGTTGCCGGCAATGAGACCAAGTTTCATGGCTACTTGATGATCCCGCGCTCACTGCGCTCTACAAACGTAATCAGCAGCGCCACGTCGTCGCCTTCCATCGTGCGCAGCTTTTCAAGAGCCTGTGTCGTGTTCAGCTTTGCCGCCAGCAGCAAGCGGAAGGCTCTCTGCAGCGTCTGCAAACGCTCAGGCGAGAAGCCTCTCCGCGCCAGCCCAATTTTGTTCATCCCGAATGCCTTGTTCTCCCGCCGCGATGCGGTCAGCGAAAACGGCAGCACATCCTGGGTCACAATCGTTCCGCCGCCCACAAACGCGTACTTGCCCACAATGCAATGCTGATGCACGGGACAGAACGCGCCCAGCGTAACGTAGTCCTCAATCACCACGTGCCCAGCCAGCGTGGCCGCATTCGCCATGATGCAGTGGCTGCCCACCTGGCTGTCGTGCCCGATGTGTGCGCAGGTCATCAGCAGACAATTCGAACCAAGCCGCGTCACGCCACCGCCGCCCACTGTACCGCGGCTGATCGTCACGTTCTCGCGAATCGTATTGTCGTCGCCAACAATCGTCTCGGTCGGCTCGCCGCCATACTTCAGGTCCTGCGGCGGCACGCCGATTGAGGCAAAGGGATAAATCACATTGCGTGCGCCGATGCGGGTCCGCCCATCGAGCACCACGTGCGAAATCAGCCGGCAATCCTCGCCGAGCACGACCTCAGGGCCGATGGTGCAGAACGGGCCAATCGTGCAGGATGCGGGAACCACCGCTCCGGGCGCAACGATCGCGCTTGGATGGATGCTCACTCGGCCGATCCTGACCTACTTCGCCAGCCCCTGATGCGTCTCCGGGCTTTGCTTCGCGCTCCCGCGACACAACCGCGCAGGTGAGCGTGGCCTGGCAGGCGAGCTTGCCATCCACGTAGGCGTGGCCCTCAATCCGGCCCGCGCGCGTTCTGAATGAAAGCACGTCGACCTCGATGCGAAGCTGGTCGCCCGGCACAACAGGACGGCGAAACTTGGCGCGCTCAATGCCGGTAAACACAACCAGCTTTTTGTCGCGGTCAGGCAGTTCGGCCATCATGATGATGCCGCCGGCCTGCGCCATCGCCTCTACCACCAGCACGCCGGGCATGATGGGGTATCCGGGGAAATGCCCCTGAAAGAACGGCTCGTTGATCGTGACATTTTTGATGGCCACCAGGCGCTTCTGCGACTCAAACTCGACGATCTTGTCGATCAGCAGAAACGGGTAGCGGTGGGGCAGGAAACCCATGATCTCCTGGATGTCGAACTTCATTCACTGGCTCCAGAGAGCGGGAAAACCGGGATGCTTTGCGCTCTTGAGGATTATAAACAAGCGCGCTGCGTCGCCGATCATACTCCTGCTCCCCTGCTCCTGCTTCCCGCGCTTACTTTTTGATCCGGTGGTCGGCTGCGTCCACGCTCCAGAAGTCGCCGGGCAGCGTCTGATTGAAGGTCACCTTCTTGATGTAGTACTGCCTCCACATCTCGCCGTTCTTGTAGCGCGTAATCGAAAACGGCGTCGGGAATCCGTCCATCGTGTGGTAGTCGTCGTATTCCTCGGCGTCGGTGTTCTTGTCCTTGTAGAGCGGGTCGCGCCACTGAAAGATGCGCTCCAGCGGCAGGTGCGTTTGCGTGTCCATCAGGATCGTGATCGACTCGTTATCCGCCGAGATCAGCGTCACCTGCTCGCCCAGTTTGCGCTCCACCAGGTGCTGGCCTTCGTACACGAGGATCGTGTTTGGATCCTTGAGCCATACCTTGATCGCGGTCTCGATGGAGTGGTCGCGCCGCCGGATAAAGTCGTCCAGTAGCTCCTTGTCCATCGGCTTCTTGCCCCGATAGGTCACCTCCCAGCCCTCGTTGCCCACGTAGAACTCCACCACGTCTCGGTGCTTGGTCACGTCCACGCGGTCGTGATCGGGCCATTGGTGGAACTCATAGTACAAAGTGGTTCCGGCGTCGGGATTGCCGTGAAAGAAAGCCGCGATAAAACCTTCCCTCTCCTGGTTTTTCATGTCGAGCCACGCCTGCCCGCCAAGAGCCTGCACCATGCGGTCGAGTGCGGCGCGCGCCTGCTGCGCATTCTTGGCAGCCGCATCGTCGCCGTTCTGCGCTGCTGCGCTGGGGGTTGGAGCGGCCAGTGCCCATGCCAGCATCAGTACTGCCGCCGTTCCATGCAAAACCCGATTTATCTTCATTCCATCCTCTTCGAGCTCATCATCTATCCCACCAGAACCGCGCCGCCGTTCACGTTGAGCACTTCGCCGCTGATGAAACCGGCCAGCGGCGTACACAGGAACAGCACCGGTCCGGCAACTTCACGCGTGCTGGCGACTCGGCCAAGCGGAATCCCCGCCCGAATGCTCGCGCCCTGCTTTGCGTCTCCAACCGCCGCTGCCGACATCTCCGTAGCCACCCATCCGGGCGCCACGCAATTCACGCGGATACCCCGCGGCGCCAGCTCGCTTGACAGGCTCTTGGTGAGACTAATCAGGGCGCCTTTGGTCACGGCATAGTCCGCGTGATGCGCCTCGCCCCGCTGCCCTGCGGTCGAGCTGATCAGCACGATGTGGCCCGTGGCCTCGCCGGTCCCGCTGTTTCGGCTTATGAAAGACCCCATCTGTTTGTCCATTTGGGCCACGGCGGCCTGCACCAGCCCAAACACTGAGTCCAGATTCACGCCCATCGTCTTCCGCCACTGCGCTTCCGCCATGCGCGCGATCGGCACATCCTCATGCGGCCAGATGCCGTGATTCACCACCAGCACGTCCAGGCGGCTAAAGGCGGCAACCGCGGCTCTCACCAGCGCATGGCCGTCGGCCGGCGTGCTCAGCTCCTGCTGAATTGCCACACACTTCCCCGCTCCGCCGCATTCAACCGCCAATGCCTCTGCTCGTTCCCTCGCCTGCTGGTAGCTGAAGGCGACCCGGGCCCCGGCCTCTGTAAACATGCGCACGGTTTCCGCGCCGATGCCGCGCGACCCGCCCGTCACCAACGCCACCTTGCCTTCAAGTACCAGGGACACTCCTGCCATAGGCCCACGCTAAAGCATTGCCGGAAGAGATGTCGAGCCGGCGTCGCAGAACTCACGATGAACGGAGCGCATCATCCCCGTCCGCAACAACACGCAACACGCGCCGTAGGCGCAGTGCAAATTAGCCCCGCGCTTCACAGTCTGTTACGAAATGGTTTTCCGAAGATGCAGCCGTGAGGGCGCTGTGGCCTTAGAGCGCGCTTCCGGCTCTTCGGCAAGCTGAGTTTCTTTCTTTTGTGGGTCAGGTTTGCAACAGGACGGCCAGTTTTGCGCCGCCCAGGACGCTCATTATGCGCTTGAGGTTGTAGGCCATGACCCCGAGGCCGATCTCGATCTTTGCTCCGGCCAGTCCTCGCAGCAGGAAGCGCGGATGGCCGAAGATGCGGTATTTAATCGTTGCGAAGGGATGCTCGACTGTACATCGTCTGAGGCGCATCAGCTGCGGTGTGGCGCGCTGATGCATGCGATCCAGTGCGGCCTCGTGCAGGTGAACGGTGACATAGCGTTGCCGGGATGGGGTGCAGCGGCTCTTTAGAGCGCATGCTCCGCAAGCAGCCGCAGCAGCCGTGTAGACCACGCAAGGCTTGTCCTTTTTCTGTTGCTTGCGGATGAGCGTCTGACCGGCAGGGCAGCGGAACGTGTCGTTGGCCTGATCGTAGTGGAACTGGCTGCGGTCGAACATGGTTCCATCCCCACGATTGTTGACCCCGCGCTTGGCCGGCACATGAGCCATGATGCCGCGCCCCTCGCAGGCCTCGGCCTGGGCTCCGTTGGAATAACCTCCGTCGGCCACCACGTTCAGCGCAGCCGGCGTGCCCAGCGCCTTCTGTGCCGCCTCGGCCATGGGCAGCAGGCTGCGGTTGTCGCTCTTCTCCGTGCTCACCTCGTGGGCCACGATCAGTGCATGCTCGGCATCCACGGCGGTCTGCACGTTATAGGCAGGCACCGAGCCATGAGCCGTGCGCATGAAGCCGGCCTCCGGTTCCGCATGGCTCTTCAGCTTCTCCAGCGCAGCCTGCACCGCCCCAGCATCGATGACCACCTCGTCCTGTTCGTCGCCGGCCTCTACCGCATCCAGATACCGCTTGATCGACTCCCGCTCCGCCACGCTGCGGGCACTCGTCACTGCCTGGAACTTCGACCCATCGATAGCCACCCACCCGCCACGAACCAGACCCACCGAACGCGCAAAGCCCACCAACTCCGCGCCCGCTTCGGTCACCGCTTCCCGATGCATGCGACGGAACTCGGCGATCGACTTGTAGTCAGGCGCCAGGCGGCCCAAAAGCCACATCACTTCCACGTTGCGACGGCACTCGGCCTCCAGCCGTCGAGACGAACGGATCTGCTGAAGATAACCGTAAAGATAGAGCTTCAGAAGATCGCGCGGATCGTAGCCGGGACGACCTGTCTCGGCGGCTTCGGCTCGTACAAATCCCAGAGACTGAAAGTCCAACCGGCCCACAAACGCATCGATTACTCGGCAAATATGGTCGGATGGAATCAGTTCGTCCAACGACAACGGGAACAACCACTCCTGCCCCCGCGCCTCGCCTCGGATATAACCCATGCACGCATCTTCCCATGAATCAAATCCAAAATAATAGAGTTTCGTAACAGACTGTGAAGCGTGGGGTATCAGAAACCAACAATCCTCCGGAGTCCCGTAGGGACGGCGCACCCCCCACGCTCCTCTCCTGAGAGGGCTCACCCCGCGTCACGCCGCGCGCAGCAGCCGCACCGGCAGAAAGATGATGGCTTTCACCAGCTCGAGTACGCCGTCCACGGCGATGCCAACGATCCGAAACGGAATCAGCAGCAACCACACCAGGGGATAGAGCACCACCGCCAGCAGGGCCAGCGGCCAACAGAAGAACAACAGAACACAAAAGAGTAGAAACTTCGCCATAAGAACACCTTGCCTACGGACCTGCGCACAGCAGGCCCGCATCTGTCATTAAATACGCCCAACCGCCGGAATCGGTTCCCTTTCAGCGCTTCCCGGCCTTTGCGCCGCTGCCCAACGTCTTCTTGCGCTCCCGAATCAGCTTTGCGCGTTCCTTCTCCGGCAACGCCAGCAGTGTCTTGGTCCGTTTGGGCAGTTTTTCGTAAATCAGCGCATGCGCCCGCGCCAGCTCGTCCTCAACCTCGCGCGGCCGCAGCGTATCCCAGCGCTCCACGGCCACCCAGAATGCCCTGGCCAGGTGCGGCGCCGCAGAGATGCCTTCGCGCTCCAGCAACTCGTGAAATCGCTCCGCGCCACAGTGAAACCACAAGACGCCAAATCCCGTTCCATCCAGGTCGGTCATGGCGAACATCTTGCCGCCGATGTCGCGGTCGCCTGCCCAGTAGACAAGATGATGGCCCCAGTTCAGGGTCTCGGCCGCATGCGGCAGCGCCAGGCAAATTTCGCGAATGCGCTCGTTGTCCATGCAAAACAGTGTAAGCCGAAAAATGACTCCGGAGCGCCCCGCACAAAGCCAACGTGTTTGAAACCGAAGTCAGCCGTCCGCTCAATCATTCTTTTGCGGCGTCTGCGGTACATACACCCATTTGGCTTCAAACTCTTCGAACCGGCGTTCCAGTTCCCACTGCGCAGCGGCCTTCTCGTTCTTGTCGAGAAAGTCCTTGCAGCCGGGCGAGGGCTTTTCTGACGCATCCGTATCGCCCTTGCATGCGCCGGCCTTTACCCTGAACACATCCGGCTGCTCCCACAGGCTCGCTCCCGGCAAAAAGTTGTGTTCCATGCCGGTACGCGCCATCTGTTTCAAATCCTGGTAGGTCAGGTGGTAGTCCAGCGCCGCGCGAACGTATTCGTGCGTAATGTCGATCCGGCTCACGCCCTCATCGTCTGTCGAGAGCGCCACAGGCACATGCGCCAGCCGGTAACTCGGCAAGGGATGCTCGTCTCCTTCGATCCCCAGGATGCCTTCGTTCGAGCTCAGGTTGATCTCGACCATGATGTGATTTTGCGCCAGTTCCTTCAGCAGGCCGGACGCATTGTCCTCATACATCACGTCCACGCCATGGCCGATGCGCTCGGCGTGACCCAGTTCCACCGCCTGCCGAATGTGGAAGCGCAACCCCTCGGGCGGCACCAGGCCCGGCGCCAGTTCTCCCGCATGAAGACTGATGTGCACCTCCGGGTAAACCGAGTGCAGATAATCCAGCATCTGCATCTGCAGCGTGTAATCGCGCATGGAGATGTAGCCGTCCTCTGGCATCACGAAGTTGATGCCCACCCACGTATCGTCATGCGCCTTCATGCTGGCCCGGACGGTCTCAAACCCAAGCAGCGTCTGCGCAAACACCTGCTCCGGGGGAAACCCGCGCAGCACCTGGTAAATGTAGCGGATCTCCGTCTGGCAGGCCGCGGTTGCCTGCGGCGTTCCGCAGTGTTCCATTTGCCGCCGGCCTGCTTCGGCGTCGCGCACATCCTGCCGCGCCGCCGCCACCTCCTCGGTCACGCCACGATCCAGCAATTGCTGCCGAAACTTCGCAAAATCGCGATTCCAGCCGATCGCATGCGCAATCTGTGCCGCATGACCGAAGGCCGGAGTGTCCATCAGTTCCAAATACTGCTGATTCTGTTCCGCCGAGCGGCTCGCGATCTCGTCCACCCACTCCTTCATGTGGCGCCGGTCGAGCCCGCTGAACCGCGCAAAGGTGGAAAAGAACTGGTCGTGCCCGCTAAACGCCGTCGAAGGAAAGTAACTCCGCATGGAGAAAGCGTCGACCAGCCGGTCGTATAAATCCTGGTTCACAGGGGTCTTGTCGCCCGACAGTTGCGAAGCCGGAATCAGCTTGCCCCGGCAGGGCGGCTTGGCAAACTTCAGCGCCACGGAATCAACGCAAAGCCCGTCCTCGCCGGCATCGCGAATAAACGTCTCCGCGTACACCGCACCGGAAAGATGCACATGCAGGTCGGCGCCTTTGGGGAACTGATCCAGAAAGGCCCTTAGCGGCAGCGGTCCCTGGGCCTCGTAGGAAAGCAGCGCCCGCGAAGTACGCGCCTCGCTGGGCGACAGGCGGACCTTGGCATCGTGGGAACAGGCTGTGGCAGCCAGTGCAACGCAGGCGAGAAACTGGACGGCTCGGCGCATGATTGCATACCAGTGTAGAGCAGTCGCCGGACCCCGGCGGAGCGAGCAAAGGGCGAATTCCCCGCCTCCCCGCGCAGCTGGCCCGCAACAGCCCGGTTTGGCCAACAAGAATGGGAGTTGATATACTGTCTCAGTTGTTGCAGCACACTGTACGTGGACCCGCCCACCTCTTTCCGGCAGCGCCGGATTCCACGCGTAGAGATGCAACCGAAGTTTGCACTGAGGCCAGATAGCTCAGTGGTAGAGCGCGGCCCTGAAAAGGCCGGCGTCGGCGGTTCAATCCCGTCTCTGGCCACCACTCCTCTGTTTCACCCCGTCCCATCCCGTGTCAAAATTTAGCTAAATCCTTTATTTCCAGCAAACCAAAGTACCATCCGGTGCCATGCGGAACCATGGCATCCCAGCTTCAACTGGGGTATATTTTGGGGTATATTCCGAATTTGAGAAAGTCATACCCCAATGCCGCTAACCGACACGCAAGTCAAGAACGCGAAGCCTGATCGTAGGCCGCCTACCCGCGTCAAAGGTGGAGCTGCCAGCAGCGGTGGTGCCGCAAAGAGTTCCCAATCGCCGACCGTGTACAAGACAAAATCGGGAGAGCAACCCAAATCGTACAAGCTGTACGACGGGGATAATCTGTACATCGAGGTATTCCGCAACGGGTCCAAGATCTGGCGGTTCCGGTTCAAATTTCCGAAGGAAAACGTGATCTCCCTCGGGAAATATCCGAAAGTGTCGCTCGTGAAAGCCCGCGAGGAGCGCGACAAGTGCCTCGATCTCCTTTCAAGAGGGATAGATCCGAGCCTGCACCGCAGACTGGCAAAGGATGCGAAGACTGGGCAAGCCGAGGACGCTTTTGAAGTGATCGCCAAGGAGTGGCTGGCGAAATTCATCGACCCGAAGTCGGCGAGTCACAGCAAGCGCGTCCGTGCCAGATTCACAAACGACGTCTTCCCCTGGATCGGAAAACGGCCGATTGGTGAAATCGCCCCCAAAGAGATGTTGGCAGTGATCTCGAGAATTGAGGGACGGGGAGCTGTTGATACTGCTCGTCGTACGTTGGGAAGCTGCGGCGATGTGTTTCGCTACGCGATTTCTACTGGCCGCTGCGAGAGCGACCCTTGCCGGGATCTGCGAGGCTCGCTCAAGAAGCTAGTGCCTGGGCACTTTGCCGCAGTCACGAAGCCGGCAGACCTCACCGGAATCCTTCGGGTGATCGATGGGTACAAGGGGACTTTTCCCGTCCAGTGCGCGTTGAAGCTCGCTCCGATGTTGTTTGTTCGGCCATACGAATTACGCACGGCGAAATGGGCTGACATCGACCTCAAGAATGCCGAGTGGTGCATGGAACTCTCGAAGCAAGACGAAGACCGGGACGGCAGGCTGGATGTTGACGATCACCTTATTGTTCCCCTTTCAACTCAGGTGGTTAACATCCTGGGTGTATTACACGGGTTTAGTGGAAACGGCATTTTCGTTTTCCCGGGTCTTCGCACGAAGGACCGTCCGATGAGCGAGAATGCTGTGCTTGGTGCTTTGCGCCGGCTTGGCATCCCCAAGGAGGAAATGTGCGGACACGGATTCCGGGCGACAGCCCGGACGATTTTGCGGGAACAGCTCAAGATTGAGCCGGAGTATCTCGAACTTGAGCTGGGACACCAGGTTATTGATCCCAATGGACGGGCATATAACCGAGCAAGCCTTCTGCCGGAAAGGAGGCTCTTGATGCAGGAGTGGGCGAATTACCTAGACAAGCTGAAATCCGGCGAAGAGGTTCCTTCACTCAGGCCGGTTCCGCTGAACGACATCAGAATGATTCAGGTGGCCGGCTACCGCAATTAGCGCGAGCTATCTGCAAAGCGCAGCGGGACGAAGAATCTCAACAATGCGGGCGTGATCGGGCGGCGCGGGCAGCCATCCGGATTACAAGCAATGTCGCATTCAGTAGGAAAGGTGATTTAGATCACGTCAGCCACATGGCGTCCTATTCGACTGTCGTTTAAGCGGTTCGAGGGGATCTCCGCCCGCGGTGATTGGGGCCAAGGCCTCAATTTTTCTCTCGAATTTTCTGTGCCCGCTCACCTATCGTTTTTTTTCAGCTGCTCCTAGCATGTATGAAGGATGCCTGGAACCTTCAAGCCGGAGAACTCAAAGAGCCGCATCATCGGGCTCAAAGAGGTCCTGTCGCGCGTACCTTGGTCAAAATCAAAGATTCGCCGCGACATAAAGGCAGGCAAGTTCCCCCCGCAGGCCAAGAAGCTTGCGGGGAGTACGTCCGCAGGGTGGTATGAGGACGATATAGACGACCTTTTGGAATCGCTCCGCCCCGAGCCGGCTGCCAAAGATCGGAGCGCGCTCGAAAAAGAGGTTTTCCAACGGGAGGTCGCCGGGGCGGATCACCCCCATCGTCCACTTCCATCAAACCTGCGGAACGTAACCGCCCCCACGCGGCGGACGGTGAAGGCAGCGGAGGAGGAGACGCTGATCCGGACCGGCATGAAGCTACAGGGGCAAGACGTATTTTGCCACCTACCCTCGCGTAAACTGCTTGTGGTTGTAGGCTCGATGTCAGACGAGTGCCTGACGGCTCTTGGAAGGCTCTCAGCCTAGCAGCATTGTGCCCTTTTGGGTTGAGGCGCGAGACCCAGCCTCCACAAAAGCCAAGAATCAAGTTCGGCGCCCGCCGAATCGTTAAAACGACCCTAGGGTCGTTTTAACCCCAGGTCCAATTTGCCACATTTGCGGCGTTTGCGGGGTTCCAAGCCGCCAACTCGACGCCCATTAACCGGGGCGGAGGCGAGGATCCTTCGATGTCAGGAGAATTGCCGCTCTCGTGCTGTAAATTGATGATGCAACCCAAGTTCAGGTTGGAAAGTGCCTTCTCGATGGCTGCCACGGGTCGAACTTCGCCTGCTCAGTGGCCAGAAGCCCCGCTCGCCAGGCTGAGTCGGAGATCTGGACAGCGAGATCGGCGCATTGCTGGTTTTGACCGTGCCAAACAATGGAAGTTTTAGATAACATATCGAGGCTGCTGGGGGACGACCTGAAGGGGACCGTGCGCCCCGGCGCCAAGGTGAGGATCGCGGCCTCCAGTTTCTCCATCTATGCCTTCGAGGCCCTGCGTCGAGAGTTGGAGGACGTCGAAGCTCTCGAATTCATCTTCACCACCCCCACCTTCGTCGCTCAAGAGGCGACAGACAAGGTCGCGAGGGCTCCACGGGAGTTCCATATCCCCCAAGCCGGCGGGGAGAGGGGGTTTCACGGATCCGAGTTCGAGATCCGGCTCAAGAACAAGCTGACCCAGCGGGCCATCGCCAGGGAGTGTGCCGAGTGGATACGGCGGAAGACGCAGTTCAGGTCGAACCGAAGCGGCGCGCCTATGCAGCAGTTTGCCTGCGTTGAAGCGACTGAGGGTGCCACGGTTTATATGCCGTTGCATGGATTCACCGCAGTTGACTTGGGCTACCAACAGGGAAATGCCGTCTCGAATTTCGTCAACAAAATGGACGAGCCAGTTGCGACCCGCACCTTCCTCGCGCTGTTCGATCAAATTTGGCAGGACTCCGAGAAGCTCACTGACGTTACGGATCTCATTCGGGACCATATCGCTTCGGTTTACAAGGAAAACTCCCCACAGCGCATTTACTTCCTGATGCTGTTCAGCATCTTTAGCGAGTTCCTCCAAGACATCAACGAGGATCTTTTGCCAAATGAGCGGACCGGCTACCAGGAAAGCGCGATCTGGCAGAAGCTCTACAGCTTCCAGCGCGACGCAGCCACCGGCATCATCAATAAGCTCGAAACCTACAACGGCTGCATCCTGGCCGACAGCGTCGGACTGGGGAAGACGTTCACCGCCCTGGCGGTCATCAAGTACTACGAGCTGCGCAATCGAACCGTACTGGTCCTGTGTCCGAAGAAGCTTGCCGACAACTGGACGACATACAAGGGGAACCTGAAGAACAACCCGCTGGTAAGGGACCGCTTCAGTTATGACGTCCTTTGCCACACCGATCTGCTTCGCGATCGTGGCGAATCGCTCGGCATGCGGCTGAGCCAGGTCAACTGGAGCAACTACGATCTGGTCGTCATCGACGAGTCGCACAATTTCCGCAACGATGACGCATTCAAAGATCGCGAGACGCGGTATCAACGCCTGATGAACCGGATCGTGCGGCAGGGCGTGCGTACAAAGGTGCTGATGCTCTCGGCAACCCCGGTCAACAATCGCTTCAATGACCTGAAGAACCAGCTCGCTCTGGCCTACGAAGGCGAGCCGGAAAATCTCAAATCGAAGCTCAGCACGGAGAGAAACATCGATCTGATCTTCCGCCGGGCGCAGACCGCCTTCAATGTCTGGTCGAAGCTCCCCGCCGAGCAGCGCACGCCCGCGGCGATTCTCTCCTCTTTGGATTTCGACTTCTTCGAGCTTCTGGATGCGGTCACCATCGCCCGCTCCCGGCGCCACATCACCACCTTCTATGACACGAAGGAAATTGGCGAGTTCCCTACCCGACGCAAGCCGCTCTCGTTCCATTGGCAGCTCACCAGTCGGACCGACGTGATGGGCTTCAACCAGATCTTTTTGGAATTGGCAGCGCTCAAGCTCGGCGTCTACATGCCGGTCTCCTACATCCTCCCCAGCCGGGTCTCCAAATATGAGGAGATCTACGACACAGAAGTCAGCGGAGGTGGTGGCAAGCTGAAGCAGCGGGACCGCGAGCTAAGCCTGCGCTCCCTGATGACGGTGAACCTGCTCAAGCGCCTTGAGAGTTCGGTGGCCGCGTTCCGGCTCACACTCGGCAAGCTCCAGCGCTTCCATTTGAGCACTCTCGCGCGGATTGAGAATTTCCGCCGCACCGGCCAGGGTGGTAGCTTTAGTGATCCATCGCTTGCCTTTGACGATGCCGAGCCGGATGAGGATGTCGATTTTCTCGACCCGGAGGATGGTCCTGAGGCGCAAACCCCGGGCAAGATCGCAATTGAACTGGCCGACATGGACCTGCCCTCATGGGAGCGCGATCTGAAAGCCGACCTCGGCCGGATTGAGGGGCTTCTGGAGGAGATGGAGAAGGTTTCCCCGGCCGACGACGCAAAGCTCCAGCACCTCAAAGAGCACATCCTCGCCAAGATTGAAGCGCCCATCAATCCGGGCAATCGCAAGGTACTTCTTTTTACCGCCTTCGCGGACACGGCTGACTATCTGTATCAGCATCTGGCCCCGATGCTCCAGCAACGGCACAATCTTCATACCGCGCGCGTGGTCGGCTCCGACAGGCCAAAGTCCACTCTCGGCCGCCGCATGGATTTCCAGGATTTGCTCACTCTGTTTTCGCCGATATCTAAGGAAAAAGCTCTGCTGCTGCCGGAGGAACAGAGCGAAATCGACTTGCTCATCGCCACCGACTGCATATCGGAGGGCCAGAACCTGCAGGACTGCGATTACCTGATCAATTACGACATCCACTGGAACCCGGTGCGAATCATTCAGCGCTTCGGCCGCATTGACCGCATCGGCTCGAAGAACGCCTCCATCCAGCTGGTCAATTACTGGCCCGACATCTCGCTCGACGAGTACATCCGGCTCAAGGAGCGCGTTGAGAGCCGGATGGTCATCGCCGACGTGGCCGCCACCGGTGACGACAACCCACTCGACGGGCGATCCAATGACCTTGCCTACCGTAAGGAACAGTTGCGCCGCCTGCAGGAGGAGGTCATCGAGCTTGAAGATTTCGAAGACCGGCGTCAGCATCACCGACCTCGGGCTCAATGACTTCCGCATGGACCTGGTGAATTACGTCAAGGAGCAGGGCGATTTATCGCGCTATCCGACGGGGATGCACGCCGTTCTGCCTGCCGATCCTGAACGTGGTTTGGTGCCGGGGGTAATCTTTGCTCTCCGAAACCGAAACGGCGCGGTTAATATTCAGCAGCTCAATCGGCTGCATCCTTATTACCTTGTCTATATAGATATGGAAGGGCAGACCGTGGTGCCGTACACCGAGGTGAAACCTCTTCTCGATCTCATTCGTTCCGCCGCCAAGCCATGTGCCGAGCCGATCCTGAGCGTTTATCAGCCGTTCAACGAGCGCACTCAGGACGGGCGGGAGATGGGCGTCTATTCAAACCTGCTCACCGCGGCCATTCGCTCCATCGTCAATACTGGCGAAGAAAAGGAGCTTGACGGGCTCTTCTCCGGCCAGAAGTCGAGCATCGCCACGGGGCCCGCGGCCGGCATCGACGATTTCGAGCTGATTGCGTTCCTGGTAGTGGAGCCCTGCGGGACAGAGGCGTAATCGGAGATGTTCCAATACCCCAAACGGACCCGCAAAGATCGAATTCTTCCGAAGAATAAGGTCTACGGCAATGCGCACCCATCGAATGCGGTTCGCCGGCACTTTGTCTCCCAGGTGGAGCAGATCGTCTGGCGCAACGTTCTGATCTCCGAAACGGTCAATCTCCCCGGCCGCGATGGAATCGAAGGCATTCAGGTTTTTGAGATTGCGCTCAAGACGGGGGAGCTCAAGGAAGATGTTTTGCGCTCGCTCGATCGCGCCATCCCCTGGAGGCTGTTTTTTGAGTTGACCTTCAACGGCCAGGTCAGTTTCGCCGCCGCCTACAAGCGCCCCAGCGAAGGCAATCTTGGAACTCCAGTCGTCGAAGACTACTTTCTCACGCCATGGCGGCCGGCTGTGACGCCGCGACTGGAGCTCCCGGTCGCGCTCGATCTTGCCTCCTTATATGAGCAGATGCTTTTCAGGCACATTGAGGCCAGCCCCATGGCCATCTCCTCTCGCGCGGGAGAATCGGTCGCGGATGCCGTCGAGCGATGCAAAGCGATCCGGG
>CAVXVM010000153.1:0-35899 GCA_963765025.1 uncultured Acidobacteriaceae bacterium | reverse complement strand
GATTACATGACCGTGACTCTGAGCGAGAAGGGGATTGCGCTGGTTCGGCCCGGTAACGTCTTTACAGCTCCGGCAGAGGCCCGCCAGGTCTTCGATGTTTCGGGCGCCGGCGACACGGTGATCGCGATTATGGCTTTATGCATGGCCTCCGGGCTGCAACCTGAGACTGCGGTGCAGCTGGCCAACGTTGCCGCGGGCATCGTAGTGGAAGTCAGACTGGTCTCTGCGTCTTCCTTCACCTCGTAGCTCGCGCCCTGCTGCCGCAGGACGCCGACCAGGTTTGCCAGTGAAGTTGCAGTCGCGACCGACACATGATGGTACGGCCCTGTCATGTGGTCTGCAAAGCTGGTCTCCGCGGCTTCGGGACCGAGATTGTTCGGATGGCTCGTGCCCACGACAATCAGGATCGGCCGATTCGGCCTGGCCAACGGGGCCCAAAGCTCGGCACCTACTGATGTTCGGTTTGAGTAGATCTTCTGGTAGAAGTAGATGCCAGCCCCAGTTGTCGCCGCCAACAGCATAAGTAGCGCAACTATTACTGCAATGTAACGGCGCCGGCTTACGTGCTGAACGTTTGGTGAGGTTGCGGATTTTCCGGCGAAGGCGTCATTTTTTTCCGCCGCACTTTCCGGTCCTCGAACGAAGAACTCGGGGACGTAGGAGCCGAGGGGCATTTCAATCTGCAATCCGGACTGATTGCCTTGTTCGTGATAGTACTGGGCGAT
This sequence comes from uncultured Acidobacteriaceae bacterium, assembly GCA_963765025.1. Lineage (GTDB taxonomy): Bacteria > Acidobacteriota > Terriglobia > Terriglobales > Acidobacteriaceae > Telmatobacter. The sequence goes on along the minus strand of CAVXVM010000153.1, from coordinate 35,174 downwards.
CCGCTTTCTGACTTCGCTGGCGCTGAAGCGGACGACAGGATCGGCACCGGTGTCGTAGTCTGGATCGCGCCCGAAAACCTCGACGCCAAGGGTGCGCTCTTTCAAGTCTCCTGCATGGCCGTCGAGGGCGGCGCTGACCACGTATTTGAGCAGGGCCGGGTAGCGCTTGCTGCCCCGAAAATGGTAGCTGGCGAGAATCGCGTCGAGCTCTTTGAGGACGAGATCGCGGTCCGCCGCCGATTCAGGTGTCCATTGCTCCGGGGTTTGTGCACCTTCAGGCATGAAAAAGGTCAGATGACTCCGTAAAAAAGTAGCATACACCGGTGTGGGAGCAATTGTCGCCAAGTGGCTTGGGGGGAGCGCGGGGGGATTTGCGAGGGAAATCTTTGCGCATTGAATGAATTATAACTTCCTTATTTTTCAATAACTTAATAGTGCAAAGCGAGCTGGGAACATCTTGTAACATACTGTATCAGCCTTGTGCGGGTTATCGCCAGCGAGAAGAATTCGTTCGGTTTGAAAAGCTTCCAACTTCGGCGACCCGCAGTCAGCCACCCAGGGCAGATGGATAGGTGTGCCGCGAGCTCTTCACCGGATTCGAGGGAGATGATCGTTACCAATTTCGAGCAGGCTTGATCTGTTTGTCTAATCAGCAATGGCTGTGCAGACGACAGGGAAGCGTCATTTCGAACGTTTGCAATCTTCAAAAAGAAAGCCGATCACCTGCCCAAGCGCCGACTGACGGATACGATGCGCAGTCGATTCATTGGTTTGAAAGGCATTGAGCGAGGAATTGTCTGGCAGTCGCAAGATGAGGGCGCTGGATGGCAAATCATCCAGAAAACAGAAACACATCCAGGAAACAGGAACACTTTGGAGGCTTCAAAAATGAACACACGTAAATTAGCAAGATACTCGCGGCTATGCGCGAGCGCGCGAGTGCTGGTCGCGCTGGTATTCATCTTCACAGGCAGCATTATCGCGTATGGGCAGCAGACTACCGGTTCCATCGTCGGTACGGTGAAAGATCAACAGGGCGCCGTAGTTAACACGGCCACCGTGAAGGCAACCAACCTGAATACCGGGTTCTCCCGCTCGGCTCCGGCAAACGGCTATGGGGAATACCGCATCGATTATTTACCCGTAGGCACGTACTCCGTCGAGGCGACGGCTGCCGGCTTTGAGCGCTATGTGCAGAAGAATGTGGCACTCGATGTTGATCAGGTACAGACGATTGACGTAAAGCTGGCCGTTGGCGCGCAGACCCAGACCATCACGGTCACTGAGGCTCCTCCAACCGTCAATACGGCTGACGCGGTATTGGGCAGGACCATCGAGCCGGACGAAATCCTCGGTCTTCCCCTCGTCAACCGCAACATCTACTCCGAGGTTTCGCTTACACCCGGCGTGATGGCCAATAACAACAGCTCCACCGCGAACCCCACCGGCACGCCAACCACAGCGACCGGGCTGTATATCGAAGATGTGCAGATCAACGGATCGATCGACGGCGGCAGCGCAGGCGTAGCTTTCTATCTTGACGGCGGCAACAACATCACCGAGATGCGTAACTACGGCAACCCGTCGCCCAACCCCGACGCAGTGGAAGAGTTTCGCGTGGAGACCAGCGCATTCGGCGCGCAATACGGCCAATTTTCCGCCGGTGTGGTCTCGGTCATCACCAAGTCGGGAACCAACCAGTTTCATGGCAGTTTGTTTGAATTCAACCGCAACACTGACTTCAACGCCAACAGCTGGGCCCCGGCCCACAATGCCGCAGGCAAGATCATCGTTGCGCCCTACCACCGCAACCAGTTTGGCGGAACCGTGGGCGGGCCGATAAAGAAGAACGATGCGTTTTTCTTCTTCAGCTATGCGGGGTTGCGCCAGGTTACCGCAACCATTTATACAGGCGCCATCACTCCTACGGCCAACGAGCGCCTCGGCGACTTTACTGCCGACACTTTCAAGGTTTACATGCCGGGCACCGGCAAAACGGTTCTCGCGAATGGAGTAAACGCCGGCCCTGGTTGCGCGGCTAATTTGATTGGTCCTTCGACCGCCGGACATTGCATCCCCACCAGCGCGCTGGACACGACCGTATTCAACATGGACAACATAGCCAACACCGTCGGCTCTTCCATCCCGCTGCCCAATATCACGGGCGGTCTCAAACCTGCCACGGGAGGCGGAACTTATGCGGGTCTGATCCCCATCCCGGTTACGGAGAACGAATACCTGGGCAAGTATGACCAGAACCTCGGGTCAAAGGACCATGTGGCGGCAACCTACTTCTTTTCAAGGAACGTGCTGAAAAACAACCCAGGCGGCAACGTCCCATGGACCTATAATCAGGTCGCCTCGAATGGCACCAATATCAACCTCAGCGACGTTCACTCCTTCACTCCTGCTGTCGCCAATCAAGCCTGGCTCACGTTTACGCGGGCAGCGGGCGGACGCCTCAACGTGCCAGTGACCGGAGCGGCGTCGCAGACCCTCGCATCCTTTGGCTCGAACTTTCTTATCCAGGGACCGGTTTCGCTGCCCAATATCTCCCTTTCCGGCGGATTTGCTCCGGACGCTACAAATGCAGGTCCATTCACGGGTTCCGATAACTATGAGCTGCGCGACATGGTCAGCATCACCAAGGGCAAACACTCCCTCTTTATTGGTGGCGAGTTCGCCCTGGCCAAGACCATGTTCGATGCCAACCTGCTGAACTTTGGCAGCATCAGTTTTGCTACATCAGCCCCAACTTCAACCGGCAATGTGTTTTCAGACTGGGTGACTGGCCAAGCATCGTCGGCTGAGCAGGACTCGCCCTACACCACCCACCTGAGCACCTGGCACTACGCATTGTTTGTGCAGGATAACTACCGGATCACGCCCCGGTTCACGGCCAACCTTGGGGTCCGGTGGGACATCGATCAGCCTCCCGTCGATCCCCATAACCGGACGGAATCGTTCATTCCCGGCCAGCAATCCACTGTGGCTCCGCTCGCGCCCAAGGGCTTGTTGTTCCCCGGTGACGCGGGCATCGGCCGCGGCATCATTCCCACGTCGTACTACCACGTTTCGCCACGCCTGGGCTTCGCGTGGGACCCGTTTGGTAATGGCAAGACCGCCATTCGCGGCGCCTCGGGTATCTTCTTCGGCATCCCAGCCGGCAACGAATGGAACCAGCCCGGCAACGCCATTCCATTCGCCCTGCGGCCACAGACCGGCGAGGGTCCCCTCAATTCCATCACGAATTTCTATTCCTATCCTGGAGACTTTCCATCGACTGCGCCGGGTGGCGGCCTGATTCCGTACACCTACGCGGCCAGCAAGCCCGTATTCATTGAGGGACCCGGCGGCGCAACCGAAGCCATCTCCCCGCATTTCAAGTATCCCTACGAATACCAGGTCAATTTCTCCGTGCAGCAACAGTTTCCCGGCCGGATAACAATGACGGCGGCGTATGTTGGTGCGCTCTCCCACCAGCTACCCAACTTTGTTGACGCCAACTACGCACCGTATTCGACCGCCTTCGGTACGCCGAGCACTTCGGCAACCAGCATCGCGGACCGGCGTCAGTTCGATCCATGCGCCGGAGCATGTCCTACCGGTGCGGCCGCAATCAACAACGGCAACGGCCTGCTGGGAGCAGGAATCGTCGACCTGCTGTCAAACCTGAATGCCAATTACCACGCCCTGCAAGTCTCGGCGACGAAACAGATGTCGCGCGGCTTCAGCATCAGCGGTTTCTATGTTTGGAGCCACGCTCTCGATACATTTGAGCCGGACGCAGACGGACTTTCCTCACCACAGGACTCCGGCTACTTCGGCGCTCCCTTCACACCGTCGAATAACTCTCTGGGCGCCCTCGGCGGCGGCCTCCAGGAGGAAAAAGGTCCCATGAACGCCGACATCCGCAACAACGCTGCGATGTCCGGTTCATGGAACATCAGCTACTTCCACGGTGAAAACAAAGTCTTCAGCAACCTGGTTAACGGCTGGACGATCTCGCCGATTGTCTACCTGCACAGCGGTGGCGTGTTCACGGTCGGCACAGGGACCAACAAGAGCTTTGACAGCACCGGCAATCAACGCCCGGATTATGCTGCCGGAGGTCCCAAACCCGTGCTCAACGCACACCGCTGCCGGGTTTGCACCTCCACGTCTAACGAGGTGTCCGCGTGGTTCAATAACTCACCTACGAACCCGACTTACATTTACAACGGTCCGGGCGTGGCTGGCGGCATCGGTCCCGGCGGTGCGGACGGCAGCGTAGGCCGCAACAGCCTGTTTGGCCCGGGCTTCAAGGATCTCGACATGGGACTTTTCCGCGACATCAAATTTGAGCGCGGAATTGTATTCCAGCTCCGCGGCGAGGCTACCAACCTCTTGAACTGGGTCAACCTCTCCAACCCCACTGCAAGCGGCCCGCCGACCACAGCGACAAGCGGAACCAACAACAACGGTAACTTCGGCAAGATCACCTCGGCTACAGGCACCCAGCGCGTCCTCCAGGTGGGCGGCAGGTTGACCTTCTAGACCAGCTATTGCGTTTTTTCTTTGCGCCTGCTCTTTCGAGCAGGCGCAAACTTTTTAACTTACAGCCGGTCATTGCGCCAAGCGGTGACCGGCATTTTTTTGTTTGCGTGGGAGGGGCGAAGTTGAGAGGCGGGTCGGCAGGTTGCGTCAAGAGATTGCGGAAAGGAACCACATCAGGGAAATTGACTTGTGGCGCAGGCGGGGTCGGGAATGACGGATTTTCCGTCGAGACGAAAGCAGGTGGCTCCGTGAATGTCAGTGCGATAGGTGCGTACGTGTGCTGCCTGCAGCTCTTCAAGGACCGCCTGGCGGGGATGGCCGTAACGATTGCGCAGACCGCAGGAGATGACAGCCCACTGCGGGGAGACGCGGGCCAGGAACTCCGGACGCGTGGACGTCATGCTGCCGTGGTGACCCACTTTGAGCAGAGTGCTGGGGAGCAAAGGCTCTGGGAGCATGGCATCTTCAATAGGAGCTTCCGCATCGCCTTCAAGAAGAACCGAGGATGTGCCCAAGGCGGCGTGGAGTACAAGTGAATCGTTGTTTGAGGGCGCTGCGCCGGGCTGGTAGCCGGGAAAAGGCGCGAGGACGGCGATCTGCGCGCTGCCGAGCGTGAATGCGTCTCCGGCATGGAGTGTGCGCAGCTTCACGCGAAGGGCGGCGGCCTCGTCGAGCAGCGCGTCGTAGGGTTCATTGCGTGGATTGTTGCCCACCCACAGCTCATCGGGATGGAAGTTGCGCAGCACGGCCGGCAAACCGCCCATGTGGTCAGAGTGCGCGTGGCTGAGGGCAACGGTGTCAAGATGGCGGATGCCGCGCGCCCAAAGGGCGGGAGAGACGACTTCTTCGCCGATGTCGAATTCGGACGGAGCCTGGCGCGGGCTACCGCCGAAACCGCCGCCGTCCACCAGCAGCGTTTTGCCGTCGGGGGTAATGAGTAGCAGCGAATCGCCCTGGCCCACGTCAATGGCTTCAACAAGCAGCGCGTTGTGGGGATGGTCGATGGGGCGCGGGGCAACGGCGACCAGCGCCGCGACGATTACAGCGAGCCACGCAAGACGGCGCTGCCAAGGGCTGGTTGCGATCAAGCTGCGGTGAGCAAGCAGGATGGCCGCCGCGAGCAGCGCGCAAAAGGCGGCTGACTGCCAGAGGAGCGGGCCGGGAATGCGGAAGTCGCCATAGGCGAACGAGCCAAACAGATGCACGAGCCAGACACTGAAGTGGAGCACGACGGCGACAACCATGGCCGGGAGCCCTGCTGCCGAAGGCCAGGCGAAGAGCGCGAGCAGCGTGAGCAAAGCCGCGGGCATGAGCACCAGGAGCAGCGGCAGGATGAGGACGTTGACAGGCAGCGCAAAGATGGTGATGCGATGAAAGTAAATCGCCATGGGCAGTGTCATGGCCAACTCGACCACGACGGAGATGACAATCAATTCGACAAGGCGAAGCAGAAAGCGGATCAACCAGGGAAAGATGCGCCAAGCGAGACGGTCATTGCCGCTGAACTGTAGTTGCGCGGCTGCAAATCGCATGGTCTCGCGAAACTGTGCGAGGGGCGGCGAGAGCTTGGCGTCGATTGCCTTGAGACGGAGGTCGCGTGTGGCGTTGACGTAGGGGTGAATGGTGCCCTGCAGCAGTGGCGCGGCGACGCCGGCGATGGCGATGACGGCCAGCAGCGTCATCTGCAGGCTTGAGTCGAACAGGCTGCGAGGATTGATGGCGAGCAGGCACAGACTGGCAAAGCCGATGGTGTTCATGGGGCTGCGTTCGCGATAAATGAGGCGGCCGACGAGGTAGAGGGTGACCATCCACAGCGAACGCTGGACCGGCGTGGCGAAACCCGTGAAGAAGGCATAGCCAAAGGAGGCGACGATAGTGAGGAGCGTGGCGGGCACGCGCGGCAAGCGCAGGCGGCGCGCAAGCCAGAAGATGCATCCGGCCACAATGGCGAGATGGAATCCTGAGACCACCAGCATGTGGAAGGAGCCGGTGCGCTCAAAGCCAACGCGCAGAGAGTGCGAGAGGTAGGTGCGATCGCCGGCGACCATGGCGGCCATCATGATGGCGTCGCCGGGGGTGAGGCGCAGGGGCGCAGGCAAGCGGCGCATGGCCGCGGGCAGGGCCAGCAGTTTCTGAGTGGTTGCGTGCTGCAGAGCGCCGATGCGACAGGCCAGCAGAGTGCGCGCGTTGCCGGTGCGGCCGAGGCTTTCCACGCGGTCGACATTCAGGGTTGCGCTAGAGGTGATGCCCTGGTCGAGGAGGTAGTCCTCGCGGCTCCAGACGCCGGGGTCGTGATAGATTTCAGGCGGCAAGAGCCTGACGATTGCGCGGATGCGGTCTCCGCATTGGAAGGGCGCTGGCTCGGCGCCGGCAGGCCAGCGTACGGTGAGGCGAACGTGGCCTGTGACGGGGAGTTGCACGTCATCGGTATCTGTTGCCACTTCAAGAGTGCTGGCGTTGAGCTCAAAGGTCTGGCTGGGCCGCGAGGCATTCTGAGCGGAATCGGGCGGTTGCGCGGCGGCTTCGGGCTCGGCATTGGGATCAGTGTTGTTCAGGCTCAGTTCGGCGTCGTTGCGTATCGAACCGGTCTCGACGATGGTTCCTTCCATGGTGCGCAGAAGACCGTCAGAGAGAGCGGCGAGCGCTGGCGCGGGAGCCGGTTGGGGCTGCATCAGAGCACACCATGTTCCCAACAGGATCCAGAGAATGGCCAGCGGCACGAAGACGATGCGCTGGGCGCGGAATGCAGCTACGACGCAGAGCAGGGCGACCAGCGCCAGGGCCAAAAGAACGAGGCTTGGCCGCAGCCAGAGCCAGTGCGCGATGGTGATCCCCACAGCGAACTGCCACGCGGCATGGAACAGGGGCGCTGCGCTTTGGCCGGCAAGGGGCTGTCCGGAGATGGGGGCTTCGATTTCCATCGCGCCTTAGAGTTGAATCGAAGTAGCGAGATCAGCCTATCAGGCGCGGCGGAGATGGACCACGGTCTCCAAGTGGAAGGTGTGCGGGAACAGGTCGGCGAGCGTAGCGGAATGAATGATGTAACCGGTGGCGAGCAGGGCGCGCAGATCGCGGGCCAGAGTGGCCGGGTCGCAGGAGACGTAGACGAGGGCTGGCGCTGCGACGGCGCCGAGCAGGGTGGTGATTTCAGGGCCGAGACCTGTGCGTGGCGGGTCAACGACGATCAAGTCAGGGGTGATCAGGCTGGGCACAGTTGAAGCTGGGGCGGCTTTGCTGGGTAGCGTGGCGTTGCGGCGCAGGAAGTCGAGCGTAGACGCGCGCACCGCGGAACCGGTTGTGCCGCGCAGATTCTCCTCAAGGGAGGCGACGGCTGGGGGAGCCGACTCAACGGCAATGACGCTCGCGAAGTGGGCCGTGAGCTGACGCGCGAAAAGGCCGACGCCTGCAAAGAGATCCCACGCGAGTTGGCCGCGATAGCCTGCGCAGACTTGCTGGACGAGGCCATCCACGAGCCAGCGATTGACCTGGAAGAAGGCGCCGTGGTTCACGCGATAGTCGAAGGCGGCTGCGCGATAGTTGATGGATTCCTGGCCCCATCGTGCGACGGTGCGCGGCTGACTGGATGGCTTGGGGTTATTGGCGGCCTCGCTGACGAGGTCCACGCCTTTGAGAGCGGGGATTTTTTCGGCGACCGCGCTGGCGAACTCGTCGAATTGAGTTGGCGTTGCGCTGGAGGTGAAGATGGTCGCCAGCATCGTGGATTCGTCGGCGTTAGTGAATAGGGAGAGCTCCGTGGGCCGCAGTGCGGACGAAAACCGGCGGGCTACGTCGGCGAAGATTGCCGCGGAAGAGACCAGCAGCGGCGCGGCGATGGGGCACTCGGCAATGGGAACGACGGCATGCGAGCGGCGGCCGCGATAGCCGGGATTTCCGTCTGCGCTAAAGGCAAGGCGGATGCGATTGCGATAGGACCAGGCTTGCGATTCCGTTTCGGCGGCAAGCACTGAGATTTCTTCCGGCGGATTCACGCCTGCGCGGGTGAGCGTTTCGCGGAGGATGGCTTGCTTGAAAGCGATTTGTGCCGGATAGGTCGCGTGTTGATAGTTGCATCCGCCGCAAGCGCCGAAGTGGCGGCAGGCGGGTGCAATGCGTTGGGGCGAGGGCGTGACGATTGCATCGGCCTCCGCTGTGGCGTAGCCGCCCTTGTCGTCTGTGATGTGAATGAGCACCTGTTCGCCGGGCAGCGTGAGAGGAACGAAGACGGCCTTGCCGCTAACTCGCGCGAGAAATGCGCCGCCGTAGATGGGCTTCTCGATTGCGACGGGCTCGGTGATTTGCGGGAGCTCGGGCTTCGCGGTTTGCGGATTGCGCGGGCGCTTGGATGTGCGTTGAGTTCGGCGCTGCTTCATTGCTGGCTCATGTAGAACAGGCTGAGGCGCGGCAGGCTGTAGTGGACAAGAAGCTGCTTTTGGACGAATTGATTTTCGACCTGGCGCAGTTGTACAACGCCCATGCGGCTGCGGTAGGGGGCGAGTTCGCGGGCGGCATGCTCTTTAAGGCCGACCAATAATTCTTCAGGCGCGGCGGCCTTGAGTGCGGCGAAGAGTTTCTCTTCAAGCACGGTGAGGGAGCGTTCGAGCGTCTCGAGATCGACATGCGCGGCATTCTGCTCACTTGCAGCGCGCACATCGGCGGCCAGTTCGCGCAGGCGAGTTGCGGTTGCGGCACAGGCTTCAGGAGCGACGGTGGAGGCATCCAGTGCGACGGCAGCCGAATCAAGGTGTGCGGCTACGCGTGCGTGCTCAAAGCCGGAATCGGCGGGGGTGGCGGGAGTGGAGGCCGAGCCGGCCGCTGCCTCATTCAATTCGACGGCTGCATCCATGACGGCTTGCGCGCACCAGGCCAGGCCATTGATGCGGCGCATGCGGCCGCGCTTCTGGCGGGCTTCGTACTTATCAAAGGCCGCATCGATGCCACGCAGTGCAGCTTCAAGCGGAATGCCGGCTTCGCGCCAGGTTTCAATCAGCGCCCAGTCGAGCGTTGAGAGCAAGAGCAATGATCCGCGCCGCTGCTGGAAGCGCTCTTCGATCTCGGTGAAGTAGTTGAAATAGTTCAGCACGGAATGACCCGAATTTCTGACCGGAAGAATTCGTCGGTGGAGTTCATGCACTCCCTGGTCTCAAAAGCGAGACCAGGGGCACCCGCGCGCACTCAAGAGCAAACGATCAGTGGGCCTAGTGAGAACGCCCGCGGGGCTTGGCCGAGCGGTTGCGTTCAAACAGGATGCGCAGGCCGTCGATGGTGAGCCACTCGTCGATCTCCTGGATGTAGCGGGAGTCCTCGGCGATCATGCGGGCCAGTCCGCCGGTGGCGATGATGCGCGGCTTGGGGTCGAGATCGGGGCCAAGCTCCGCGAGGATGCGCTCGAGGATGCCGTCGACGAGGCCGATGTAGCCGAAGTAAAGACCGCTTTGCAGATGGCCCACGGTGTTGGTTCCGATGACCTTGGCGGGGCGCTTGATGTCGACGCGACTGAGACGCGCGGCGCGGTTGAAGAGCGCATCCGCGCTGAGGCCGAGGCCGGGGGCGATGGCGCCACCGATATACTCCCCGCGCGCCGAAATTACCTCAAACTTGGTGGCGGTGCCGAAGTCGACCACGATGCATGGGCCGCCGAAACGTTCGTAAGCGGCGATGGAGTCGGCGAGCCGGTCTGCGCCGAGTTCGGTGGGATTGTCGATGAGCATAGGCATCCCGGTCTTGATGCCGGGCTCGACGAACATGGGTTCGATTTTGAAATAGAGTTCGCAGACCTGGCGGAGCGTGGAGTCGACCGGCGGCACAACGGAAGCGATGATGATGTGCGTGACCTGCTTGGGGGCCATGCCGTGCATCTCAAAGAGATTGACGAAGAAGACGCCGTATTCATCCACGGTCTGGGTGCGATGGGTGGTCACGCGCCAATGCGCGGCGAGTTCCGGCTTATCGGTATCGAGGCGGAAGAGGCCGAGGACCGTGTTGGTATTGCCGACATCGAGAGCAAGCAGCATGTTGGTTCAGTCCAGATTTCTGATAGTCGTTCTAATCCTCGATCGCAGGGCCCGGCGGAAGAGCGCGAATGCCGCCGGTCTGCACGGTCACGATTCCAGTTTGCGTGCGGACGAGGAGGAATCCATTCTTGTCGAGCCCGGCTGTCACTCCGGTGCAAGCCTGCGGGCCGTGCACTTCAACCTTGCGGCCGTTGATCCATGTTGAAGTGTGGCTGACGCGGGCGGGAATCGTTTCTGCCCCATCCTCAGCGAGGGCGAGCGTTTCTCGCTCCAGCGATTTTAGCAGGCAAACGAGCAGGCGCTGGCGGGGAATGCGCCAGCCGGCTTCAAGATCGAGCGAGGTTGGCTCGCGTGCTGAGGCCGGGGCCGAAGCTGCGCTGATGGACGTTGATTCCGATGCCCACCACTGCGTGGGGTTCGATTGTGGATTCGATTTTCGCCTCGACAAGGATGCCGCCGGTTTTGCGCGGGCCGATGAGCAGGTCGTTGGGCCAGCGCAGATCGACGGTCAATCTCGCGGCGGTGCGGATCGCATCGGCGGCAGCGAGACCGGCCGCGAGCGAAAGCAGGGGCAGGCGCGAGGCGGGAAACTGGGGGCGCAGCAGGACGGAGACGTAGAGGCCTTCGCCGGGGGCAGAGTGCCAGCCATGATTTCCACGGCCGCGGCCGGCCAATTGCTCGTCGGCAAAAAAAATCGATCCATGCGGTGCGCCCCTGCGGGCTGCGGCAAGGGCGTCGTCATTCGTGGAGTCGGTGACGGGCGAGAAATGAAGATGGCCGGCAAAGATGGTGCCGCCGAGGCCATCGTCGCCAGGGAATTCGAGAGCGGCCAGGTCAAACATTATTCAGCCGTGATGGTCATGGAGATGTCGGCGGCTTTGGCGGAGTGGGTGAGCGCGCCGACGGAGATAAAGTCCACGCCGGTTTCGGCGTAGGAGCGAATGGTCTCAAGTCGGATTCCGCCCGAGGCTTCCGTGGGAATCCAGCGGCCTCCCTGTTCGACGGGCGGCTCGCCTGCGGTCTCTCGCCTGATGCGCTCGACGGAGTGCTTCACTTCTTTCGGCGTCATGTTGTCGAGGAGGATGGCTTCGGCCCCATACTTGAGCGCTTCTTCAAGCTCCTGCGAGGTGCGGACCTCAACCTGCACGCGCTGGCCCTTCTTGCGGCGCTCGAGGGCGCGGGTGAGGACTGTGGGCAGTCCGCCGCCGAGGGAGATGTGGTTGTTCTTGATGAGAATGCCGGAGGCGAGATCGATGCGGTGGTTGGTTCCTCCGCCGCACATGACGGCGTACTTTTCAAGCACGCGCAGGCCGGGTACGGTTTTGCGGGTGTCGAGGACGTGGGTGTGCGTACCGTGGATCGACGTCAACAAACTGGCGGGTGAGCGTGGCAACGCCGCTCATATGCTGCATGAGGTTGAGAATCACGCGCTCGCAACTGAGCAGGGCGCGGGCGTTGTGGCGGATGACGGCGAGCACCTGGCCGGGATGGGCGCGAACGCCGTCGAACATTTCGGGGTGGCTGACGACCTCAAAGCGTGTTTGCGCAACGGTGCGCGTGTCGAGGCGCGCGAAGATCTCAAAGAAGCGCGGCACGGCGCCCAGGCCGCAGACCACCATTTCCTGGCGGGCGATGATGGCTGCCGAGGCGTGGAGGCCGGGATCGATGGTGAGGTTGGTGGTGGAGTCGGACACGGCACGGTCTTCAACCAGTGCCTGCTCCAGCAGCGCGTCGATGCGTGTGCTTTTCCAATCCATTTCGCTGTTCCCTTTGGGAACAGCAGCTTCTAGCTTTTAGCTTCTAGCTTCGAGCTAGAGGCGAGTCGCTGAAGGCTGCTGAGAATCATACGGCGATACTTCTGTTTTAGTTCTCCGGCAGGGCTGCGATGGCGGAGCGGGCTTTTTCGAGAAGCTGCCGCGTTTCGGATTCCTGCTTTTTGAGGCCCTCGACTACATTGGACGGCGCTTTGGCCAGAAAGCTTTCGTTGCCTAGCTGGCGCTCGGCGGCGGCCAGACCTTTCTCATACTTTGCGATGTCTCTTGTCAAGCGTTCACGCTCGGCGGGGACGTCGATGGTGCGCTCGTAGACGACGGCCACGTCGAAGGCGGGGGTTGAATGACTGGCGAGGCCGGCCGAGATTTTGGGGACGAGGCGAATCTCGCTGACGCGGGCGAGGCGCTCGATGATGGCCCTCGATTCGACGAAGAGCCTCTTGATAAATTACGTCTGTTCTAACCTCAACCGGCGTGATGGCTTTCTCCTCTACGCCGATTTCCTTGCGCAGAGTGCGAATCTCTATGATGAGGCTCTGCACCAGGGTCATTGCGTTCAGGGCGTCGTCATCGATGTTTTCCTCGGCTTGCGGGTAGCGGGTGAGCGCGATGGACTTGGCGGGTGGGTTGCCGTCGTAGAGCGCGTGCCAGATTTCTTCAGTGATGAAGGGCATGAAGGGCGAGAGCAGGCGCAGCGCAGCTTCGAAGACCGAGACCAGAGTCGTCAGGGCGGCGCGGGTCTCCTTGTATTCTTCGAGGACAGCGCCCGTGGTCGCGTTCACAGCATCCCTGGCGCTGAAGTCGAGGCGGAGCTTGACGATTTCGAGATACCAGTCGCAGAAGCTGCCCCAGAAGAACTGGTAGATGATGTTGGCCGCGTCGTCGTAGCGGTAATTTTCGAGCGCAGCGCTCACTTTGGCGGCGGTCGAGTTGAGTTCGGCGACGATCCAGCGCTCTTCGAGCGGAGCGTCGGCGGCAACTTTGGGCATGGAGCCGAGGGCGGCCGGGTCGACGGTGATGCCGATTTCGGCGGCGCGGTCGACGTTCATGAAGAGGAAGCGCGCGGCGTTCCAGATCTTGTTGGCGAAGGCGCGGTAGCCCTCGGTGCGCGCCACGTTGAAAGCGATATCGGTGCCGGGCGAGGCCATGGAGGCCAGCGTGAACCTCACAGCATCGGTCCCGAATTCCTTCACGATCTCGATGGGGTCGACGACGTTGCCCTTGGTCTTGGACATTTTTTCGCGGTTGGCGTCGCGGACCAGGGCGTGGATGTAGACCTCTTTGAAAGGGACGGACTCGGCGAGAGCGCGCGGGCTGCCGTCGGGCATGGGAATGTCGCCGGCAAACCAGCAGCCGAGCATGATCATGCGGGCGACCCAGAAGAAGAGGATGTCGAAGCCGGTGACGAGAAGGCTGGTTGGATAGAATGCGTCGAAATCTCTGCGATCGTCCTGGCTTTCCCCGGTCCCCAAATGCGAGGGACCGGGGGCACCCGGAGTTTTTTCTCCTGTGCCCTGAATGATTCCAGGCCAGCCGAAGACAGAGACGGGCAGAGACCGGAAGAGAACCAGGTGTCGAGGACGTCGGTTTCCTGGGTGATGTTGCGAGCGCCGCAGTGTGAGCACGTAGTCGGATCGACGCGCGCGACGGTGATTTTGTGGCAGGCGGCGCAGTGCCACGCGGGAATGCGATGGCCCCACCATAGCTGGCGCGAGATGCACCAGTCGTGGATGTTTTCCATCCAGTTGAGGTAGGTCTTCTCGTACATCTCCGGCGTAAAGCGGATGGCCTTGTTGCCCTGGGCGTCGGGCTTGACGGCGGCGATGGCCTTGTCAGCGAGCGGCTGAATCTTGATGAACCACTGCGTGGAGAGGCGCGGCTCGACAACGGTCTTGCAGCGGTCGCAATGGCCAACGTTATTGGTGTAGTCCTTGACCGCGGCCAGGAGCTGCCGCTCTTCCAACTCCTGGACGATTTTTTTGCGAGCCTGATAGCGGTCGAGGCCGGCGAAGGCGCCGCCTTCGGAGTTGATGTGGGCGGTATCGTCCATCACGTTGATGGAAGGCAGGTGATGGCGCTCGCCGATCGCAAAGTCGTTGGGGTCGTGCGCGGGCGTGACCTTGACGGCGCCGGTACCGAAATCGCGGCTGACCCACTCGTCGAGGATGACGGGGATTTCGCGGTTCATTAAAGGCAGGCGCAGCATTTTGCCATGCAGATGCATGTAGCGCTCGTCTTCAGGATGAATGGCCACGGCGACGTCGCCGAGCATGGTTTCGGGGCGGGTCGTCGCTACGGTCAAAAACTCGCCGGTGTCATTGCCGTCTGCGCCGATGACCGGGTAGCGGATCTCCCACAGGTGGCCCTTGTGCTCGTCATAGACCACTTCGAGGTCGCTGATGGCAGTCTGGCAGCGCGGGCACCAATTGACGATGTATGCGCCGCGATAGATGAGCCCCTGCTCGTGGAGGCGGACGAACGCCTCGCGCACGGCGACCGAGAGGCGCTCGTCCATGGTGAAGTATTCGCGCTGCCAGTCAACGGAGGCGCCAAGGCGCTTCATCTGGTCGAGGATGGCGCCGCCGTAGTGGCGTTTCCACTCCCAGACGCGTTCGACGAAGGCTTCGCGGCCCAACTGCTGGCGGCTGGTGCCTTCAGCGGTCAACTGGCGCTCCACCATCATCTGGGTGGCAATGCCGGCATGGTCGGTTCCAGGCAGCCAGAGGGCACGGCGACCGCTCATGCGCCGCCAGCGGGTGAGGATGTCCATCTCCGTCTGGTTAAGCATGTGGCCCATGTGCAGACGGCCAGTGACGTTGGGCGGGGGCAGCAGGATGATAAAGGGGTCGCCGGAACGAGGCTTGGCTGCTTCGGGAGTCGGCTGGGCGAAGAGGTTTTCGCGGACCCAGTATTCGGCCCAGCGGTCTTCAATGGCGGTCGGGTCGTAGGCTTTGGGCAGGTCGTGAGGCATGGGGGTCGTTGGGCGAGTCCCCGGGTCGAGAGCCTTGTGAAAACAAGGGGTTTCGAGCCAAGGACTACCTTTGACTTTAGCAGATCAGGCGCTGGGGAATATGAGTCGGACGGTGGGGAAGAAGGCAGCATAGCGGCGGGTGTCCCTGGTCAGGAGGGGGCAGGCTAATGCTGCGGCGTGTGCTCCGATGAAGAAGTCGGCGAGGACATTGCCTTTCGATCCACCCTTGCGGCGATATTGCAGGAATGCCTTGCCGGCCAGAAAGGCGGCTGGGCGGGGAATATCGAGAACGTCCACCTCCAAATCGGCCAGCCTTTGATCGAGATTCGCGGGGGAAGAGAATCTGGCTGAGACTTCCGCATAAACGATCGGGTTGATTGCCAGTTGATGAAGCATCGAAAGCCTGCGCAGCTGGCGAGCAGACCATGTGTGCCAAACGGGGTCGCGATCCCAGATGTCGAGGATTACATTGGCGTCAATCAGGATCATTGGAATAGCCGCGAATCAGTTCCATGAATTCGTCGGTTGTGCCATTCCACTTGATTTCGGAGGCTCCCACGGCGCGATCGAAGCGGTCCGGGCGAGTTTCGGACGCGGGCCCGGTTTTACGCAGAACCGGCTCACCTGCCTCGTTCACCTCCCAGACCACCTTGGATCCAGGCTGAAGGTTCAGGGCATCCCGCAACTGCTTGGGGATGGTGACCTGGCCTTTGCTGGTGACCGTGGTTTCCATTGGGAGCTCCTGGTATTACCGCTCCTTTTATTGTAATACCAAATTGGAGCGTGGGGAAAAACAAAGGCCGCACCCGATGAGAGTGCGGCCTCGAGATTTGGATGGGAACGGTTTAGAAGGGGTTGATCTTGGCCAAGCCCTTCTTTTTCTTCTTCTTGCTGGAGGATTCGTCGCTGAGGTCGGTCTTGGGCTTCTTGCCCTTGCCAGTGGCCATGGGCTGCGCAGGCTGCGTACCGGGCTTGATTTCGTTTACCTGTACAGGCGCTTCAGCCGGCTTTTCCGCGGCAGGAAGAGCCGTGCTGACGGTGCCAACCGGCTTGACCACTGCATTGGGATCGGTTGAGGGGGCGCTGATGATCTCGGCACCCACACCGGTTCCGCCTGCGGGAGCTTCCATCTGAAGTGGCGCGTCAGACGGATGATCGGTACGCGGCGGCTCATTGGAGCCCGACGGCGTAACGGCGGCCGGGGGAGCTGAGGGCTTGCCGGCATTCGCGGCGGCGAGGAAGATGTCCTTGTTTTCCTGCGTGACCTCGGGCGCCAGGGTGCGCTTGGGATCGTCGAGCGAGGGCTCGCCTACGTGCACGGCTTCAACCACCGTGGGCCCGCGCTTGATGAGGCCGAGGGTCTTGTCAGTAAAGTGCAGGGCCTGACGGCTGCGCTCCTCCGCGTCACTCTCGGCGATGGCCGCCTGGGTGGGCTCGGGTACCGGGCGGTTCATGGCGACAAGGCGGTCACGCGCGTCTTCAACATGCGGAGCCATGGGGTAGCGCGTAATCACCTTGCTGTAGGCTTCGGCGGCCCGGTCTTCATAGGTTGAGGCCAACCGCTCGCGAATTGCGCCGGGCACGCCGGGAGCGATGCGCACATTGTGGGCTTCGCCGGCATAGGCATCGCCGATGGCCAGCAGGGCCTGGTCGCTCTTGGAGTAGAGCGGATAGGTATCAACCACGGTTCTCAGGCGGGCAATGGAGGCGTTGTAGTTTTCGCGGCTCTCGTAGTACATGCCGATGGATGTTTCGCGCTCGGCCAGCACTTCCTGCACATCGCGCAGCTTCTGCTTGGCGCGCGGAATCAGGGAGGAGTCAGGGAACATGTTGATCATGTCCCGATAGGCTTTTTCAGCCTCCTGCGCGTTGGTGTAGTCGCGGTCAGGCTTCTCCATCTGCTGGTAGTAGATGTCGCCCACCTTCATCTTGGCTTCGGCGGCTTCAGGCGCGTCAGGGAAGAAGGTGATGAAGTCGTTGTACTCGGCTTCGGCCTGGGTGAGGGCCGCGGTGCCACCTTCCTTGAACCAGCTGTCGCCCACCGAGAGCTTGGCGCGCATCCGGTATTCCGAGTCAGGATATGTATTGAGCAGGGTCTGCAGATCGAGGCGGGCCACGTCAAAGCGACCCTTCTTCATGGCGAACATGGCCTTGTCGTAGAGTTCCTTGTCGGGCTGCTTGGACGCTACGTTGGCCAGGGGATTGGCGCTCAGATCGGTGTGCTTTTTGCGCTTGGGCGCCTTGTCACCTGCCTGGGCCGTAACCGAGCCCAGAACCAGCACGGCGAGGGCCGCTGCGGCAATCTTGATTGACAACCGGTTCATACCACCTCATTCGGATGGAAGCCCGTCGGCCCCAACCTTCCAGATCTTGGGAAATGCTGCTTGCTTTACCCGTCAATTTTACGCGATCTACCCTGTTCGATGCGCCCCGGGCTATTCCCCGGCAGCCTTGCGTGCTGCGGCCAGCAACGCCCGCGCATCGTGTTCCGGATGCCCTGCGCCAAATACGGCAAAGCCTGCAACCAGCAACTCCGCTCCTGCTTTGACGACCTGGGCCACCGTGTCGTGAGCCACCCCGCCGTCAACTTCAATTTTAAATGCCAGGCCCATTTCCCGGCGCAACCTGGCCAGATAACTGATCTTATCCAGGGAATGGGGGATGAACTCCTGCCCGCCGAAGCCGGGATTGACGCTCATGATAAGCACATGGTGCACCATGGGCAGAATGTCGATGAGAAAGTCGACCCGGCTGGCGGGGTTTAGCACGACGCCGGGCTTCATGCCGTGGTGGAGGATCAGTTCCAGCGTGCGGTGCAAGTGGGTGCAGGCCTCGTAGTGGACACTGACCCAGTTAGCGCCGGCGTCGGCGAAGTCGGGGATAAAGTCGTTTGGATTCTCGATCATCAGGTGGCAATCGAGAGGGAGTTTTGTGGCCTTGCGGAGGCTTTTGACGACCGGTGGGCCGAGGGTGATGTTGGGCACGAAATGGCCGTCCATCACGTCCACGTGGATGACGGTGCCGCCGCCGCGCTCGGCAGCCGCAACTTCGTCTGCCAGGTGGGCAAAATCCGCCGAGAGGATGGAGGGGCATAGCTCAACCATAGGATTTCTGCCGTAACTCCTTGCACGGCCAGTGTATCAGCCGCGCAGGTCAGAGAGTGCTTATTGCCGCGGGGAGTGTGCGCTTCCGTGTGGCTTCAAGCTTCTTAAGCAGGATGCGGCCACGGGCGCGCATGGCGGGGGTCCCAGAGCGCGAGAGAATGCGGAGCATGTCGAGGACTTCAGGGAGCAAAGACGGGTCGTGACGTGTGAGGTCGGCGAGGCCGTGCATGGCGGCGGTCTTGACGATGGAACTTCGGTCTTCAAGATAGGTTCTGAGTGAGGCAGCGGCGCGCTGCGCCTCAACCGTGGACAACTGGATGCGGGGAACAGAGAGGGCGAGATTCCAGCGCAGCTTGTTCTGGTTTGCTTCCGCCAGAAGTCCGAGTAGGGCGTCTTTCCATGGAGAGGCCAGGGCAGGCTGGCGGAAGGTGGCGCGTTCGAGAGCGTCGGCTGCCCGGTTGGCTACGCCGGCGTCTTCGTCCCACAAGCACTCGATGAGTTGAGGAAGTTTTTTCGGTTGGGCGAGGATGAGTGCGGCAACTTCTCGCGCGCGGCCGGCGTGAAGACGATTACGGCCAACGAGGAGCATCGATCGGATTGATTCGGGCTTGGTCACGCGCAGGCTACTAAGGCTATCTTCCTACTATTGATTTGCGGAGGCCAGCATCTTTGCAGCCACACGGCCGGCGCCGCGGAGGATGGAGCGAATGGGCCAGTGGCCCTCCGCATCGGGGAAGAAGATTTCGCCGGTGCGGCGGGCTTCGGGGCGGTAGTACCAGCGCTTCAGCAGGGCCATGTGGGCTTGCCTGACGGTGGGTGAGGGCAGGGCGGACGTTTCGGTCAGGGCCGTGAGTGCTGCTTCAAGGCGACCTTCAAGCATGCCCCGTGGGATTTTGATGGGCGCTGGGATTTCGTGGCTCAATTGAGCATCAACGGGTGCGGTCTGCTCGGCAGAAGCGTCCTCAGTTTTTTCTGATTCCTGATCCCTGATCCCCGATCCCTGCCCTTCTGACCCCTGCTTTTCCGGCACCGGCTCGAGGGTCATGGGCTGGGCGTAGAGCGATGAGGATCCGGACTGCTCGTTCTGGATCCTCATGCCGAGAGTGGAGAAGACGGCGGGGCCGCGCAGGCGGGCATTTTCAAATAAAAAGACGGCAACTTCGTCCGGGTTGGCCGAGGCTTGCAAGATCACAGCGCGGAGTTGACTGAGGGGACGCACGAGTTCACTGGCCAGCGCGCGGACGGACTCGACTTTCTGGACTTGTGCATGGAGAGCGGCTGCCGATTCAAATGCAAGCGTGGCTGAGGCGTGGTCGCGCTCCGTGCGCAGAACGACCAGCTTGCTCTCACCGCGTGTGGCGAGAAAACTCTCCACGGCGGCGGACTCTTCAGCGTATCGCTCATCGGTGCAGCCCTTGTAGCAGGGGGCCAGGCACATCTTCATTTCGGAGTAGACGCATCCGGGATGGCTGGGGTCGGGCGCGAGATCGTCAGTGCAGCGGCGCAGGAGGAAAAGTTTGAGTGCCTCGTCGGCGAAGCGCTCGGCGGCGGCGCGCGAGGCAAAGGGACCGTAGGACCATGCGGCTTCACGCTGGCTGGGGCGATGGGTGACAGTGATGCGCGGATAAGGGTTGCCGCCGAGATAGCGGATGAAGGCGGGATGGCGCAGGTGCATCCGCTTTAAAGATTCGTCGGGGGCCTTCGCGCCGTATTGGTTTTGGAGGAGTTCAAACTGAAGCAGCAGCGACTCGAACTCCGAGCCGGTGAGCCGCCACTCAATGCGACGGACGCGGCCGGCGAGTTGCAGGCGGCGCGGATGTTTAGGTGAGGGCTGCAGAAGGCGTTCAAGGCGCGCGCGCAGGTTGGGCGTGCGGCCGATGTAGGGTTCCTGATGGGCTTCGGCTCCATAGAGCGCGTAGACGGCGGCTGCGTGCGGGAGCTGGGCGAGCGCGGCTTTGGGATCGGCGGGGTCGAATGCGATCTGTTGCATCGCATCATTTGATCGATGCGCTCGATTCGAATTATCCCCCTGGACCGATGCCGTCATGGTTCACAAATCTCCGCCAGCAGCTTTTAGCTGCCCGCCACCGTCATGCCGTCGATGCGCAGCGTGGGCGAGGCCACCGAACCGCGGAAGACGAGATCGTTTCCGATGGCCGAAACATTTTTGAGCATCTCGGTCAGGTTTCCGGCGACGGTAACTTCTTCAACCGCGTGGGTGAGCTGGCCGTTCTCGATCCACAGGCCGGTGGCGCCCCGCGAGTAGTCTCCAGTGACTACATTGACGC
This sequence comes from uncultured Acidobacteriaceae bacterium, assembly GCA_963765025.1. Classification (GTDB taxonomy): domain Bacteria; phylum Acidobacteriota; class Terriglobia; order Terriglobales; family Acidobacteriaceae; genus Telmatobacter. The sequence goes on along the minus strand of CAVXVM010000153.1, from coordinate 14,492 downwards.
CGAAACCCATGAGGCTGGTGACGTAAAAGCCGGTGGGGATGGCCGCGATGATCTCGTCGGGAGTGGCTAAGCCCGGCTCGAGGTAGAGGTTGCCGTGGCCGATGCCGGGGGTTCCGGCGAGCCCGCGCGAGGCGTTGTGCGTGGACTGCAACCCGAGCTTGCGCGCGGTGTAGGTGTTGAGCAGGTAACTTTGCAGTACGCCGCCTTCGACCAGGACGGTGCGCCGCGAGGGCAGTCCTTCGCCGTCGAAGGGCGAGGTGCCGAAGCCACCTGCGCCGGTGGGCAGCAGCATGGCGTTGTCGTCGACGATGGTAATGGCGGAAGCAGCGATGGACTCGCCGAGCTTGCCGGCAAGAAACGAAGCGCTGCGCCAGATGGAGTCGCCCGAGGCCGCCTCGAAGACGCTACCGATGAGCGAGCGAGCCACTTCAGGCGCAAAGACGATGGGGACGCGCTGGGTGGGAACGCGGCGTGCACCAAGTCGGCGCAGAGTGCGGCGCGCTGCTTCCTTGCCGATGGCTTCGGGCGACTCGACATCGGCCAGACGGCGGGCACTGGACCACCAGCCGTCGCGCTGCATTTGGCCGTTCGCGTCCATGGCCAGGGGCGCAGCAGAAACACCGGCGTAGCTGGAGCGATAGCTGCCCAGAAAGCCGCGCGAGTTGGCGAGAATCATGCGGCCCGTGGAGGCGTCGAAGCTGCCGCCGTCGGAGTTGGTGATGCGCGGATCGGCGGCCAGTGCCGCGGCTTCGCATCGGCGGGCCCACTCGATGCGCTCGGGGCCGGCGAGGGAGTAGACGTCGTCGAAGAACAGGTGCTGATCTTCAGGGAGCGAGCCAAATTCGCTGGTCTCGGGCAGCCCTGTGAAAGGGTCGCCCTCAGTTACCTTCGCAAGCGCCATGGCGCCTTCAACGAGTTGTCGAATGCCGTCCGGGGTGAAGTCGCTGGTGGACGTGGAGGCGGAGCTCTTGCCGAGAAAGACGCGCAGGCCCAGCCCGCGCGAGCCCGACTCCTTGAGGGTCTCCACTTCGCCCATGCGCACGTTCACGCTGAACTCGTCGCCTTCGCGGATGACGGACTCGGCATCGCTGGCTCCGGCTTTCATGGCAAGGGCTACAACGTCAGCGGCGAGCGATTCGAGATCGAGGGCGGATTCGGTAACGGCAGATTGAGCCATGATTAGAAGCTATCAAAGTTGCGCAGTCTTTAGATATGCGGTGTCGATATGCGGCGTCCAAGCCACAAGCCAGCCGTTTGTGATCAACTGCCAGGTTGCATTGAAGAAGAGCCACGTCGCTGTGAGACCGATGGCGACGACCAGCGCCGACGCTTGCAGAAACTGCTTCATCACCCGATTTTTCTTCCAGTCCCAGAGGAGGATGAGGAGAATGATGAGCAGCGTGCCGCCTTCATAGAAGAGGTAGGTGCCCAGAAAGGTGGCAGGGGTGAGCAGAAACAGACTCACCATTCTTGAGAAGCCGGCATCGCTGATGCAGATGGCGGCCAGGATGAGGACACGCCGGTGCGCGGCCGAGTTGCGGCGCAGCAGAATTCCGTAGGGCAGCAGAAGGGCAAGACAAAGCGGCCCGCTGAATGCAATAGAAAGAAACTGCGGAGGCAGGGCGCCGGGAGTGTGCAGGTTGAGGGCCTGCCAACTGAGCTCGGCCCAGACGGCGATGAAGACGACCACGGGGGCGTAGCCAGCGACGAACCAGCCGAAGGTGCGGTGCATTTTTACGTTGCCGGTTTCGACCATAAAGATGAGCGTAGTGACGACCAATAGCCAGAGCGTGGTGGCGATGGCATGGACATGCACAATGAAGGGGACCGGCGGCTGCTCGTGGAAATAGTTGTGCAGGTCGAAGCCGAAGCCGACGCCAACGATGATCCAGAAGATGGCGAGCCAGACAAGGGCCGCGCGACGGTCGCTACGCGCCGGCCAGGATCCAGTTGTGTGCACTTGCATCGGTTGTGACCTCCGAAGGCGAGGAGATTAAGGGGAGGGATGGGAATTTGGAGTGCTTTGTTGGAATCGAGAAGCTGATTCTATCTTCCTGGGTGCCGAAAGTCATCCTCTTGAGGTTGATGGCCGGCTTTGACCAAATCAGTTGGGTTGCCGGACCAGGAGGTCATTCGGAATTACGCTCAGACATTTGATCAAGCAGGACCGCATTCAACAGTGACTTGTGAACCTTGATGCGCTTGTTGTATTCGATAAACCCGAGCTTGCGAAATCGATTCATGAAGAAACTCACGCGGGACCGGGTGGTGCCAACCATCTCAGCCAGGGTCTCTTGCGAGATCTTGGGAACGTATTGTTCCGGCTCGCCCGGCTTGCCAAATTCCGCCATGAGCAGCAGAATCCTCGCCAGGCGTTTTTCACTGGAGTTGAAAAGCTGATCGACCAGGTCTGCCTGAACGCGCATGCTGCGCTCCAGCAGGAACTTCAAGAAGAGATCTGAGAAGCTATGCCCTTCATGCATCGCTTGGATCATCTCGTCGCGGCTGATTCTGAGAGCGGTGCAGGCGGTAGTGGCGGTGGCCGTAGCCAAACGAAACCCGGGCATCGTGGCAAGCGCCTCTTCTCCCACAAAGTCGCCTGCGGCCAGGAGCATGATGGTTGCTTCCTTCCCATTGGCGGCGACAACTGCGACTTTTGCGCGGCCTTCCTGAAGATAAAAAACGGAGTCCGCGGGATCTCCCTGCGAAAAGAAGGCTTCCTTCGGCGCCAGTTGGACTATTCTTCGCGCCAGACCGGCGCTCGCCAGAACGGCAGCAGCATCGAATCCGGGCTTTTCACGTTCAACCATTGAAGGACTCCTTTCCGGTGCGACCCGAACACCTGGGATGCCGAATGCTCCACTTTCGACGGAGCATCCGCTGCCCCATTTCGGCTGAACACATTACCCTGCACGGCAGCATAGGAAAGAACTCGTCGCGGGGAAAGATGAACTGTTCAATTCTGCTCACTTTTTCAGAAACATTTCAAGTATTCAGATTTCGTAACGCAAAAAATGGAGTCCGATGAAGCGCGTCGTGGACCCGCCGCCAGAGCAATCAGCTTGAGAGTATCATTGCGACATCCGCTTCACGTTGCATGGCGAAGCGTGGCGCGTTTAGAAAGAACGAAGTCGATGCTTCCTCCAAACAAGACGCGTGATTTGGCGCGCAGCCTGATGGCCAGCTTCGCAAGATCATGGTGGTGATCAAGATGCGCGGCGGGAATCACGCCAAGGATATTCGCGAGTATGAAATCACGTTCAAGGGCGTGATGATCCTGGGCAAACGACTAACAAATTACCAGGGGCTTATTAGTGGAATTCCCGTTCGATCGGACCGGCCTGGCTCGACGGAAGAGCCCTCGCAGGATACGGGAATCGAGCACAAGAACTAACTGAGCATCTGCGCACTGGAAGCGGAGGCCAGTTGTGGCCTCGATTTCTTTCGTGCTCTCCCTGAGCGACACTTTGATGCACCGAGTATGTGTCTCTGAAGAGGAGTCCGTGCCGTTCCGGTTGGACGCTACCTTCCGGTACCGCCGACGGTCATTTTGTCGAGCTTGATGGTTGGCATGCCTACGCCTACGGGGACGCTCTGGCCGTCTTTACCGCAGGTGCCGATGCCCTCGTCGAGTTTGAGATCGTGGCCGACCATGGAAACGTGCTTCAGGGCTTCAGGTCCGTTGCCGATCAGGGTCGCGTCGCGGACCGGCGCCGTGATTTTGCCGTCTTCAATGAGGTAGGCCTCGGATGCGGAGAAGACAAATTTGCCGTTGGTAATGTCCACCTGTCCGCCGCCAAAGTTGACGGCGTAGAGGCCGCGCTTGACCGAGCGCAGAATGTCTTCCGGTTCGTCGTCGCCGGCCAGCATGTAGGTATTGGTCATGCGCGGCATGGGGATGGACTGGTAGTTTTCGCGCCTTCCGGAGCCGGTGTTGGCGCAGCCCATGAGGCGCGAGGAGAGTTTGTCAGACAGATATCCCTTCAGGATGCCGCCTTCGATGAGTACGGTCTCCTGCGTGGGCGAGCCTTCGTCGTCCACATTGAGCGAGCCGCGGCGGCCGGCCATGGTTCCGTTGTCGACCACCGTGACCTTGGAACTGGCGACAGACTGGCCGATGAGCCCGGTGAAGGCGGAGGTCTTTTTTCGGTTGAAGTCGGCCTCAAGGCCGTGACCCACGGCTTCGTGCAGCAGGATTCCGGGCCAGCCGGGACCGAGGACCACTTCCATCTCACCTGCGGGAGCGGGAACGGCGCCCAGCTGAAGAATCGCTCCACGAGCCGCTTCGCGCGCCAGGTCCTCCGGACTCTTTGACCCTTGGAATTGTTCAAGCCCAGCTCTTCCACCGCCTCCCGCTCCACCCTTGGTGGTGATGGCGCCTTCTTTCGCAATGACGAAGACGTTGAGCCGGCACAAGGGCTGGGTGTCGCTGGCGAATGCGCCGTCAGAGGCGGCGATGAGGATGCGGCGCAGTTCCTCGGAGTAGCTGGCGCGGACCTGGACGACGCGGTTGTCAAAGGCGCGGGCGGCGCGATCGGCGCGCAGGATGAGTTCGAGGCGCGCGGCCAGATCGAGACTGTAGCCGCCGAGTGGAACTGGGTAAAGATTGGCGACTGGGGCTTCAGTGAATCCCTGGACGGGTTGTTTGGCCGGGCCGCTGGCGATGAGGGCCGCGGTGCGGGCAGCGTGGAGCAGGCGCTCGGGGCTCAGATTGTCAGTGTAGGCGTAGCCGGTGCGCTCGCCAGAGAGGACGCGGATGCCGCAGCCGGCGCTGGTGCCCTGGCTGGCGGATTTGACAATCTGCTCGTCAACGCCGAGAGCGGTTGCCATAACCGACTCAAAATACAGGTCGGCGTAGTCGCCGCCGGCCGAGAGGGCCTCGCCCAGGCAACGCTCAAGCAGGCGCTCGGTAATTCCGAATTTCTCAAAAAAGTAGCGTTTGTGGCCGGGAACAGGGGAAGCGGCTGGTTTGGTCATCGCTCTAAGTTTACGCCATGCGTGCTGCTTCTCCCTTGGAGTGCTGGCCGTTGACCCGACGCTGACGCAGGGTTGAAATATTTTGCCGGACCGATAAGGGGCCGTTCATCAGGTAAGAAAGTCGCGCTTGGGTAAGAACTACATAGTCGATGGTGACTCGTGAAGACGCCACGTCTTTCTAATTCAGCTGAATCACTCTCTAAACGGCGCATTCTAAACGGCCGGGTCTTCTTCTCGGGAGTATTGGATTTTTTGGCAGAGAGATTGCAGGCTTGCGACCACAGCAGACCATTTCAAATTCGCAGTCCTTTTGATTCTTATCGCGATTCTTGATGCCGCGGCTTGTTCGATAGAAGCACCTATGTATATGTCTGCCCGGGCATCGAATTCGTGGTCAATGTACGTCGCTTCAGTTGCCCCACACAAAACGATGGGAGATCTGCGCCCAAAAACAGATTGAGGCGGATCCTTCGTCTTCATCGAATGCAATTGGAGAAAACATGAAGCGTGTAACACTGCTCGTTGTATTGCTATTTGCAGTTTCGGTCGTTGCATCCATATCCTCAGGAGCACAACGCTACGGCCATCGACTTGCGATCACAACCACATCACTTCCTGGCGGAACAGTAGGCATTTCGTATAGCGGTCACATAACGGTGAGCGGAGGAACCGCGCCTTACAAGTACAGCGCGAGCGGCCTTCCCAGCGGATTATCAATCAGCAGCTCGACCGGAGCAATTACCGGTAAACCGACCGCCGCAGGAGCGGTCACGGTGGGGATCACGGTGACAGATTCCAGCAAATCGAAGGAGACGGCAACTTCAAATCTGCAGATAACGATTGCAGCTTCAGTGGCGCCGAGCAAAGTTGCGATTACAACAACGTCACTTCCTGGCGGCACGGTTGGTACCGCGTATAGCAGTGCGGTAGCGGCATCGGGCGGAACAAAGCCTTATATATTCAGCGCGAGCGGTCTTCCGAGCGGATTATCGATTGGCAGCTCGACAGGCGCAATTACGGGTACGCCGACCGCGTCAGGAACGGCAACGGTGGCGATCAAGGTGACAGACTCCACCAAACCAACGGCGCAATCGGCGACGTCCAATCTGCAGATCGCGATTGCAGCAGCCACCGGTCCAGGCAAACTGGCGATTACAACGACCTCCCTCCCAGGCGGCACAGCCGGCGTGGCCTATACCGGCGCGGTTGCGGCATCGGGTGGAACTACGCCTTATACATTCAGCGCGAGTGGTCTTCCCAGCGGATTAACGATCAGCAGTTCGACTGGAGCAATTACCGGTACCACGACAACGGTGGAAACCACTACGGTATCGGTGACAGTGACGGACTCGACCACGCCCACGGCGCAGACAGCCACATCCAGTTTGAGCATTACGATCAACGCAGCGACAGCAGGTGTTGCTTGCGGGAACATCACTACAGGAAACATGGGCAGTCTTAATGGCTACGTCCCATTCCCAGCTTCGAATTTGTGGAATACAAACATTGCGTCGGCTGCGGTCGATCCCAACTCGGCAACGATCATCAGCGCGCTTACGGGAAGCAACCTGCATCCGAATTTTTCAACACCTGCCGATGGGAACTATGGGATTCCCTATGTAGTGGTCGATTCAAATTCCACTCCGGGAGTCAATGTGGATATGAACGGCTATCCCGATCAGAGCGACATCACGCCCTATCCGATACCGGCTACGGCTCCAATCGAGGGCTACCCGGCAAACTGCTCGACTAATGGCGACGATCACGTGCTTGTTCTGGACAAGACAAAGTGCTGGCTCTATGAGACCTGGGCGAGTGAGCTCTGCAACGGCTCCTGGTCTGCGTCGAACGGGGCAGTCTGGGATCTGACGACAAGCGAGCGCCGGCCCTATGGATGGACGTCGTCGGATGCGGCTGGATTGCCCGTGTTTCCTGGGCTGGTGCGCTATGACGAAGTGGCGGCAGGGGCCATCAACCATGCGATTCGAGTGACGGTGGGCAATACGAAGAGCGACTCGAATGGCGGATATTTTGTGGCTCCCGCGACCCACGCGGCAGGAAACAGCGCCAGCACCAGCAACATCATGGGAATGCGGCTGAGGCTGAAGGCCAGCTTCAACATATCCAGTTACAGCGCGACCAACCAGGTGATCCTCAAGGCCATGCAGCAGTATGGCCTGATTGTGGCCGATAACGGCAGCAACATGTACTTCGAGGGGACGCCGGACGCGCGCTGGAACGACAGCGACCTGCATAACCTGGGGAACGTGGATGCGTCGTCGTTCGATGTGGTTCAAATGGGAACGGAATACGATGCATCGAGTGCCCCGACGGGAGCCGCGCCCACGATCAGCAGCTTTGCGGCTTCACAAACCGCCGTGGCCGCGGGCACGGCAGTGACGCTGACATGGACCGTCAGCGGCGACTCCTACGACTTTATCGACGTCGTGGGGATGGTGCGTGGAGGAAGCCAGACGGTGACCCCAACCAAGACAACCACCTATACCCTGAACTCAACCAACCAATATGGACGGTCGACAAAAGCGGTTACGGTTACAGTCAATTAGGTTCGAGGTTGAACAGCGGCTCCCTGCGGGATTGGTCCTGCAGGGAGCCGCATTTTGATGCAGCCTGTGACGAAAGTTTGTTCTCTTGGTGCGGGGGCATGGGCGCTCATTCCAAGGGGTGCGTTCCTCATGTTAGATTCGTGGCATGAAAAGAATCCTTGCCGCTGCGCTTCTGCTTCTGGTACTCGGGTCTCCGGCGGCTTTTGCGAAGCACTACAAATATCCGCACAAGGTCACGAAACACCCGACGACGCATCATCCGCATCGCCACGCCTAGAGTTCCGCCGCACGCGCTCCAACAGCAGCCGCTCCCCATCTCATAAGGGAGCGGCTGTTCGCTTGTTGATTCCCTCAGAAATCAAGGAATCAGAGTGTGGCCGCGAGGGAGTTATCCACGCTCGGCAGGGCCTTTGCCTGCTGTAGTGGGAAGCATGGTAAGGTTCTTGCCATGAGCGAAGTGATCGACACACGTTATCCGATTGGGCGGTTCAGTGCGCCGGCCACGAGCGGCCCTGAGATTCGTGCGGCGCACATTCAAACGATTCGGCTGCTGCCTGAGCGCCTGCAGGCAGCGGTGAAGGGGCTGAACGATGCGCAGCTCGATACGCCGTATCGCGAAGGCGGCTGGACGGTGCGGCAGCTTGTACATCACCTGGCCGACAGCCACGCCATGTCGTATACACGCTTCAAACTGGCGCTCACCGAGGACTGCCCCACGATCAAGCCCTACAACGAAGCGGCATGGGCCGAGCTCGCCGACAGCAAGTTGCCGATTGACGACTCCCTTGCGATGCTCGAGGCGCTGCATGGGCGCTGGGTGGCGCTGCTTGAATCGATGAGCGAAGAGGATTTCAAGAGGGGATACGTACATCCCGAGAACGGCCGCCAGGACCTTGCCGGGGCTTTGGCCGTCTACGACTGGCACAGCCGCCATCATGTCGCGCACATTACTAATCTGCGCGCTCGCCAGGGCTGGTAGGAGCCGCGCGTGGCTCGCGAAGAGGCTGCCGCATCAGCCGGGCTGCTGGCTCGGAGCATCGAGGAGTATCTGGCCGACCATCCTGCGGCAGCGCTGCTTGAGGATGGGCGGGTCGCGTTCGATATGCGCTTTGCGCATTACGCCGTGAGCGAGCAGCACGGCCGCTGCCTGTTGCAGTTGTGGAGTGAAGAACGCAACCTTGTGCGCACGGTGGTTGAGGTGCAGGAGCGCGCCCAATGCCTGCGCCTGATGACGCGGCGCATGGGCGCAGCCAAGCCCCAGGCACTTGAGTTTGTACCCACCAGCGACCGGCGCACGCCCACGGCGCGGGATGCTAGCCGACGCAACTATCAAAAATTGCTGGAGCGCGTGCTTACGCGCAGGTTTGTGGACGCGAAGGTGGACGGATTGCGTTCGGCCATGGACCTGGAGCACAGCTTTGGTCCGGCGTATGTGCGCGGGCGCCTGTTGCGTGGAACCGCGGCAGACGCGGTGATCGGTGTGAGCGAAGCCGAGTCGGGTGCGATGGTGGATGGAATCCTGACGCTGGGAATTCTGTGGCTCGACCATTGCCGCAGCCACGGCGACGGGCGCAGACATTTTGGCGGGCTTAAGGTGATTGTGCCGGCTGGCGCGTGGCGGACGACCGCGGAACGGATGGCGTGGATGAATCACGGCGCCGCCGATTTCCAGTTGTTCACGCTCGACGAGCGCAGCGAAGAGATTGCGCCGGTGGATTTTCGTGACACCGGCAATTTGGAGTCGCGGCTGGTTCACGCGTTCTCAAGGCCGGCAGCCCTTGAACGCTGCGGTGCCGGAATCAAGAGGCTGATGGCGCTCGTTCCGGATGGGGCACGCGATCGGATTGAGGTGCGGGCCAGCTCGGCCACCGAGGTCGGTCTGCTGCTGCACGGGCTTGAGTTTGCGCGCGTTCGTCACGGCGCGGCGGCTCAGTCGTTTGCGCGCGAAGACGAGGTGAGTTTTGGCGCGGGCGCCAACGAGACGCCGCTCACGGAAGAAAATGAAGCGCTCTGCCGCGAGCTGTGCGCACGGCTGTTCAGCAGTCGCTACCCTGATGGCTCGCATAACGACCCGCTTTTCCGCATGCACCCGGAGCACTGGCTGGAGTCTCGGCTGCGCGCGGGACTTGCGGAACTGCTGCCCGGGCTGCGCGGCGATTTGCTCTACACGCAGGTACCTGCGATCTCAAGAGGGGATCGGGGCCTGCTTGATCTGCTCACGCTCGACCGCAACGGGCGGCTGGTGGTGATTGAGCTGAAGGCGAACGAGGATCTGCATCTTCCGCTACAGGCCCTGGATTACTGGATTCGCGTACGCGCGCTCAATGACGACCGGCAGGCGGGCGCTGGCGGCAACCGGCCCGTTTCAGCGTTCGAGCGGCAGGGATATTTTGAGGGGGCCGAAGTTTCTCAGCTCCCGCCGCGCTTGCTGCTGGCCGCGCCCGCGCTGCGCATTCATCCTGCCAACGAGACCGTGCTGCGTTATTTTTCGCCGCAGGTGGAGTGGGAGCTGATTGCCGTGAGCGAACATTGGCGGCGCGAGCTGAGCGTGGTATTTCGCAAGCGGAGCAGCGACGGCCGATAGGCTTGGCGCGCTCATCGTGGTTCTGGCTGGAGTTAGTTGAAGCCGGGGGATCGGACGCAAAGCAGGAATGCCTTCATGAGGCTTGTTTCTGCCGGGTGCCTGGGGAATTTCGCAGCAAGGTAAGTGTGAGGATCATGCCGATGAAAGGCAACAGGCCGGCGGTGATCAGAATCGGGTCAAACGAATGGACGAGAGACGCGTGGCGCGCGTCAGAGACCAGGCCCACCAGCAGAAAAGCAACGATGGTGCAGAGCCCTGCGCCGGTGTTGCTGATGCCGCTGACTGAGGCGATGGATGCATTGTCAAACAGGTCGGCCGGCAGCACGTTGGCGATCGTGGTGAAGCATCCATAAGCAAATGCGGCGAGCGCAAACAGCGTGGTGATGACGTAGAGGTTGGCGGTGAAGATGGTGGGGATGAGCAGCAGCACTCCAATGCCCCCGCCAACGATGAAAACCTTGCGTGCTGCGGCGAGCGGCCAGCCGCGGCGAACCAGCACCCCTGAGAGCCAGCCGCTGAAGAAGTTGCCGGCGTCCGTTGCCAGAAACGGAACCCAGATGGCGACGAAATTCCCGCGCAGGCTGATGCCTTTGGCGACGATGTAGATGGGAAACCAGTCGGCGATGAAAAACCATACCGGATCAGTGAATGTTTTGGCGGTTACGATGGCCCAGGTCTCGCGCAGCTTGAGCAGGCCTAGCCAGGGGATGTTTTCCGCGCGTTGGATGCGGAAACTCTGGTCGGTGGTTGACGCGGTGATGAAGGCCCGCTCTTCATCTGACAGGCTTGGATGGGATGCGATTGGATGGTAAAGGCGGCGCCACAGGACGAGCCAGAACAGGCCGAGTAATCCGGGAAGAATGACGGCCGGTCGCCACCCCCAGCGGAAATAGATGCCGAGAACCACGAACGGTGCGATTGCGCCGCCGAGCGAACTGCCGCTGTCAAACACGGCGGTGGCAAGTGCGCGTTCCTGGCGCGGGAACCATTCGCCGACGACTTTTGTTGCTCCCGGCCAGTTGCCGGATTCGCCGGCTCCGAGAAGAAAGCGCAGGCCTGCAAAGCTGAACAGGCCAGACGCGGCCGCCGTGAGCAAGGACGCAAGTGAGTACCAGGCCACAGTGATGGTGAGGCCGAGCCTTGCGCCGACGCGATCCATCAGGCGTCCGCAGCCGGACTGGCCCAACGAATAGGCAAGGCGAAAGGCGATGACGATGAGGGCATAGTCGGTGTTGGTCCAGTGGTACTGAAGTTTGAGGAACGGCGCCAGCAGGGAGAGCGTCTGGCGATCAATGTAGTTGATGACCGTTGAGGCGAGCAGAAGGCCGCCAATCCACCATCGAAGATGGTGGATTACGTGTCGAGCGGGTTGGGGCTTTTCGCTGATGGCTCAGTCTCGCCTTGCAATGGAACAGGCTTCTTAGTGCGATAGCAGCGCGGAAGAGTCGCGGTCAAGGAAAACTGTGGTGTTGGCGTGGCGGCGGAGGATGGAGGCCGGGTGAAGGGGCGTGATCTCGCCCACGAGGCAATCCCTGACGGCCTGCGCCTTGCGCGCGTCGGGAACGATGACGAGAATCTCGCTGGCCTTGAGGATCTGGCGGATCGACATGGAGATGGCGCGGCGCGGCACATCGGCGAGCGCGGCGAACCATCCTTCGCCAAGCTGCTGGCGGCGGCAGGCTTCGTCGAGCTCGACGATCAGGTAGGGCGCATCGGTTTCGAAGTCGGCGGGCGGATCGTTGAAGGCAAGGTGCCCGTTTTCGCCGATGCCCACATAGGCCACGTCGATCGGCGCGGAGTTGAGTGCTAAGCCAACCTGTGCGATGGTTGCCGCCGGATCGGATTCGCCGTCGAGAAGGTGGAACTGGGTGATGCCGGACTTCTCAATGAGCCGCTCGCGCAGATATTTGCGAAAGCTGGCCAGGTGGTCAGCGGGCAGTCCGATGTATTCGTCGAGGTGAAACATCTCCACGTGGGGCCAGTCAATGTCGCGGCGCGAGGTGAGCGCGTCAAGGAACTCAAACTGAGAAGCGCCGGTGGCGGCGATGATGCGTGCGTTGCCGCGGGCAGCCAGCGTTTCAATGATGGCTGCGGCGGCGCGGTCGGCCGCGGCCTTGGCCAGTGCTTTCTTGTCGTCGAAGATCTTTACGATCATGGGTGCGGCCCGGATGCGCGGTTGAGCCTCAATTATTCTCTCATTTGGTTCGAACGGCGGTGGTTGGTTGAATTTGCCAGGCGCCGGCCTATTGGACTTGTTATGGCTATAAATTATAGCTATAATAATTTTATGGATGTGAGTACCGCAGAGGCGAAGAATCGCTTGCCCGAGTTGATTCGAGCTGTAGAAGAGGGCGAAGTGGTGGTGATAACCCGCCATGGGCGCCCTGTTGCGCAGTTGGCTCCGCCGCCAGCGCCGCGGCGCAAGGCTGTGCTGGGCGGCATGAAAGGCCGTATCCGCCTGCTGCCGGGCTGGGACGATCCCATCACCGAGGAAGAGCTTCTGGGTGAGGACGTTTGACTGGAGAGGTTTCAGCGCACGGCTGCCTGCTCGACACCCATGCGATGATCTGGGCGTTGGATCGCCCCGAGGCGCTCAGCAGCGCAGCCCGCAAAGCTGTGAGCTCCGGACCCAACGTGGTGAGCGTGGTCTCCTATTGGGAGGTCATGGTGAAGAGCATGAAGGGGACGCTGGATGTGGGCGATCCCCGGATTTGGTGGCAGGAGGCCCTGGAGCAACTGGCCGCCACTCCGCTGATCCTTCGCCCCCAGCATGTTGCCGCAATGTACGCGCTTCCGCCGATTCACAAGGATCCGTTCGACCGGATTTTGATTGCTCAGGCGACGGTGGAAGGGCTAGCTCTGGTGAGCGCCGATGCGGAGATTCGCCGGTATGCTTCAAAAGGCCTTCGGATCGTGCATTAGCGTGCCTGATCGGCTGCGGGTTTCCATCGGAGGATGGGCTTGCGCGCCGCCTGCACTTCATCGAGACGCGAGATGCGCGTGGAGTGCGGAGCGGTCTTTACCAGTTCCGGCGACTCCTCCACTTCCTTCGCGATCGAACGCATGGCTGCGATGAACAGGTCGAGCTCTTCGAGCGATTCGCTTTCGGTGGGCTCGATCATGAGCGCGCCGTGGACGATGAGCGGGAAGCTGACCGTGTAGGGATGGAATCCGTAGTCGATGAGCCGCTTGGCAATGTCGCCCGTCTTGACGCCGAGCGCGGCCTGGCGCTTGTCACTGAAGACCACTTCGTGCATCGACGCGGTTTTATAAGGCAGCTCATACAAATCTTCAAGCTTGTTGCGAATGTAGTTTGCGTTGAGCACGGCGTCTTCGGTGGTCTGCCGCAGGCCGTCGGGCCCGTTGGCCAGGATGTAGGCGAGCGCGCGGATAAACATGCCGGTGTTGCCGTAGAAGGCGCGCACGCGGCCTACGGATTGGGGCCGATCGTAGTCCCATGCCAGCTGCCCGCGTTCGTCGTTCAGACTTCCGACGGAAACCAGCGGAGAAACAGGAGCGCGGAACATGGGGATGGAAGCACCGGGGGGCGGGGGATCGTCGTTGAGATTCTCCCAGGAGGCCGGTGCGGCTTGATTTGCAACGATCGGTTTCCGGACCAGTACGGGCGTGGGAAGAAACGGCTCGAGAAACGCCTTGCAGGCCACAGGACCTGAGCCGGGACCTCCACCGCCATGCGGCGTTGAGAATGTCTTGTGCAGGTTCAGGTGCATCACGTCCACGCCAAAGTCGCCGGGCCGCGCCTTGCCGACAAGCGCATTCATATTGGCGCCGTCCATGTAAAGCAACGCGCCCTTGGCATGCAGGATGTCGGCGATCTTGTGAATCTGGCTCTCGAAGACGCCGATGGTGGAGGGGTTGGTGAGCATGAGGGCCGCGGTCTCTTCATCGACCTGCCGCTCCAATGCGTCGAGATCGATGCCACCCTCGGCGTTTGACTTGAGGTTTTCGACTTGGTAGCCGCAGATGGCGGCAGTGGCGGGATTGGTGCCGTGCGCCGAGTCGGGAATGAGAATCTTCTTGCGCGCGTTACCTTGCGATTCGTGCCAGGCGCGAACGAGAAGAATGCCTGTGAATTCGCCATGTGCGCCCGCGGCGGGCTGCAGCGTGATGGCGTCCATGCCGGTGATTTCGATGAGGCAGCGCTCGAGCAGCGCGATGACTTCGAGGATGCCCTGCGCGAGCGAGTCGGGCCGGTAGGGATGGGCCTCGGCCAGGCCCTCGATGCGCGAAACCGCCTCATTGACGCGCGGGTTATATTTCATCGTGCAAGACCCGAGCGGATACATGCCCAGGTCGATGGCGTAGTTCCACGTTGAGAGGCGCGTGAAGTGGCGGATGATCTC